>CAYSIP010000021.1:0-21891 GCA_964431055.1 uncultured Corynebacterium sp. | reverse complement strand
GGCGCGGCCGCTGGATTCCGGCGGGGTTCTCCTGCGGTATTCGGTACCTTCGGGGCAGTGAGGGTTTTCTGAGGGAAACCTCAGCATTTTCTGTGGTTTAACACATATTTAGGCTAGGGTGAGACGGAGAACACAACATTCTCCATCACCAGGAGCGCAGCATGACCGTCACCCCCGAACGATTCACCGCCGCCGTCGTCGAAAAATTCGGTCCCACCGTCACCGTCCAGGAGATTGACCTTCCCGCGCCGGGCCGCAACCAGGCGCTGGTCAAGGTCCAGGCCTCCGGGATCTGCCACACCGACCTGCACGCCGTCGAAGGGGATTGGCCCGTCAAACCGCCGCTGCCGTTCGTCCCCGGTCACGAGGGCGTCGGTGAGGTCGTCGAGCTCGGACCCGGTGAGCATGCCGTGAAGGTCGGTGACATTGTCGGCAACGCCTGGCTGTGGTCGGCCTGCGGGGAATGCGAATTCTGCCGCACCGGCCGGGAGACCCTGTGCAATGAGGCCGAATACGGCGGCTACACCACCAACGGATCCTTCGGCGAGTACATGCTCGTGGACACCCGCTACTGCGCCCGCATCCCGGAGGGCATGGACCCGGTCGAGGCGGCTCCCATCCTGTGTGCGGGTCTGACCGTGTACAAGGGGCTGAAGATGTCCGACACCAAGCCCGGCCAGTTCATGGTCATCTCCGGGGTCGGCGGCCTCGGGCACATCGCCGTCCAGTACGCGGCGGCGATGGGCATGCGCGTGATCGCCGTCGACGTCACCGAGGACAAGCTGGAGCTGGCCCGCAGGCACGGTGCCGAGTTCACCGTCAACGCCGCAGAGACCGACCCCGTCCAGGCGGTCGTTGACTACACCGACGGCGGCGCCCACGGCGTGGAGGTCACCGCCGTGCACCCGGCAGCCTTCGGCCAGGCGATCGGCATGGCCCGCAAGGGCGGGACCATCGTTTTCATCGGTCTACCGCCGGGAGATTTCCCGGCCCCGATCTTCGACATCGTGTTCAAGGGGCTGACCATCCGGGGTTCCCTGGTGGGCACCCGCCAGGACATGGTCGAGGCGCTCGATTTTTTCGCCCGGGGAAGTATCCATCCCACGGTCAAGGAATGTACTCTCGACGACGTCAACGACGTCTTCGAGAGTCTGCGTCAGGGCAAGGTCGACGGCCGCATGGCGATCCGTTTCTAGGATCGTCGGGCCGTCACAACATCAGTGCAGGATATGGAAGGCAGAACATGATCGGTTCCCACGGCTCCGCCCGTCTGTGCCGGGAGCATCGCCCCGGGTGTGTCGCGGACGTCGACGACAATCGCGGTCCGGGTCGCCGGCCGGCGCGTCAACGGGTGATTTCCAGCCAGAGCGGTGACGGATTGCCGCGCACGGTGTTGACCCCCAAGTTCACCCGGTCGCTGCGGTAGCGGTAGTCGGAGAACTCCACCGGCTTCCCGGCGCGGGTGAACGCGCGCAGCGTCAACCGCAGCAGGGGAGAGCCCGCCTGCACCCCGAGCAGGCGGGCGTCGTCGTCCCCGGCAGCCAACGCGTCGAAGGAACGGCTCAGATTGTCGTAGTCCACGCCACGGTCCAGCAGGTGACGGTGCACGGAACCGGCGTCGGTGTCGAAATCGAGCAGGTGGCGGCCGATCTCCAGGGGGTAGTGCTGGCGCTCGACGAGCACCGGCTCCCCGTCGGCCAGGCGCAGCCGGTGCACGGAGACCACCGGCTCGCCCTCGGCAACCGCGAGCGCAGCAGCGACGTCGGCGGGCGCGGGGCCCCGGGCCACCCACTGGGTCTGCTGTCCCGGCTCCACCCCGAGCCGCCGGAAGGCGGCGGTGGCGGAGATGGTGGTCTCGAAGGTTTCGGTCCGCGTGGTTTCCAGCACCGTGGAGCGCCGGCCCCGGCCGGAGGAGATCAACCCTTCCGAACGCAGGGTGGCCATCGCCTGGCGCACCGGCCCCCGCGAGGAGCCGAAGCGCTCGCACAGCTGTGCCTCCGAGGGCAGTGGGTCGCCCGGCGCGAAGGCGCGCGTGGCGATCGCCTCCCGCAGCCAGGCGGCGATCTCCGCGTGCTGCTGCGGCGGGCGGGTGGGGTTCACGGTTCACTTCCGGGTGCTGGACTCATGGCCGGAGGTTCCCAGCGGGGTGGGGCACCGCACCGGCGCGGGCAAGGATGGCTGGAGCGATCATATCGGCTTGTCGCAGGCCCGGTGTCTTCTCCCGGTGTGTTCGGTTCAGGCCCGGCGCGGGAGGACCGTCTACCGGGAGGGTGCGCCCGAGATCATCGACACCGCCGAAGGGTTTCCCCGGGCTGAATTGAGGGTGAAGCTCACCTTCCCGGGCAGGTAACGGTCATCGGAGGATTCGATGGGGGTGCCTTCGCTGGTGAATGCGCGACGACGCACGCGCAACAGGGGAGTGCCCTCCGGAACCTGCAGGAGGGCGGCGTCCTCCGCGTCGGCGCCGATGGCGTCAATGGTGCGGGTGGCGTGGTTGATGTCCACCCCGCAGTCGAGAAGCCGTTGGTAAATGGAGCCGCTGTCGGGGTCGAAGCTGAGGATGTGGTGACCCACCTCCAACGGGTAGTTCAACCGCTCCACCATTGCGGGGGTCCCGTCCATGAGGCGGAGGCGGAGCAGCGAAACCACGGGTCCACGATCGGGTATGTCGAGCGCTGCGGCCAGGGCGGCGTCGGCAGGCTTACGGGTGACCCACTGGGTTTGCTGGCCTGGGATGATGCCCGAATTGCGGCACCACTGGGTGAAGGAGATGACGACGTCGAAGGACTGGGAGGGGACGGTGGCGAGCACCCGCGAGCGCCGCCCCTGACCGGAGGAGATCAACCCCTCGGTACGCAGGGTCGCGATCGCCTGGCGGACGGTGCCCCGGGCGCTGTCGAATCTGCGGCACAGGTCCGCCTCGCTCGGGATGGGGTCACCCGGGGCGTAGTCCCCGTCGCGGATCGCGGTTCGCAGGAATGCGGCGATTTCCTCGTACTGCTGCAGACGAACTGTGGTCACCTGAATCTCCTCCGGTTGATGGGAACCCTCTCTGGTCAACAAACCTTACGCTGTCTGGACAAGTGGCGCGAGAGTTATGGAAAGTTCGCTCTTTCCCCCGGAAGATCCCCTGCTGAGAGAGGGGCACAACGGCTCAATGCGTTGGTTGAGGGGCACTTGTCCGCGGTAAAAATGAATTTTGGGTTAACTTGTCTAGTCGGGTAGGAATCTTTCCCACCAAGACCGCATGATGGACGCATGACTCATTCCTCCGACCTCATCGTCGTCGGGTCCGGCATTCTCGGGCTCGCCACTGCATTTCTCGCCCATGAACAGGGGCGTTCCGTCCATGTGATCGACAGCTCCGACCGGCCGGTCGGGTCCTCCATCCAGAACTTCGGTCACGCGTGCTTCACCGGACAGGCCGACATCATCCAGGACACCGCCCGCCACGCCCGTGAGGGCTGGCTCCGGGCCGCGCGCGCCGCCGGTTTCTGGGCCGCCGAATCAGGCACCCACATCCCCGCCATGACCGAGCTCGAGCTGCAGGTGCTGCGCGAATTCGCGGAACACCGGGACGGGGAGGTGGAGCTCCTCACGGGTGAGGAGATGGCGGCCGGGCTCGGCAATCCCGACCTGCCGGCGGTGGGAGGGGCCCACCTGCCCCTCGACATGCGCGTCAATCCCCGCGAGGTGGCGCCGACGTTGGCCGCCTGGTTGGCCCGCGCGGGGGTGGAGTTCAGCTGGAACACCCGGGTCACCGCAGTGGGGGACGGCGTTGTCGCGACGACCCGCGGAGACTTCACGGCCGCAGAGGTGGTGGTCTGCCCCGGCTTCGAGCTGATGGGACTGTTCCCGCAGCTGGCGGAGCGCCACAACGTGCGCGTGTGCACCCTGGCCATGGCGTTGCTCGAACGTCCCGGGCGCATCCGCCAGGACCTCGCCATGCTCACCGGAACGTCCCTGGCGCGCTACGACGGTTTCGCCGCCATGCCCTCGGTGCCGGCACTCCGGGCCGAACTGGCGGAGCGGGAGCCCGGGCTCGTCAACTGCATCGCCAACCTCATGGCCACCGGCATCCCGGAGGGGCTGCTCGTCGGAGATTCCCACGCCTACTCCCTCAGTCCGGAGCCCTTCATCGGCGAAGCTGTCGCGGACCTGCTGATTGACCGCTCCACGGCTCTGCTCGGGGTGGAGCGTCCCGTCGTCCGCCAGCGCTGGCTCGGGCGCTACGCGGACTCCCCCGACACCAACCTCGTGCTTGAGCGCCCCGATTCCCGCACCACGATCGCCGTCGTGACCTCGGGAATCGGCATGACCTTGTCCTTCGGGATCGGGCACCTGGCCCTCACGGGAGGGGAGATTCCCGGTTTCTGACAGGTGAACAGAATTGAACTTTTTGGTCTGCAGGGTTGCTTGTACATGAATACTTGTAGCTCGACTAGACAAGTTCTTTTCTGGTCGCCACAATGCAGGAAGAGCCCACCGAGAACGGATGGGTTTCGGTCATCCACTTCGACCTCCCCGCGCTTTCCCGAGCCGTCCGTGAGCCTCGTTCGATCGACCCTCCGTCTCCTTCCTGACATTGAAAGGCACACCCATGCCCAGAAACTCCGTCCTCCGCGGCGTCATCACCCTCACCGCCATCACCACCGGCGCCGGCCTTCTCACCGCCTGCGGCTCCGCCGATACCGGGGAGACGATCACCTTCGCCGCCGTCCCGTCGGAATCCTCCGCCTCCCTCTCGACCTCCTTCGAGAAGATCACGGACCTGCTCGAGCAGGAGACCGGCGCCACCGTCGAGTTCCAGAACGCCTCCGACTACGCCGCCGTCATCGAGGGCATGCGTGCCGGCCAGATTGACGTCGCCTCCTTCGGCCCCTTCTCCTACGTGATCGGCAAGGACTCGGGCGTCAACATGGAGCCGGTGGCCTCCCCGACCAACGACCCGGATGAGCCGCCCGCCTACACCGCCCTGGCCTACGTCCGTGAGGACTCGGACATCGAGACCGCCGACGATCTGCGCGGCAAGACCGTCTGCTTCGTCGACGCCGCCTCCACCTCCGGCTACCTCGTGCCCATGAAGGGACTCGTCGACGCCGGCATCGACATGGACAATGACATCACCCAGGTGCTGGCGGGCGGCCACGACGCCTCGCTGCTGTCCCTGGACTCCGGCAACTGTGACGCGGCCTTCGCCCACGACACGATGCTCAACACCCTGGAGACCTCCGGACAGGTCGAACCCGGTTCCCTCCGTGCGGTCTGGGAATCCGAGCCGATCACCGAGGATCCGATCACCGTCAACTACGACTCGCTGGGCCAGGAGCAGGGTGAGCGGATCGCCCAGATCATCCGCGAGAAGGCGAACAAGCCGGCGCTCGTCGAGGCGGGCGTCTGCGAGTCCGAGGCGGACTGCGTCCTGCCGGAGGAGATCGAGTACGGCTTCGTTCCGGTCGACGACTCCGACTTCGATCCCATCCGCGAGATCTGCGCCGTCACCGACGCCGAAGCCTGCCGGAACGTCGGATAACCGGAACTCGAAGAGTCGGAAGGACAACTGACATGAGCAACGACAACCGCAACCGCAACCGCAATTCCGTGGAATTCCAGCGAGAGGTCGACGACATCTACGCCGTGCAGCTCAACAACGTGACCAAGGACTTCGGGGGCGGGGTACTCGGCCTCGACGACGTGACCCTCGGTCTGAAGACGGGCGGCATCACGGTTCTGCTCGGCCTGTCCGGATCGGGCAAGTCGACCCTGCTGCGCCACATCAACGGTCTCCAGGCCCCGACCACCGGCAGCATCCGGGTGCTCGGCCAGGAGGTGTCCGGCCTGCGCGAAAAGGCACTGCGGGGCCTGCGCCGGGACGTCGGCGTCATCTTCCAGAACTTCAACCTGGTGGGGCCGATGTCCGTTCTCGAGAACGTCTGCACCGGCCGACTCGGTTCGCTCCGGGGACCGCGCCTGTCGCTGATGATGTACCCCAGGGAGGTCCGGCGCGAGGCCCTCGCGAAACTCGACCGGGTGGGACTGGCGGACCGGGCCTACCAGCGCGCCGACACCCTCTCCGGTGGCCAGCAGCAGCGCGTCGCCATCGCCCGGGCCCTGATGCAGAACCCGAAGATCCTGCTCGCCGACGAGCCGGTCGCCTCCCTCGACCCCGTCTCCTCCCGTGACGTGATCAACCTGCTGCGCCAGATCTCCGAGGAGGACAACCTCACCGTCATCTCCTCGCTCCACCAGGTTCAGCTGGCCATCGACTTCGCGGACCGGATCGTCGGGCTGCGCAGCGGCAAAGTCGTCCTGGACCAGCCCACCGACGGCCTGTCGGCGGAGGAGGCGTCCAGGATCTACTCCAGCGTGTCCGGAATGGACCACGAGGTCCATCGCAATGAAGCCGGGGTGGCCTGATGAGCACCGTCATCGCGCCTTCACCGCAGGCGCCCCAGGTGCCGCAGAAACCCCGGCCTCAGCCGGGCAATATCGTGGCGCTGGCGGTCTTGGCCCTCCTGGTGGTGGGAGGCGTCTGGTCGATCAACGCCCTCGGCATCAACGTCGCCACCATCGCCAACTCCTTCGACAATGCCGTCAACTTCGTCGGCCGGATGTTCCCGCTGGACTTTCCGCCGCTGGGGGAGACCCTCGGGCTGATCTTCGAGACCCTGGCGATCGTGTTCCTCGCCACGGCACTGTCCGTCGTGCTGTCCATCCCGGTGGCGCTGGCCGCCGCCCGCCCCACCACCCGCGGCCGGTTCTCCCAGGGCGCCGCTCGCGCCCTGACCGTGCTGGCACGTGCCATCCCGGACCTCGTGCTCGCCATCATCTTCCTGCGCATGTTCGGCCTCGGCGCCACCGCCGGCATCCTCGCCATGGGCATCCACTCCGTCGGCATGGTGGCCAAGCTCTACGCCGACGCCATCGAGGAACTCGACGACGGGCCCCGGGAGTCGATGGCGGCGGCCGGCGCGGGCCGCAGGCAGCAGATCACCGCCGCGATCCCGCAGGTCCTCATGCCGCAGATCATCGCCACCGCCCTGCACCGCTTCGACATCAACCTGCGCACCTCCGTGCTGCTCGGTTACGTGGGCGTCGGGGGCATCGGCCTCGCCATCGCCGACTCGCTGCGCACCCTCAACTACCAGCGTGGCATGGCCCTGGCCATCCTCGTGCTGCTCCTGTGCATCGTCATCGAGTTGATCTCCGGTTCCATCCGGGCGGCGCTCATGCGCCGCGCCGACGGTGGCGTCTCCGGTGGCACCTGGGTCGACCGCATGTTCAACCAGGGCCGCGAACCCGGCGGCAATGACGTCACGCTCACCCCGCCGTGGACCATGGCCCGCCTCCAGCGCTTCGCGACGGTCGCGATCCTGATCGTCTTCACGTTGCTCTCTCTGTGGCGGGTCGACATTTCCTGGTCGTCCCTGTGGCAGGGCCTGGTCAACCTCCCGGAGACCCTGGCGCTGTTCTTCCCGCCGTCCGCGGGTGGCTCGATGTCAGTGCTGATCGAGCAGCTGCTGGTGACCATTCAGATCGCGTTGGCGGCCACGCTGATCGGTGCGGTCCTGGCGATCCCGATCGGAATCTTCGCCGCCCGCAACGTCGTGACCAATAAATACGTCTACGGTTTCTTCCGCACCATCATCGTCGTCGTCCGGGGCATCCCCGAGCTGATCCTGGCGATCATCTTCGTGGTGATCTCGGGGCTGGGCGGGGTGGCCGGCACCCTCGCCCTGGCGGTCGGCGCCGTGGGTCTGTTGTCCAAACTGATCGCCGATTCTCTCGAGGAGACCGACGTCGAGGTGCAGGAGGCGCAACGCACCGCCGGCGCCTCCGCGGTCCAGGTGTTCTTCTCCGCGACCATCCGGCAGGCCGCCCCGGCCTTCGTCGCCCACACGATGTACCTGCTCGACACGAATATCCGCTCCGCGACCCTGCTCGGTGTCGTGGGCGCCGGAGGCATCGGCTTCCTGCTGCTCAACGCCTCCCGCATCAACCAGTTCGACGTGGTCACGATGGTCCTTCTCCTCATGGTCGCCGTCGTGCTGATCGTCGAGGGCCTGTCCATGTGGCTGCGCCGGATCGTCCGTTAACCCACCCCAAACCCGATTACCAGGAGATATCCCATGATCCAACTTGCCGTTTTCGACATGGCCGGCACCACCGTCAACGACCGGGACGAGGTCTACCGCGTGCTCCGCGAGGCCACCGAGCGCGAAGGCGCGAGGTACTCCGACGAGACCTTCCAGGAGTGGATGGGCACCGAGAAGAAGTGGGCCATCGAAAACCTCCTGCGTATCGGCGGGGTGGAGGTCACCGGGGAGCTGCACGAGAAGGCGTGGGAGTGGTTCCGTGAGGAACTGCGCCGCACCTACACCGCCAACCCGCCCACCCCGCTGCCCGGCGTCGAGGAGGCCCTGCGCACCCTGCGCTCCCGCGGCATCAAGGTCGGTCTGACCACCGGTTTCTCCCGGGAGATCGCCGACCTCATCCTCGCCGCCATGGGTTGGGAGCAGGGGAAGACCTTCGACGCCTCGTCCTGCGGTGATGAGGTCCCCGCCGGTCGTCCCGAGCCCCACATGATCCAGAAGGTCATGGAGACCCTCGAGGTCGACGACCCGTCCGTCGTCATCAGCGCCGGCGACACCGCCGCCGACGTCCGCTCCGCCCAGGCCGCCGGGGTGACCTCCGTCGGGGTCCTCACCGGCCATCTGACCACCGGGGACTTCACCGGACTGGGCGCCGACCTCATCCTGGATTCCGTCGCGGACCTGCCCGCCCACCCCGTGCTGGGGGACAAGTGAGCACCGCCCGGGCCCAGGTGTGGCAGGGCGACGGGAACTTCCGGCTGCTCGAGATCGCCCTTCCCACACTCGGTGAGGATGAGGTGCTCGTGCGCCTGAGCACGGCGACGATCTGCGGGTCGGACCGCCACACCGTCTCCGGCCGCCGCTCCGGCGCCTGCCCCTCCACCCTCGGCCATGAGGGGGTGGGCACGGTCATCGAGAGCCGCCGGCCGGGCGTCGAACCGGGCGAGCGGGTCGTCTTCTCCGTCACCTCCAGCTGCGGGCGCTGCGCGAACTGTCTCCGCGGTCTGACCGCCAAGTGCGAGACCGTCCGCAAGGCCGGCCATGAATCCTTCGAGGGGGACTGGCCCCTGTCGGGGACCTACGCCAGCCACATTCATCTGCTGGCCGGCCAGGCGATCGAACCGGTTCCCGCCCACGTGCCCGACGCCGTCGCCTCGACGGCCGGGTGCGCCGCAGCCACGGTGATGGCGGTCCTGGAGGCCGCCGGTGATCTGACGGGACGCCGCGTGCTGGTCAACGGAATCGGCATGCTCGGCATCATCGCGGTGGCCGCCGCCCGGGCACGCGGGGCCGCCCACGTCATCGCCTGCGACCCGAACCCCGTGAGCCGCGACCTCGTCGAATCGCTCGCCGACGCCACCGTCGCACCCGGGGGCGCCCACACGGTCGACGTGTCCCTGGAACTGTCGGGGGCGACCGCCGGCGTCGAGGCGTGCCTGGCGGCGCTGGACACCGGCGGCACCGCCGTGCTGGCCGGCACCGTGACCCCCGGGCCCCACGTGGCGGTCAACCCCGAGTGGCTGGTGCGGGGGTGGCGCACGGTCACCGGCGTGCACAACTTCGAACCCCGGCACCTGACTGAGGCCGTCCAGTTCCTCGCCGCCGAGGGACACACCCTGCCCTGCGACCGGATCTTCGGTGGGCCGGTGCCGCTGGAGCAACTGCCCGGGCAGTTCTCCCATCCGGACGGAACGCTGCGCACCGTCGTCGAATTCTAGTCGCGCGGACCAGGAAGCCAGGTGCCCCGGCCATCACGGCCGGGGCACACGCATTGCGGCACGGCCCGGCCGGCGGGTGGATACCATGAGCTTCAACCGGAAGGACTCATCATGGACGCCATCCGCTTCGACCGGCCCGAGCCGTCGATCCACGCGCGCCAGGCCCGCAGCGGTCTGCGCACCGACATGACCACGCGTGCCGCGTACACCTCGGACGCCTCGGTCTTCCGCCGGGTGCCGGCCGCGGTGCTGGAACCGCGCACGGTCGACGACATCCGCGACGGCCTCGTGATCGCCGGGGAGAAGGGGTGGCCGGTGGTCGCACGGGGCGGCGGGTCCTCGGTGGCGGGCAACGCGATCGGGGAGGGCCTGGTCATCGACACCTCCCGGTACTTCAACCGCATCCTCGGGCTGGATCCGGTGGCGCGCACCGCCACGGTCGAGCCGGGCGTGGTGTGCGACGCACTGCGCGCCGCGGCCGCCCCGCACGGACTGACCTACGGGCCGGACCCGTCGACGCATTCGCGCTGCACCATCGGCGGGATGGTGTCCAACAACGCGTGCGGGGCGCATTCGGTGGTCCACGGCACCGCGGCCGACAACCTCGTCGACGTCACGCTCATGCTCGCCGACGGTCGCGAGGTCACCGTCAGTTCGGAAGGCTGCGACGACGCGGACATCGACGCACGGCTGCGCCGCCTGGCCGAGAACAGCGCCGGGCTGCTGCGCACCGAGTTGGGCAGGTTCCCGCGTCAGGCCTCGGGCTACGGGCTGCACCACCTGCTGGCGGATCCGGCCAAGGCGATCGCCGGTTCCGAGGGCACGCTGGGCATCATCACCCGCCTGACGGTCAAACTGGTGGAGGCGCCGGAGGCCACGGCCCTCGCGGTGCTGGCCTTCCGCTCGATCTTCGACGCCGCCCGGGCGGCCGCCGAGTTGATGGAACGTGACCTGCCCGGCCTGGCCACCGTGGAGGGCATGGGCGCGGATCTCATCGACGCGCTGCGTACCCGGCCAGGCCAGGAGAACGCCGGCGACGTCCTGCCCGGCGTGGACGCCGGCGCCGGCGCCGGCGGGTGGCTCTACTGCGAGACCGCCGGCGCCACCCTCGAGGAAGCCGAGCGGCGCGCGGCGGCGGTGACCGACGCGGCCGTCGACACGTTGGCGGCGGCGGTCTACGCGGACGTCGAGGAGCTGCGTGGGTTGTGGCGCATCCGGGAGGCGGCCGCGGGCATCGTCACGCGTCTGCCCGACGGCGGGGAGGCGTGGCCCAGCTGGGAGGACGCCGCCGTGCCGCCCGGGCACCTGGCCGACTACCTGCGGGATTTCTACGCCCTGATGGAGCGCCACGGCCTGCGCGGCATCCCCTTCGGCCATTTCGGGGAGGGCTGTGTGCACGTGCGCATCAGCTTCGACTTCCACTCCGAGGAGGGCGTGGCCGTCTTCCGGGAGTTCATGGTCGACGCCGCCCGGTTGGTGGCCTCCCACGGCGGTTCGCTCTCCGGGGAGCACGGCGACGGCCGCGCGCGCTCCGCCCTGCTGCGCGAGCTGTACTCCCCGGCGCTGCGCGACGCCTTCGAGGAGTTCAAGCTCATCTTCGATCCCGGCCGGGTGTTCAACCCCGGCGTGCTGGTGTGGGCGGATAACCTCACCGACCGCCTGCGCCCCGGCCCCGGCCAGCGCACCTTCGAGCTCACGCCGACGCATGCGTTCAGCACCGACCGCGGTTCCTTCGTCAACGCCGTCAACCGCTGCGTCGGGGTGTCGGCGTGCCGTTCGGAGGAGGGGGCGATGTGCCCGTCCTTCCAGATCACCGGTGATGAGGTGCACTCCACCCGTGGGCGGGCCCGGGTGCTGTCGGAGATGTTCCGCGGCGAATCCCTGCCGGACGGTTTCGACTCCACCGAGGTGGAGGAGGCGCTGGATCTGTGCCTGTCGTGCCGGGCGTGCGCCGCCGAATGCCCCGTCACCGTCGACATGGCCACCTATAAATCGGAGTTCCTCCACGAGCACTACCGCGGCCGCCTCCGCCCCCGTGCGCACTACCTGTTCGGGTGGCTGCCCCTGGCCGCGCACCTGGCGCACCGGTTGCCGCTGGCTCCGGGGCTCGTCGACGCCGCCCTGCGCGCCCGGTGGAGCGCGGGCCTGCTGCAGCGCCTGGGCGGGCTGGACCGGGGTCGCCCGCTGATCCGCTTCGCACCCGCCTCGCTGCGGAAGTGGCACCGGAACCGTTCCGTTCCGGAGGCGGGGGAGACGGTGGTGTTGTGGCCGGATTCCTTCACCGCATCCCTGGATCCGGGCCCTGGCCAGGCGGTCGTCGAGGTGCTGGAGGCGCTGGGCTACCGGGTGGAGATCCCGGGAGCCTTCGTCTGCTGCGGCCTGACCTGGCATTCGACCGGGCAGTTGGGCATGGCGAAGCGGGTGCTCGAGCGCACCGCCGAGGTGATGCGCCCCTACCTGGACCGCGGGCTGACGGTCGTGGGGGTCGAACCCTCCTGCACGGTGATGCTGACCACCGACGCCGCCCACCTGTCCGACCATCCCGACCTCGCCCGCCTGGCGGAGGCGACCGTGCCGTGGGCCACGCTCGCCGCGCCCCGCCTGAAGGAGCTTGTCGACGCCGGTGGGATCGACCCCGCCCCGGGTCTCACCGCCCTGACCCAGGTCCACTGCCACGAACGCTCCCTCGGTGACCCCGGCGCCGCGTCGGCGATCCTCGCCGCCCTCGGCGTGGAGGAGGAACAGATCGCCACCGGGTGCTGTGGGCTCGCCGGCAACTGGGGTTTCGAGGACGGGCACGCCGGGATCTCGCTGGCCCTCGGTGAGCGCGAACTCTTCCCCAGGGTGCGGGAGGCGGACGGCGAGGTCATCGCCGACGGTTTCTCGTGCCGCACCCAGATCCGGCAGGGGACCGGGCGTCGGGCCAGGCATCTCGCAGAGGTGGTGCGCGACCTCCTCGCGGCCCCGACCGTGGCGGGGTAGGACCCCGTGCTGCAGGTTCTCAATGGGTTCGGGGTCGTCGTCCTCGTGATCGCCGTCGGTTACGCGCTCGGCCGCGCCGACGTGCTGGGTAAGGGCGCCCGCCCGGTGATGGCCAACCTGGTGTTCTTCGTGGCCACCCCGGCGCTGCTGTTCAGCATCCTGCTCGACACCGATCCGCGCGAGGTGCTCTCCGCCAACTTCGTCATCGTGTCGCTGTCCGCCCTGGTCGCGGGTTTCCTGGGTTTCCTCATCTTCCGGGCCCGGGGACACACCCCGTCCAACGCGGTCGGCGGGATGCTCGCCTCCTCCTACGCCAACGCCGGCAACCTCGGCATCCCGTTGGCCGTCTACATCCTCGACGACGCCACGGTGGTGGTGCCCGTGATCATCTTCCAGGTGGCGCTCTACGCCCCGGCGGCGCTGACCGCCCTGGACATCCTCGACTCCTCGGAGCGGCCGAGTTTCCTGCGCAACCTCGCGGTGGCCCTCCGCAACCCCATGCTGCTCGCCGCGATCGTGGGCATGCTCATCGCCCTCAGCGGCGTCGGGGTCCCCGCCCTGGTCTCGGAGCCGGCCGGCATCCTCGCCGGGGCCGCCGTCCCGCTCGCGCTGCTGGTCTTCGGCATGTCCCTGGTCGGCGCCCGGGTCCGGTTCACCGGGGACGTCGCCGTGGTCGTCGCGCTGAAGAACATCGTCCACCCCGTCGTGGCCGGCGTGTCGGCCCACCTGCTCTTCGGCATGACCGGCCATGACCTGTTCGTCCTCGTGGTGCTCGGAGCCCTGCCCACGGCACAGAACGTACTTACCTACGCTCTGCGCTTCCACACCGATGAGGCCCTCGCGCGGGACGCGGGGGTGGTGACCACGCTCGTGTCATTGCCCGTCCTCGTCGTGGCGACCCTTCTGCTGGGTTAAGCTCACAGCCACCATGAACGCGATCACGCTGCGGTCGAGCCCCACGTATCTGGCGACGTCGAGGGCCGTCATCATCTGCGCCGTCTTCGTCGGCGGGTTGCTGCCCATCCTCGCCGGCCTGGTGGTTTCCGCGTCCCGGCAGACCGACGAGGTGTGGATCATGGCCTACCGCATCGCCGCGACAGCCCCGGCCGCCGGCGTGCTCATCGCGCTCGCCAGCGTGGTGGTGGTGCTGTGGCGCCGCTCCCGGCCCGTGCTGACCATCGACGAGCGCGTGACCATCCCGCGCACCGGGGTGTCCTTCCCCCTCGACGAGCTGGACACGGTGCAGCTGTGGTCGCGCGACCGGACGTACGTCACGTTGCTGCCCGGGCACGTCACCGAACGTGTCCCCGCCGACCGCAGAGCCGTCGCCCCGTACACCGTGGCCTTCCCCGCCGGGGCCACGCCCAGACCCTTTGAGCTGGTCACTCTCATCCGGGATAGGAAACCGGGCATCAACGTGGATAAGATCGGCTCTTTGAACTGACAACCTCCGGTTCCGCCGCATTCCGGACCGGGGGTTCCCCGACACAAGGAAGCGGCCTAACCATGGACACCCCTCCCAGTACGCCGGATTACTCCCATCGCTCGGAACCGAAGGAGGTGACCGAACCCGAGGAACGGGAGCCCGGGAGACGCTTCCTGGGCCTGAAATCCGATCCATTCATCTTCCTCGGGGCCCTGGGCTTCATCCTGGTCTTCGTCGTGGGCACGATCCTGCTCGGCGAATCAGCCCAGCTGGCGTTCTCGGCGGTGGCGGACTCCCTGATGGTCAACCTGAGCTGGCTCTACATCGGCGGCGTGTCGATGGCGTTCCTGTTCCTCATCGGAATGTTCGTCTCCCGCTATGGGCGGGTGAAACTCGGCGACGATGACGACGAACCCGAGTACTCGCTGCCAGTGTGGTTCTCCATGCTGTTCGCCGGCGGGCTGGGCGCGACCCTCATGTTCTGGGGCGTGGCCGAGCCGATCAACCACGCCTACAACCCGCCCATGGACAACGTGGAGTCGATGTCGCAGGAGGCCGTGGAGCAGGCTTTCGCATTCACCTTCTACCACTTCGGCATCCACATGTGGGTCATCATGGCCCTGCCCGGACTGGCGCTCGGTTACTTCATCTACAAACGCAAGCTGCCGCCGCGCCTGTCGAGCATCTTCGCCCCGCTGCTCGGCGGGAAGATCTACGCGTGGCCCGGCAAGCTCATCGACATCCTCGCGATCGTCGGCACGACCTTCGGCATCGCGGTCTCCGTCGGCCTGGGCGTGCTGCAGATCAACGCCGGCATGAACATGCTCTGGGGCACTCCGATGGCCGGTTGGGTGGAGCTGTTGATCATCCTGCTGATCACGGTCGTCGGCTGCCTGTCGGTGGCCTCCGGTCTGGACAAGGGCATCAAGGTGCTGTCGAACGTCAACATCGGCATGGCCGTCATCCTGATGCTGTTCATCCTGTTCACCGGGCCCTTCCTGACGCTGATGAAGTTCGTCGTCGAATCCTTCGGCATCTACGCCGGCACCCTGCCGGAGCTGATGTTCTGGGTCGATTCCTTCGAGAACAACCCGGGCTGGCAGGGTACGTGGACCGTGTTCTACTGGGCCTGGTCCATCTGCTGGTCCCCGTACGTGGGCATGTTCATCGCCCGCATCTCCCGTGGCCGCACCGTGCGCGAGTTCATCGCCGGCGTGCTCTTCCTGCCGACCCTGTTCGTGGTCGTCTGGTTCGCCGTGTTCGGCCGCGCGGGCATCGAGGTCGAGAACAGCAACCCGGGCCTGCTCACCCAGCGCGTGGTGGAGGAGGGCGACGTGCCCTTCGCCCTGTTCGGCCTGCTCGAGCAGTACCCGCTGACGGGCATCGTGTCCGTGTGGGCGCTGGCGGTGATCATCATCTTCTTCATCACCTCCATCGACTCCGCCGCCCTGGTCAACGACATGTTCGCCACCGGCGAGGAGAACCAGACCCCCACCTACTACCGCGTGGGTTGGGCGATCGCCATCGGCGCGGTGGCCGGTGCACTGCTGATCATCTCCCCGGAATCGGGCATCGCCACGCTGCAGGAAGTGGTGATCATCGTCGCCCTGCCCTTCTTCCTCATGCAGTTCGTGATGATGTACTCACTGGTCAAGGGCATGGTTGATGACGCCTCCGCCCAGCGGCGCATCCGCACCCGCCAGTGGGAGAAGACCGACACCCCGGAGAAGCTCGAGGAGCACGAGGCCAGGCCCGCACCCGGTTTCGACGAGGAGGGCAACGAGCTGCCCCCGCCGATCCTGGAGCACGACGAGCACGGCAACATCGTCATTCCGGGCAACGTCGTCGTCGGCGGAGATCTCGGCGTGGTCGGCGTCATGGTCGATCAGGAGGAGGCCGCGGACATGCAGAACCGCTTCCGCATCGTCGAGCAGTCCCGCCCCCGCACCCGGGAGGAGAACGGGCACTAGCGGCTGGTGATTGCGCGAGAGGCCCCGGCGGATATTTCCCCGCCGGGGCCTCTCAGCGTCCGGCGGGGGGGGGTACGGCACCGGTCCGTGAATCTGCGGTGGGAAGGTAGCCGAAACGGCGGTTTCCCGGGGCAGGTGCGCGGGAGCCTGTCGCTGACGGAGTGCGCAGCTGCGCACTCTGGTTGGTGTGTCTGCCTCCGGTGCTGTCGCCCGTCCACGCGAAGTGCCGGGAACAAGCCCCGAAACCGCTGTTTTCCGGGACTTTTGTATGGCTGGCCGACATCGCGGGTCCCCCGGGTGCGCCTCTCGCACGCTATTCAACCAAACGGTTGACCACTGCGCCGCCGGGGGCTAGAATCGTATTCAACCGACCAGTTGAATACGGGGATGATGACATGGCCGACCGGCTCTCCCAGGCTTTCGCCGCTCTCGCGGACCCCACCCGACGGGACATCGTCACCCGGCTGGCGGGGGAGGACGCGACCGTGGGGGAGCTCGCCGAACCGTACGACGTCTCCATGCAGGCGATCTCCAAGCACATCAAGGTGCTCGAGAACGCCGGCCTGGTGACCCGCACCCGTGACGCGCAGCGTCGGCCCTGTCATCTCGAGACGGAGGTGTTCGATCTGATGGCCACGTGGATCGAGCGCTACCGCCGCGAGGCGGAGGGGCGCTTCCAGCGCCTCGACGCAGTCCTCGCGGACCTGCAGGACAAGCCCCAGCACGATGATGCGGAAGGAGCATCATGACCACCCGGACCAACGGCCGGGCACGTCGGGAAGCCACGATTGAGGCGGTTTCCGACCTGCCGGTCATCAGGATCACCCGAGACTTCGACGCCACACCGGCCCAACTGGTGCGGGCACACACCGACCCGGACGTCTTCGCCCGCTGGGTCGGACCCGACAACGTGGAAACCCGGATCGACCGGTGGGACGGCGCCACCGGTGGCCACTACCGCTACCTCAACATCGAGGGTGACGAGGAGTACGCGTTCTACGGCTCCTTCCACTTCGTGGGCGAGGGCCGGATCGTCCAGACCTTCACCTGGGAGGGCATGCCCGAAGGGGTGTCCCTGGACACGATGACCTTCCAGGATCTCGGTGACGGCCGCACCCGGATGGTGAGCACCTCCCTCTTCGGGAGTTTCGAGGCCCGGGACGGCATGCTGGCCAGCGGCATGGAGGTCGGTGTCACCGACGGATATGTGAAACTCGATGTCCTGCTGTCCGACGGCACGCTATAGGAAAGCGGGCACCCCTACCGACGCCGGCACCCCGCACCAGCCAAGGTGCGGGGTGCCGGCGTCGGCGTCCGTAAAGATAGGGTCAGCGCTTGATCGTGCCGGGCGCGCCCACCATCTTCGACTGGTCCAGCGACCAGGCGTCGGCGAGGATCTCCATCGAGTGCACCGCCTCGTCGTGGCTGGTGGACTGCAGGGAGATCATCAGCTCGTCGGCCTGGGCGAGCTCGGTGAACTCCTCCAGGTAGCTGCCGACCTTATCCGCGGTGCCGATGGCGGAGAAGCGCAGCATGTCGAGGATCTGCCGGCCGGAGTGGGAGTTGAGGATCTGGTCCAGCTGGTCCTCGGTGAGGTGGCGGCCACGGCCGGCCATGGAGCGCACCCGCTCGCGGTGCACGCCCTCGGTCTGCCGCTCGGCGTCCTCCTGGGTGTCGGAGGCGGTGACGTTGACCGCCGCGATGACGTACGGCTCGGACAGCGTCTCGGAGGGTTCGAAGTTGTTGCGGTAGTAGGTCACCGCCTGCACCAGGTGGGTCGGCGCGAAGTGGGAGGCGAAGGAGTACGGCATGCCCAGCTTCGCGGCGAGGGTGGCGCCGAACATGGAGGAACCCAGGATGTAGAGCGGCACGTTGGTGTTCGCACCGGGCACCGCCTGCACGCTGGGGACACGTGAGCGGCCCTTGAGATAACCGTCGAGCTCGAGGACGTCCTCGGGGAAGTGGTCGGCGGCGTTGGCGTCACGGCGCAGCGCGCGGCCCAGGGTGTTCATGTCCGTGCCGGGGGCGCGTCCCAGGCCGAGGTCGATGCGGTCGGGGTAGAGCTCGGCGAGGGTGCCGAACTGCTCCGCGATGACGTAGGGGGAGTGGTTGGGCAGCATCACGCCGCCGGCGCCCAACCGGATCTTCTCGGTCCGCGCGCCGATGTGGGAGATGAGCACGGCCGGGGCGGAGGAGGCGATGGACTTCATGTTGTGGTGCTCGGAGTACCAGATGCGGGAGTAACCCAGCTGCTCCGCGCGCTGCGCCAGGTCCACCGAGCGGGCCATGGATTCACCGGCCTTCTCCCCCGGGTAAATGGTGCAGAAGTCGATGAGTGACAGTGGGATTGAGGGAGACATGGAAAAATCCACCTTCCGGTTAGCTGGTTATTCTTAACCCAAGCCTACGGAAAGTGGATTGTTGCGGCGTGTGAGGCGATCAGTTCTGGAGGGAGGTGATCAGCTTCTTGACGTTGTCAGGAGCCGGCCGCGGTTTGACGAGGTCGATGACCAGACCGATGACGAAGGCCGCGACGACGGGCAGCACCCAGCCGAGGCTCTGCGCCTGCATCGGGGCCCAGGAGATCAGCGGCTCGATGGCGGAGGCGCCCCAGCCGAGGTCGGCGAAGGTGGTCAGGGCGGACCAGATCACGGCCACCCAGATCGGCAGGCGGAAGGCCCAGTAGAAGAACATCCTGCCGCGCAGCAGCGGCTCCAGCAGCGTCAGGAAGATCAGGGTGATCGCCGGCGGGTAGATGAAACCGATGACCGGGGCGGCCACGGACAGCACGGTGTCCAGGCCCATGGTGGCCAGGGCGAAGGACATCAGGGAGAAGATGACGGCCCAGACCCGGTAGTTGATCCCCGGGGTGAGCATGTTGAAGAACTCCGAGGTGGCGGCGATCAGGCCGACGGCGGTGGTCAGGCAGGCCAGCAGGACGATCAGGCCGAAGATGATCTGGCCGGGCGCACCCATCGTCAGGCTGGCGGCGTCGGCGAGCAGACCGGCCCCGTTCTCGTACTTCTCCGGCTCCGGGATGATCTGGCCGATGAAACCGAGGCCGAGGTAGATGAGACCCAGCAGGGCGCCGGCTCCCAGACCGGCGAAGATGGTGCCGCGCACCACGGGGGCGCCCTCGGGCATGCCGCGGTAGCGCAGGGCGGAGATGACCACGATGCCGAAGGCCAGGCCGGCGATGGCGTCCATGGTCAGGTAACCCTCGAGCAGGCCGGCGGCGAGCGGGGAATCGTACTTCTCGACGGCCGCGCCGGGCTCAGCGTCGAACTGGATCATGGCCAGGACGACCAGGATGACCAGCAGGAGCAGCAGGATCGGGGTGAGGAACTTGCCCAGGGTGGCCACGATCTGGTTCGGGTTCCAGGCCAGCGCCAGGGAGACGCCGAAGAAGATGAAGTTGAAGATGCCCGACGGCAGGAGACCGTCCCAGCCGGTCAGGGGCTGGATGGCGGTCTCGTAACTGACGGCGCCGGTACGCGGCAGGGCGTAGAACGCACCGATGGACAGGTAGGCGAGGATCGGGAAGATCAGGCCGAAGATCCAGCCACCCCGGTTGGCGAGGTCGCGGAGGTTGTTGCCGGACAGGGCGATCGCGATGATCGCCAGCACCGGCAGGAGCACGCCGGTGCCGAGGAAACCGAGGATGGCGGGCCAGAAGCTCTCGCCGGCCTCGACGCCGAGCATCGGCGGGAAGATCAGGTTGCCGGCGCCGAAGAACATGGAGAAGAGCATCAGCGCGGTGGCCACGATAAGCATCGGGCCAGGTTTGGAGCCCGCGGCGGTGTCGGCACGGGAGGCAGTGTCAGCTGTCATCGGAAAACCCATCAGGTCAGATCGCGGGTGAGAAAAGCGCACGAGGTCGGTCGTGCTGCTGCGGCGGCGGAAGGGTGTTTCCTGTGCCTGGACGGGCACCCCGGTCAGGGGTGGGGGCGGTTCTGACCGGCGGGGTGTGGGTGACCTCGACCGGGGGGAACCTGTCCTGGTAATCCACTGCACTATACCGCCGGACGGCCCCTGCGAAACAGTCGGGATGATACCAGCGTCACGGCATTCCCGTTTCCCGCCCCCTCCGACCGCCGACGCGGCGCCCGCCCGGGTGTCCCCGTCCGCCACAACGGTTGTCGCGGATTGTGGCGGGGCTTACAGTTTTGGACATGAGTCGCAGCATGCGGCCGCTCCGGCGGCTCCCGGCGCCCCAGGCCCCGATCAACATCACCCGGCCGCTGTCCCTCCGGGCAGCGACCCTGGGCTTCTGGCCCATCCTGCGGGCCGGCGGCCGGCCACTGCATGAACTGTGCTTCTACCAGCGGGAGCTGACATGACTGAGCTGAGTTCGCTCATCGACGCCGCCGTGGCCGCCGCCGCCCGTGCCCCCTCGTCCCACAACACCCAGCCCTGGGTGCCGGGTGTCCCGGTCGTGGAGAAGGGGGTGGGGACCCTGGAGGTCGGCGTCGACCCGGCGCGCACCCTGCCCGAGTCCGACCCCGCCCACCGGGACCTGCTGATCAGCCTCGGGTGCTGGGTCGAGGCCTTCGCCATCGCCGCCGCCGAACAGGGCGCACGCACGGAGCTCGTCACCGTCGCGGGGACCGCGCCTGAGGTCACCGTCGTGCTGCGGGTGCGCC
The DNA here is from genome assembly GCA_964431055.1 of uncultured Corynebacterium sp. Lineage (GTDB taxonomy): Bacteria > Actinomycetota > Actinomycetes > Mycobacteriales > Mycobacteriaceae > Corynebacterium. The sequence goes on along the minus strand of CAYSIP010000021.1, from coordinate 1,059 downwards.
GCGAGGACGATGTCGACGAGGAGTTCACGGCCGCGGACGTCGACCACCGACAGGTGGACCGCGGGCGGCTGGAACCCGACCCGGCGGCGCTGCAGGCCGCCCTCGGCGACGCGGAGGCGGACTGGCCGACCGGCCTGGTCGTCGGCCTGGTGCCGGAGGACACGTGGCGACGCCTCGCCCCGATCGCCGAAACCCACCTGGCCGCCAGCCCGGCGCTGATCCGCGAGACGCTGTCCTGGTTGCGCCTGGATCCCTCCGACCCGGCCTACCGGTTCGACGGGCTCAGCGCCGAGAGCCTGCGCGTCCCGCTGCGGACCGCCCGGTTGCTCGCCCGGGTCCTGCGTACCCGGGCCGCCGGCCTGCTCATCGACCGCGCCGGGCGGTGGCACCGGGGGCTGCGCGGGGTGTACCGGGCGAGCTTCCGGTTCCGGGCGCTCTTCCGCCGGGAATCCCGTTCACCCGCCCGACTGGTGCTCGGCGTCCGGCTCACACCGGTCTCACCGGGGGAGTGGGTGGCACTCGGGCGGGTGCTCATGCGGTTGTGGTTGACGCTGGACCGCTACGGCCTGCGGGTGGCGGTCCAGTCGGAGCTCAAGGACACCCCGGAGACCGTCGGTTTCCTGCGCCGGCTCGTCGACGGTGAACCCTTCGCCGTGTTCTCGGTGGGCCGGTCCGTCGATGAGCGGGTGCCGCGTTCGGCCCGCCGGTTCAGCCCAGCTGATTGATGCGGATCATGTTGCCGGCCGGGTCGCGGAAGGCACAGTCGCGCACGCCGTAGTCCTGGTCGATGGGCTCCTGCACGACGTCGGCGCCGGCGGCCTCCAGCTTCTCGAAGAGCCCGTCCACGTCGTCGGTGGCCAGGACGACGGCGCCGTAGGTTCCCTTGGCGATCAGTTCCAGGATGGTGCGCCGCTCGTCCTCGGTGATCCCGGGGTCGGCGGCCGGCGGGTGCAGCACGATCGAGGTGTTCTCGCCGGCGGGTCCGACGGTGATCCAGCGCATGTCCTCGTAGCCGACGTCCTGGCGGACCTCGAAGCCGAGCGTGTCGCGGTAGAAGCC
>CAYSIP010000020.1:11398-22444 GCA_964431055.1 uncultured Corynebacterium sp. | reverse complement strand
ACTTCCCCTGATCACCGGCATCCGACCGGGCCCGTCATCACCGCTGACGGCCCCAATGACCCCGGGTCCCAGACCGAGCCGGCAGCCCCGGAGCCGTTGACCGCCGGTTCCTTCACCATGAAGGTGCTCAACGGCATCTCCATCGCCGTGGTGGTCGCACTCGTGCCCCAGGCCCTGCTCGGTGAGCTGTTCAAGGCCCTCCTGCCGATCTTCCCCGCCGGTCAGACGGTGATCTCCATGGTCACGCTGGCGTCCTCGACGCTGCCGATCCTCATCGGCGTGCTGGTGGCCATGCAGTTCAAGCTCACCCCGATCCAGACCGCTGCCGTGGGCATCGCGGCCGTGCTGGGTTCCGGCGTGGCTCAGGTCGACCCGGACGGCGGGTTCCATCTGCAGGGCACCGGTCTGGTGATCAACTCCGGGTTGACCGCAGCCCTGGCCGTCGGCGTGGTGCTGCTGATCGGTCAGCGGCTGGCCAACTACACGATCCTGCTCTTGTCGACGATCGTGGTGGTCGTCGCCGGCGGCATCGGCTGGGTGGTCACCTACCCCATCGTGAAAGCCTTCACCACCTGGCTCGGCGGCCTGGTCAACGGGGCGACCGACCTGCAGCCCATGATCATGGGCGTGGTGTTGTCCGTGCTGTTCGCGCTGATGATCGTCTCCCCGGTCTCCACGGTCGGCGTGGCCACCGCCATCTTCATGGACGGGGTGGCCTCCGGAACCGCCAACCTGGGTGTGGTCGCCGCCGGCTTCGGCCTGGCCATCGCGGGGTGGCGGGCCAATGGGGTGGCCACCTCCCTGCTGCCGGTGCTCGGTTCCCCGAAGGTGCACATGGCCAACATCTGGTCGCGCCCCGTCAACTTCCTGCCGATCGCGGCCACCGCCGCCGTCCTCGGCGGACTCGGCGGCCTGCTGGGCATTTCCGGTACCCCGATCTCCGCGGGCTTCGGCATCTCCGGTCTCGTCGGCCCGCTGGCCGCCCTCAACTACGAGGGGTGGGGATGGACCGCCGGCAACATCGCGACCGTCGTCGGGGTCTTCGTCGTCGCCCCGATCGTGCTGTCGCTCTTCTTCACCTGGCTGTTCGAGAAGGTGCTCGGCTGGGTCTCCCCGGAGAACTACCGGCTCGATTTCGAGTAACCCACCGGCCCGGACTCAGAGCCGCTGGGTGTCGAAGCGGGCGCCCTCGACGACCCGGTCCACCAGGTCCTGGATGCGGGTCATGGGGGTGTACGACATGGTCATCTCCCCCGCCGCGGGATCATCGCAGCCGTTGTCCGCCACGCCGTCGCGGGTGCCCGAGACCAGGCCGATGATCACGCGCCGGTGGCCGACGTCCGCGTAGACGGGGCCGCCGGAGTCACCGGCGCGGGCGCAGACCCGGGCCGTGCCGGCCACGGAGGTGACCTCGAGCCCCTCGTCATTGATCAGCAGCTCCCGACTGTGGGTCAACAGCGGTTCACCGCAGGTGTGCCCGGTGGTGGTGCCGTATTTGCAGATCTCCCCCGGCAGGTTCTCCACCCGGTCCGCCAGCAGGGTGGGCACGGCCGGGTCGGGTGCGCTCATCCACCGGGCGGGATCGGTGATCTCAATGATGCCCACATCCAGCTCGGAGGTCTCGGCCTCGTAGAGGTCCGAGTAGGTGAAATAACCCACCGGAGCGCTGAAGTCGACGGCGACGCCGTCACGGGTGGCCCAGACGAGGTCGCCGGGGTTGCCGCAGTGTGCGGCGGTCACGGCCCAGGCGGCCTCGTCGGTGGTGAAGCTGTAGGCGACCGTGCAGTGGCCTACCTGCACCACCTCACCGGGAGAGGGCACCCGGTCGGTCATGACGATGGCGGTTCCGGGGGCCCACGGGCTGGACTCCGGGATGCGGAGGGTCGTCACCGGCTGCGGTTCCACGGCATCGCCGAGGACGGCGTCCGGGGCGTTCGGCACCGGCCCCGACGCCGCGGTCACCGGCTGGATGAGTCTGCTCTGCTGGTCGACGCCCGAGAAGATGACGAAGGCGACGATGGCCAGCAGGACCAGCCCTACGCCGGCCCAGGTCTGTGTTTTCACTGGCGTGTGTTCTAACGGTCGGCGGCCGGCCCGTCCTGCCCGACGTCCTCGGGCTCCTCAGCGGACTTGGCGTCCTCGGCCGCCTGCGCCTTGATCTGCTCGGCGAACTTCTCCGGATCGAAATCCTGGAAGTACTCCTTGTCCATGTGCTGCATCTGGCCCATGTCTGCTGTCTCACCTCGGTGCTGTCGGCTGGATCACGCCGGCCCGCGCGTGCGGTCTCCGGCGTACTGCGACCACCTTACGTGTTCGCGGTCCCGCTCCGCCGAGACGGGGCCGGGGGCTGAAGTCACCGCGGCCCGGCTCCCCCTGCTGTCCAGGGTGCCGGGCCGACGGATCAGGCGGGTCAGATGGTTCAGCGCACCTGGGTGTTCTCGATGGAACCGACGATGAACTGCTTGACGGCGTCGACGTCACCGGGAAGGTCGGTGACGTGACGCTCTGCGTTGAGCACCTCCGCGAAGCGCTCGGGGGTCTCGGGCTGCCGGCCGGTGGCCTCGACGATGGTGTCGGCGAACTTGACCGGCAGGGCGGTCTCCAGGCACACGATCGGGGTGTCGACGTCCTTGCTCCAGTCGCGGGCGACGAACACACCGTCGGCGGTGTGCGGGTCGATCATCACGTTGAAGCGCTCCCAGACGTCCTTGATGGTCGCGACCCGGTCGGCGTGCGTGGACTTCCCGGCGCCGAAGCCGAACTCGTCGATGACGTCCATCATGATCCGGTCCTCGGCCAGGGAGAAACCACCCTGGGTGTTCGCGGTGTTCAGGAGGAACTTCACCCGGGCGGCGTCACCCTCGAGCAGGTCATAGAGGAAGCGCTCGAAGTTGGACGCGCGCGAGATGTCCATCGACGGGGAGGAGGTGGCGAGGGTGTTCTCCGCCGTGCGGGGCCGGTAGTAACCGGTGCGGACGAACTCCTCGAGCACGTTGTTCTCGTTAGTGGCCACGATCAGGCGGTCGATGGGCAACCCCATCTGACGGGCGACGTGCCCGGCGAAGATGTCGCCGAAGTTGCCGGTCGGCACCGAGAAGGAGATCTGCTGATCGTTGGATTCGGTGACCTTCAGCCAGGTGGAGACGTAATAGACCACCTGGGCGACCAGCCGTGCCCAGTTGATGGAGTTGACCGCGCCGATGCGGTACTCGCGCTTGAAGTCGGCGTCCGAGGAGACGGCCTTGACGATGTCCTGGCAGTCGTCGAAAACGCCGTCGACGGCGATGTTGAAGATGTTCGGGTCGTCGAGGCCGAACATCTGGGCCTGCTGGAAGGGTGTCATGCGGCCGGCCGGGGTGAGCATGAACACCCGGATGCCTGCGCGTCCGCGCATGGCGTACTCCGCGGAGGAACCGGTGTCGCCGGAGGTGGCGCCCAGGATGTTCATGGTCTCGCCGCGGCGGCCCAGCTCGTACTCGAAGAGCTCGCCGAGCAGCTGCATGGCCATGTCCTTGAACGCGGCCGTGGGCCCCTCCGAGAGGTGACCGATGTAAAGGCCGTCCTCGAGCTTCGTCACGGGGACGATCTCCTCGTGGGCGAACTTCGGCGTGGTGTACGCGCGGGCGGTCATCGCCTCGATGTCCTCGGCCGGGATGTCATCGATGAAGAGCTTGAGCACCTCTGCGGCCAGGGCGGCGTAACCCTGCTCAGCCAGCAGGGTGCGCCACTGCGTCAGCGTGGCGTCATCCAGGTGCGGGTACTCCGCGGGCAGGTAGAGGCCGCCATCGGGGGCTAGCCCACCGAGCAGGATGTCGGTGAACTTGACGGGCGTACGGGAAACGTCTCGAGTCGAAATATAATCCACGCTCCCAGACTACGTTGCCCCTGTTCCCCCTGCGCCAGACGCCACCCGCTCACCCCCTATTGTGGCGGGCGCCCCGGTTTTCCGCTGCGGGGAAGATCCGGGGACGGCCGTAGCCGGGTGAGGCTGTAGTAAAGTCTGGCACGTCCCGGACATCCGGGGCATGGTTTCCTCCTTCCCGACATCCGTGCCGACCCGGCAGGGGCCGCCGCGGAGGGCCGGGGAACCCACCCTGCCCATCCGAGCCCACCCGGTCGAACTGCGCCAGACAGGGGCAGACGGCGAGGGCCCGGACAGACGCGAGATTCGGAAAAGTTGATGAAACAGCATGCGGGCGGGCCCGCTCCAGTGGGCCGCGCCCCCCGAAAATACCGCTGTGCGTCGGTGGCGCCGGTGGTGCTCATCCTCGCCCTCATCGCTTTGTTCACCACCGTGACCCTCGCCCGCCTGGCCACCGCCCCGGAACCGGCGCACTCCCTCCCCGAGAACCACTGCCTGCCGACGGCCGCGGGGGATTGCGGCTGCACCGACGATGACACGACCGGCATGGAATTCGCCGAGGAACAGCAGGAATACCGGGAGGAGCAGTTCACCCACGACGGCGTCTCCAGCACCTACCGGGTCTTCACCAACGGCATCGACCCCACCCTCCCGGTGGGCGCGGTGATCCGGTTACACGGGGACGGCGCCTACGAGTACGAGAACTCAGACACGCTGGTGACCTGTCTGGCGGCGGTGGCCTCCGCCCACAACATGATCATGGTCCAGCCGTTGACCCCCTCCGAGGACCGGACCTGGTGGACCGACCTGATCCAGAACACCCGCTGGCTGGAGGCCCTGCACCAGGAGCGGATCCTCCCCGAGCACGAGGTCGCCTCCGACCAGGTGTGGTGGATGGGTTATTCCGGGGGCGCGGAGATGATCTCCTACGGGTTGCTGCCCTATGCCGGGGAGACGGTCTCCGGTGGGGCCATCATGATCGGCGGCGGCGGTGCGCCCAACGCCACCTCCGACACGGCGGTTCCGACGGAGCGACGGGGGGATCTGCGACTGCACTGGGCGACAGGCCGGCGCGACGACGGCGAGGACCCCGCGGCGACCTTCGACGCCCGCACCGCCTCCCGGGAGGGGGCGCAGTTCTACCGCGACCTGGGTTTCGGGAACGTGACCACGGACTTCGAGCGCGACGACGACCACTTCACCATCGACTCGATCAATATCCTGTCCACGGTGCTGGAGGAGTCCGACCCACGATAGCTCAGAGATTTCTGAGAATTGTTGTGACGGAATGGATTGAAATCCTGCCGAACGGGGTCCAGACGGGCCAAACACGCCCTGTCGTGACGAAGATCACACAGCGTGCCCCCAGTCCACTCTTTGGGAAATTTTATCCACCTCCTCCCAGTTCTTAAACTTCCCCCGCCCAAAAAAGGGACATTTCCGCTGGAAGGGGCGGGTGCCCACATGCGGCCCCGCCACTCATCCGCGCTGGCGCGAACAGGGCCCGGCACCACCCCCCACCCTCCAGCGATGCCACCCACCCCATCCGGACCCACCTACGTTGCATCACTTATCGAATTCTTATAGTTTCAGCGTGTACTTAGAAACAGCTAAGACATAGCCCGCTGATACTGGGTATCAGATAAGAGTTTCGGGTCCTGGTGGGAGCAGACCAGGTTCCGGGACTTCTAAAATCACGGTTTCCCCGTGCTGATTTAGGAGCCACCACGTCATGAACCACTGGGATGAGGTCTCGGATTCCGGGCCTGTAGCGGATCCACCGGTAGAAGATCACAGTGAGCGCGCGATCTTCGGGGTCGAGCGCCCCTCACCGGAGCGCACCCTGATTGATGTGCTCCGGGCCACCATCGCAGCCCACCCCGACGCCGTCGCCGTCGAAAGCGGAACGCGTGCCATCACCTACGGCGAGCTAGGACAGGTCCTCGGTGAGCAGGCCCGCCGTCTCGCAGAGCTCGGCGTCGGCCGCGGCGCCCGGGTCGGCATCCGGGTCCCCTCGGGAACCACCGACCTCTACATCGCGATCCTCTCCGCCCTCTGGGCCGGCGCGGCCTACGTCCCCGTTGACTGGGACGACCCCGACTCCCGTGCCGCCACCGTCTGGGAGGAGGCCGACGTGGACGTGGTCTACGGCGCAAACCTCTCCCTGACCGCCATGAAGGTGCAGGAACCCGTCAGCCCCGCCGACCAGTCCCCCACGCTGACCGACGATGCGTGGATCATCTTCACCTCGGGTTCCACGGGCAAGCCGAAGGGTGTGGCCATCACCCACCGTTCCGCAGCCGCCTGGATCGACGCCGAGGCCCGGATGTACCTGCAGGACGCCCCCATGGGCGCCCAGGACCGCGTCATGGCCGGCCTCTCGGTCGCCTTCGACGCCTCCTGCGAGGAGATGTGGGTGGCGTGGCGCCACGGTGCCACGCTGGTCGCCGCCGAGCGCGGCGTCGTCAAGTCCGGCGACGCCCTCGGAGAGTGGATCATCAACAACCGCATCAGCGTCGTGTCGACGGTGCCCACCCTGGCCTCCTTCTGGCCGGAGGAGGCGCTCGGCAACGTCCGTCTCCTGATCTTCGGTGGCGAGGCCTGCCCGCTGGACCTGGTGGTCCGGCTGCAGGCCCCGGGCCGGGAGATCTGGAACACCTACGGCCCCACCGAGACAACCGTGATCGTCACCGGCCAGCTGATGACCCCGGATCCGCCGGTGCGCATCGGCCGCCCCATCCCCGGCTGGGAGGCTGTGGTCGTCGACGCCGACGGCCAGCCCGTCGCCTGGGGTGAGAGCGGCGAGCTCATCGTCGGCGGCGTCGGCCTGGGCCGCTACCTCGATCCCGCCAAGGACGAGCAGGTCTACGCCCCGCTGCCCTCGATGGGTTGGGAGCGTGCCTACCGCACGGGTGACCTGGTCCAGGCCGAGCGCGAGGGTCTGATCTTCCAGGGCCGGGCCGACGACCAGATCAAGTTCGCCGGGCGTCGCCTCGAGCTCGGTGAGATCGACGACCACCTGACCAGGCTCAGCGACGTGCGCGTCGGCGCCGCGGCCCTCCACAAGACGCCCGCCGGCTCCGACGTCCTCGTCGGCTACCTGGTGGCCGAGCCGGGCGCCGATATCGACCTCGCCACCGTCCGTGAGCGGCTCGGACGGACCCTGCCCGGCGGCATCGTGCCCTCCCTGTGCGTGCTCGACGAAATGCCGATGAAGACCTCCGGCAAGGTCGACCGCAAGGCCCTGCCCTGGCCGCTGCCCGCCGGCAGCACCCCGGACGCCGGTTCGGACCTGCCCGCCGAACTGACGTGGCTGGCCGACCGGTGGGCCGACCAACTCGGCCCCGTGCCGCTGTCCCCGGAGAGCGACTTCTTCGATCTCGGAGGAAGCTCGGTGGCCATCGCCAAGCTCGTCGTCGAGCTGCGCAAGAAGTACACCGGCGCCGACATCGCGGAGCTCTACAACAACCGCACGCTGGAAAAGATGGCGGCCTACCTGGACACCCTCGACACCGAGACCGTCTCCCGCCGGATGCCGTCTCCCATCCCCTGGTACGCCGGCCCGTTCCAGTTCGCCACGGTGCTCGGCCTCTACGTCATCAACGGCCTGCGCTACGTCAGCGGAGCCCTGCTGACCCTGTGGGTGCTCAAGGAGGTCTTCAACGCCGGCTGGGTGCCCCAGCCGCCACTGATCCCGGTACTCATCTCCTGGTTCATCCTCTTCTCCACGCCCGGCAAGCTGGCCATGACCGCCCTCATCGTGCGCACCCTCACCGCGGGTCTGCGCCCCGGCACCTATCTACGTGGCGGGCCCACCCACCTGCGGGTCTGGGCGGCGGAACGGGTGGTCACCTTCCAACGTTTCGACGCCATGCTGGGCTCACCGCTGATGCCGCTGTTCTTCCGTCTGCTGGGCAACAAGGTCGGCTCCCACGCCCACCTGCACAGCTTCCCGTCGGTGACCGGCCTGGTCACCATCGGTAACAACGTCTCCGTCGAGGGTGAGGTCGACCTCCACGGTTACTGGATCGAGGGTGACCAGTTCCGGGTCGGCACCATTGACATCGAGGACAACGTGCGCCTCGGCACCCGCTCGGTCGTCTCCCTCAACACGACCGTCCACACCGGTGCGGAAATCCTCCCGGGTTCCCACGTCGAGGGCGTCGTGCGCGGCCACCAGCTCTGGGGCGGGTCCCCGCTGCGGCACTGGGGCGACGCCGGCCAGGCCTGGCCCGTCGAGAACCCCCGCACCGTGTCGGGCGTGCACCGGCTCGACGGGTTCACCTACCGTGCCCTCCACCTGCTCGGACTGGGCTGGATCACCGTGCTGCCGCTGATCGCGGCGCTGCCCGGCGGACTCTTCGTCTTCGAGCGGGTCCGGGTCATCCAGATGTACGAGTACGTCTTCCCCATCCTCGTCGTCTGGGTCCCGGTCTTCGTGCTCCTGACCGTGGTCACCTGGCTGTCCCTGGTCATCGTCACGGTCCGCCTGTTGTCCACCATGATCAAGCCCGGTTACTACCCGGACCGCAGCGCCACGGCGTGGGCGGTGTGGCTGACGCAGACCCTGATGGAGCGGACCCTGACCTCGACCTACTTCGTCTACGCCTCCAGCTTCACCCCGGTCTTCATGCGTCTGCTGGGAGCGAAGGTGGGCAAGGACACTGAGATCTCCACGGTGGTCACCATCCCCCACCTCACCTGGATCGAGGACCGCACCTTCCTCGCCGACCACGCCCTGGCCTCCACCGCCCGATACCGTGCCGGTTGGGTCCACGTCGGCACCACGGTCATCGGCGAAGGCAGCTTCGTGGGCAACTCCGCGATCGTCGGCCCGGACCGCGACCTCCCGCCGGACTCCCTGGTGGCGGTGCTCTCCTCCACCCCGTACCGCGCCGAGCGCGGCACCTCCTGGCTGGGCCGCAAGCCCGTCTCGATCCCCCGCAAGAAGCTCAACGCCGACTCCTCCGCCACCTACAACCCCGGCGCGAAGCTCAAGGTCGCCCGCGCCGTCGTGGAGTTTCTCCGCCTGACGCCGGCCGTGCTCGCCGGCTGGCTGGATCTGGCGATCATCTACGTCGGAACCATGATCTACATGCAGGGCTTCCTCTACGGGGAGCCCATGCTCGGACTCCTCGCCGTCATTCTGCTGTCCGGCCCGGTCGTTCTCCTCGCGGGCATCACGGCCAGCATCATTCCGATCATCGCCAAGTGGCTGCTCGTCGGCCGCTTCACCGCGGGTGAGCGGACCCTGTTCAGCACCTTCGTGTGGCGCAGCGAACTGGCGGACAACTTCGTCGAGCCGCTGGCCGTCCCCAGCCTGCTGCGGATGAGCCTGGGCTCGCCCATGTTCAACCTGTGGGCGCGGTTGATGGGCGCCAAGATCGGCCGCGACGTCTGGTGCGAGACCTGGTGGCTGCCCGAATTCGACCTGATCACCCTCCAGGACCGCTGCACCGTCAACCGCGGCACCGTGGTCCAGACCCACCTCTTCCACGACCGGGTGATGTCGCTGGAGCACGTCACCATCGGCCGCGGCGCCACCCTCGGCACCAACAGTTTCGTCCTCCCGGGCGCCTCCCTCGGCGACCGTTCCACCGTCGGACCGGTTTCCCTGGTCCTGCGCCAAGACCAGATCCCCTCCGACTCGGTGTGGGCCGGCAACCCGGTCAGCCAGGTCAAACAGAACCGGCCCCGCACGGCCATCGTCCCGAATGACCCGAACAACCCGAACAACACTGAGAAAGCGGTGAGCGTCCGATGACCCTCGATCAAAACCAAGGCCACCTGGTACCGGAGGGTGACCTCCCTCCGGGAGAGCGTCCCGTCCCCGGTCGCCGTCCCGAGCGCAGCGTCTGGACGGGCCTCCCGGACGAGCCCCCCGCGGATGATCTGAGCACCGTCAAGCGCGCCCGCATCATCGGCCTCGACGCCGCCCGCGGCGTTGCCCTCCTGGGCATGATCGCCGTGCACACCCTACCCAGCAACTTCGGTTCCACGGACGTCCCCACCCTGAGCTGGTCCCTGTTCGCCGGTGACGCGGCCGCCCTGTTCGCTCTGCTCGCCGGCATCAGCCTCGCCCTACTGACCGGTGGGCGCAACCCTCACCGCGGTGGGCGCCTGAAACTGAGCACCAATTCCCTGGTGGTCCGCGCCCTGCTGATCTTCAGCCTCGGGCTGTTGCTGAACTACCTGCCGATGGAGGTGTTCAACATCCTCCCGTACTACGGCGTGTTCTTCCTGCTGGCCATTCCCCTCCTGCGCCTGGGGGCGCTGCAGCTCCTGCTGCTCGGCGCCGTGTTCGCCGTCGTCGGCCCGGTGATCTCCTTCCTGGTGACCGCGAACTTCAGCTACGAGGTCGTCTACTTCCCCACCTTCACCGACTTCTACTTCTCCCCCGGGGAGACCGTGCTCAGCCTGCTCTTCGGCGGCACCTTCCCGGCCGTGACCTGGATGACCTTCGTCTGCGTCGGTCTGTCACTGGGGCGCATCGACCTGGCCAAGGTCTCCGTCCAGATCCAACTGCTGGCCACAGGCGCCGGCCTCGCGCTGCTCTCCGCCGGGGTCTCCCAGTTCCTGCTCAACACCCTTGGCGGCTGGTCCCGGATCCTGGAGACCGAGGAGGCCGGCGGCGGACCGGTCGCCCACGAGATCATGGCCTACGGGCCGATCGACTTCGAACCCCGGCCCACCGAGTCCTGGTGGTGGCTGGCGATCAGCGGACCGCACAACAACACGGTGTTCTCCCTCGGCGTCAGCCTCGGCGTGGCCATCGCCGTCCTCGGCGCCTTCCTGTTGATCAGCAACGTGTGGGAGGAGATGCTCATCCCGCTGATCGCGGCCGGATCGATGACCCTGACCCTCTACACCGCCCACCTGATCTTCATGGGCTTCGTGGTCCCCGAGACCCAGCTGGGCCTGTGGTACGTCCTGCAGATCGGCGCCGCCGCCCTGTTCGCCACCATCTGGTACCAGACCATCGGCCGCGGTCCCCTCGAGACACCGGTGAACAGGATCTCGAAGAAGATCGGCGCGAAGATCACCCGCACCCCCGTTGAGACGGGTACTCCCCGCCACCTCAGCCAGAAGAAGTGATCCACCGGATCTGAGACTCCGGAGGGCCGGGGCGCGGGGAGGCCCCCACGGCCCCCCCCCCCCGCCCTGGCGCCCCCCCGGCGCCCCCC
>CAYSIP010000020.1:1235-11388 GCA_964431055.1 uncultured Corynebacterium sp. | reverse complement strand
TACTATATGCCCCCCCCGTTATGTCCGCCGGCGGGGGGGGGCTCGTCGCCACCCCCGCCCGCCCCCGCCCCTCCGGCATTTCCCCACCTCTGCCCACCCCTGCACCACAAGGTCTAAGGTGAACATCTGTGAACGCCCCCCTTCCCTCCCCCCACCCCCGCGAGGTAGTGACCCGTAAGGCCCTGACCGTCTGGACGGCCGCGGTGCTCGTCTACGTCGTGGCGATCACCGGCCGCACCTCCTTCGGCGTCGCCTCCGTCGACGCCATCGACCGCTTTCAAGTCGACGCCTCCCGCATCGCCGTGTTCACCGCGGTGCAGGTCGGCGTGTACGCCTTCGCCCAGATCCCCATGGGCATGCTCATCGACCGGTTCGGCCCCCGCAAGCTGCTGGTCTACGGCGCGATCATCATGGCCGCCGGTCAGATCCTGCTGGGTTTCACCAGTTCCTACTGGGTGGCCATCGCCGCGCGCGTGCTCATCGGTGCGGGTGACGCCACCGCCTTCCTCTCGGTGATGCGCATCCTGCCCTACTGGTTCCCGTTGAAGAAGACGCCGCTGTTCACCCAGATGACCTCCGCGCTCGGCCAGCTGGGCCAGTTCCTCTCCGCCGTGCCGTTCCTGGCGATCCTGCACGGCCCCGGTTGGACCCCGGCGTTCCTCAGCCTGGGCGTCGCGGGGGCGCTCATCGCCATCGCCGCCGGGGTGGCCGTCGCCGATTCACCGGAGAGCTGGGCCGCCAGCCAGGCCAGGAAACAGGCCCGCGCCGACGGGGACGTGGACAAGCATGGACCGGAGACGAAGAAGCCGCCGAGCGAGCGCATCCCAGTGGGCACCCTGTTGGCCACGATCCTGCGCGATCCGCTGTGCTGGCAGGGTTTCTTCAACCACTACTCGGGCATGCTCTTCCAGATCGTGTTCACCCTGCTGTGGGGCGTGCCCATGATGACCCTCGGCATGGGACTGTCCCCCGCCACCGTGGGCATGGTGCTGACCATCAACGTCATCGCCTCCGTCTGCGCGGGTCCGATCCTGGGTCCGATCTCCGCGCGCCTGGGCTCCAACCGCATCCTCGCCACCTTCGTGATGTCCGGCTCCATCGGCCTGGCCTGGATCGTCTTTTTCCTGCCCGCCGAACCCCGTGGCGTGATGGCCATCATCATCGTCAACATCATCATGGCCCTGTTCACGCCCAGCTCGAACCTCGGCTTCGACGACATCCGCGAGGGGCTGGACCGCCGCATCGTGGCCACCGCCACCGGCATGGCGAACATGGGTGGCTTCTTCGGCGCGATGATCGCCGCGCAGGCCGTCGGCCTCCTGCTGGACTTCAGCTCCTCCGGCCAGGCGTACGGGTGGGAGGACTTCCGCTTCGCGTGGGTCGCGGTCATCATCGCCTGGGCGATCGGCCTGCTGGGCCTGCTCATCTTCCGCGTGCTCGTCGAACGCCGCCGGAAGGCGACCCGCCGGGTTGGCGGCACCACGCCCGGAAGCGTCCGCTTCGTCGATTCCTCCGAGGGCTAGCCTTCCAACCGGGCGGCGATCTCCACGCCCAGACCGATGCCGGGCGGGTGGTCCAGCTCCGGTGGCGGTGAGGCGGACGGGGGCGAGGACGCCTGCCGGGCGTCGGACGCCCCGGGGCCGAGGACATCGGCGGTGTGCGCCACCGTCAGTCCGAGCAGCAGGGGCACGCCCGCCAGCGCGGCGGCTGCGAGAGTGGGGATGATACGACGGTTGGACATACCCCCGACGGTAAGTCGAGGGTGTGGATATACCCTTGCGCCCGACTGACGACGCCCTGTCAATGGTTCTAGCTGCCGGCGTCCAACAGGCCCAGGTCATGGACCTTGAGCACGTCGGCCCGGGCCGCCGGGGACAGCTCACCGTTCTCCACGGCCTCGTCGAGGCATTCGACCAGGCGGGTGCGCCGCTCGCTCTGCGGTTCATCGTCGTTGCTCACCCGACCGAACGCGTCCGCCGTCCGGGCGTGGTCGAGGCCGAGGGTGTCGGCGAGCGCACGGTGCCGGTCGGAGACCGTGTCGTCCCACTCACCGCCGTAATGGAACTGCCCGGCACGCACGGCGTTCACGGCGCTGATCAGCTGCCACGGCGCGAGGTCCAGGGCGTCGGCGAGTTCGAGGGCGAGGTCCTCGTCTATTTCGGCGGGATCGAGGGCCTCCAGAGCCTCCCGGGTTTCCGCGGACTCCGCCGCTCCGTGCGAGGTGGCGTCCTGGGCCTCGGCGGAATTCGAGGAGCCCGTGGCCTGCGCGTAGACGAAGGCGCCGCCACAGCCCAGGACGGCAACCGTCAGTCCCACGCCCAACGCCATGCGGGGGCGGGGACAGCGGGTGTGGGGACGATCAGGGCTCATGGGGTCCTCCTGGCGGGTCAAGGCGGTGGCCGGGGCCGGTGACAGTGACGGCACCCGGCGATGTGGCCCATATTAACCGGGGGGACTTACTTGCGGGTGAGAACAAAATGGGAAGAACCTACCAGCACCTCATGTTTCTGGCAGGCTCTTCTCAGCTTTTATGAATCTTTCAGTTTCCTCCGCGGGGCGGCTCCTGCCGGCCGGTGAGGATGTCAATGACGCTGCGGATGGCAGCGTCACCGATCGGGCGACCCAGGGACGGATCCCAGGCGGGCCGACCCGGGCCGGACTGACCGCTGTGGCCGGTGAACCAGTCCAGGGGGCTGGTGCCGCGGTCGGTGGCGGTGCTGTCGGTGTCCCGGTGGGTGGTCTTCTCCACGGTGATGATCAGGGTGGAGTCCTCGAGTTCGAGGCGGGCCCCGGCGTCGATCCCGGCGGTGCGGGCGGCGTCGACGAGCGCGCGCAGGTCTTCGAAGGTGGCGTCGGAGAGGTCGACGGAAAGCTGAATGGGCATCGGGGGTGGATCCTTCCGGAACGGGGCGGGGTGGTCGCTTGGGGTCCTGCGTGGTCCTTCTGCTGCCCAGCCTAGACAGCGGGAGGTGATCAGGTCACCACCCTTAGGGGAGGGCACCGACCCCGCCTGACCCCGTCCGGCACGGGTCGATCAGGGTTCGGTGGTCTCCTCCCCCCAGAACACCTCGTCGACGATCTTGCGGGCCCGGCGGGTGATCTTGAGGTAGGCCTCCAGATATCCCTGGTAGTCCTCGGGGTCCCAGCCGGCCGCCCCGGCGACCTGCGCCAGCGCCGGTCCGGGTTGGGGCAGCTGGTCCGCGCGTTTGCCGCGCACGAGCACCAGGGCGTTGCGGGCGTCGGTGGCCGTCAGCCACGCCTCACGCAGGGTCCTGACCTTGCCCGCCGGGAGGAGGCCCTCCTCGGCGAACACGTCGAGCAGCTCCAGGGTGGAGGTGTTGTGCAGGCCCGGGTAGTCGTGGGCGTGCATCATGGTCAGCAGCTGCACGGTCCACTCGATGTCGGTCAGCGCGCCGCGGCCGAGTTTGGTGTGGGTGTTACGGTCCGCGCCGCGCGGCAGGCGCTCGTTGTCGATGCGCGCCTTCATGCGGCGGATCTCGCGGATCACGGTTGTGGAGGCGCCCTGGTCGGGGTAGCGGAACTCGTCGATCATCCGCAGGAAACGCTCCCCCACCTCCGGATCCCCGGCGACGTGGGTGGCGCGCAACAGCGCCTGGATCTCCCACACCTCGCCCCACTGGCGGTAGTAGCGCTCGTAGGAGCCGATGGTGCGCACCGCCGCCCCGGAACGTCCCTCCGGGCGCAGTCCCATGTCGACCTCCAGGGGTGGGTCACCGGAGGGCTTGGCCAGGCGGGCGCGCATTCCCTCACAGATCGCGGTCGCCCACTTCACGGCCTCGGTGTCATCCGCGTCCCCGGCAGGCTCACAGACGAAGAGCACGTCCGCGTCGGAACCGAAGCCCAGCTCCGCGCCTCCGAGCCGGCCCATGCCGATGATCGAGATGCGGGCGGGCGGCTCCGTCAACCCGTTGCGCCACAGGCTCCAGCGCACCTCGGCCAGCAGGCTGGCCTGCAGCACGGCGTCCCAGACCAGGGACAGCTCCGTGCACACCCGCGCGGTGTCCATCCACCCGAGCAGATCGGCGGACGCGATGCGCGCCAGTTCCACCCGGCGCAGGGAGCGGGCCACGGCCACCGCCCGGTCCGGGTCGGAATGTCGTTTGGAGGCGGCCACCAGCGCCTTGTTGACCTGGTCGGGGGCGACCTCCATCAGACGCGGCCCGGAGGCGCCGTCACCGAGCTGGCGGATGAAGTCGGGGGCGGCGATAATCAGCTCGGCGGTGTACTGGGAGGTGCCGAGGATCCTCATCAGCCGCTGACCGACCACGCCCTCGTCACGCAGCATCCGCAGGAACCACACGCGGTCGTGGGCGGCCTCCGAGAGCTTGCGGTAGTTGAGCAGCCCGGCGTCGGGGTCCGCGCTGGTCGACAGCCAGTCCATCAGCGTGGGCAGCAGCATCGCCTGGATCCTGGCCTTGCGGCTCGCCCCCGAGGCCAGGGAGGTCAGGTGCTCGAAGGCGCGCTCAGGGTGCCGGTAGCCGAGCGCGGCCAGCTGAAGTTTCGCCGCCTCCGGGGAGAGCTTGAGCTCGTCGACGGACATGGCCACCACGGAATGCAGCAACGGGCGGTAGAACAGGCGCGAGTGCAGCTCGGAGATCAGCAGGCGCACCCGGCGCAGCCGGTCCTGCATCACCTGCGCCCCGGTCTTCTTGTCGGAGGCGGTGAAACCGCTGGTCGACGCCAGCCACGCGAGGTGACGGTGGTCGTCGTCCGGGGGCATGGTGTGCGTGCGCCGCAGGCGGTGCAACTGGAGACGGTGCTCGAGCAGACGGAGGAACTCGTAGGCGTCGATGAGCTGGTGGCCATCGTCGCGGCCGACATATCCGCCGACGACCAGGGCCTGGAGGGCGTCGACGGTGGACAGCACCCGCAGCGACTCGTCCGAACGTCCGTGGACGAGCTGCAGGAGCTGGACGGCGAATTCCACGTCGCGCAGCCCGCCGACGCCCAGCTTCAGCTCGCGGGTGCGCAGGGCCTCCGGCACGTTCTCCAGCACGCGCCGTCGCATGGCCTGCACGTCGTCGACGAAGGACTCGCGTTGCGACGCCGTCCACACCATGGGCGAGAGCTTGTCCAGGTAGGCCTGCCCCAACGGCAGATAGCCGGTCATGGGGCGCGCCTTGAGCAGGGCCTGGAACTCCCAGGTCTCCGCCCAGCGCTCGTAGTAGGTGACGTGGCTGTCGAGCGTGCGCACCACGGCCCCGGACTTGCCCTCGGGGCGCAGGTTGGCGTCGACGTCGAAGAAGGCGCGGGAGCCGATGCGCATGCACTCCCCCGCCAGGCGGGTGGCTTTCGGGGTGGTCGGCTCGGCGATGTGGATGACGTCCACGTCCGAGATGTAGTTCAACTCCCCCGCCCCGCACTTGCCCATCGCCATGACCGCCAACCGCGTGTCGACGTCGTCCTCCCCGTAGACCCCGGTGACCGCGACGGCCAGGGCGGCGGTCAACGCGGCGTCGGCCAGCGCGGTGAGCAGGCCCGTGACCGTGCTGAAGGGGATGTGCGGCTCACGCCTGTCCTGATGGCGCCGCCCCGCGAAGGTGCCCGCCAGATCATGGGCGGCGACCCGCATGAGCAGGGTCCGGTAGGTCAGCTTCAGCGCCTTCTCCGCCTCCGGACCGCCGAGGCCGGCGCGGTAGGTGCCCGGGGTGGACAGGTCCTCGCCCGCGGTGTCGGGTCCGCGGTCGACGGTCCCCTCGTCCACGGTCACCGTCGCGGGCCGGGCGTCGACGGAACCGAGCAATTCGCGCATCAGCTCCGGACGGGTGGGAAGCGGGCCGGCCAACTCACGCCACAGCTGCGGGTTGGCCACCAGGTGATCACCCAGGGCGGTGGACCCGCCGAGCAGTGCCAGCAGGCGCACCCGCAGCAGCGCGTCAATCCGCAGCGCCGCATCCAGCTCCGCGAACCCCTCCCCCAGGGCGGCGGCCAGGCGGACCAGGGTGTTCAGCGCCAGGTTCGGGTCCCCGGCGCCGGCCAGGGCCCACAACAGGTCGACGGATTCAGCGTCGTTCCAGCCGAGCTCGGCCAGATCATCCGCGGCCCGGGGGCCGGAGAGCCCGAGGACGGCGGGGGAAGGAATGGTGGAACGCGCGGCGGCGGGCATCGGTGCTCTCCTGAACAAGGGGGTTGTGCGTCAGTAATCCAGGTTGCTCTTCAGCTCCCAGGGGGTGACCTGGCGCTGGTAGTTGTTCCACTCATCCCACTTGGAACGCAGGAAGAACTCGAAGACGTGCTCGCCGAGGATGTCCGGCATCAGCTCGGAACGCTCGAAGTCCCGTAGCGCCTGGTCCAGGGAACGCGGCAGGTCCTCGTAGTCCATGGCCCGGCGCTCCCGCCGGGTCAGCTGGGAGATGTCGTCCTCCGCCGGATCAGGCAGCTCATAGCCTTCCCGGACGCCCTTGAGGCCCGCGCCCAGCAGCACCGAATACGCCAGATAGGGGTTGCAGGCCGCGTCCGGGGAACGGACCTCCACGCGCCGGGACTCGGCCTTGGACAACCGGTAGGTGGGCACCCGCACCAGGGCGGAGCGGTTGGACACCCCCCAGGTCGCGGAGGTGGGCGCCTCGTTGCCGAAGACGAGGCGCTTATAGGAGTTGGGCCACTGGTTGGTCACCGCGGAGATCTCGCGGGCGTGGTGCAGGATGCCGGCGATGAAGTGCTTGGCGGTCGGCGAGAGGGAATACTCGTCGTCCGGGTCGTGGAAGGCGTTCGTGTCACCCTCGAACAGGGAGATGTGCGAGTGCAGGGCGGATCCGGCGTGCTCGGTGAAGGGCTTGGGCATGAACGTGGCACGGACCCCGGAATTGGAGGCCACCTGTTTGATCAGGTAGCGGAAGGTCATGATGTTGTCGGCCATCGTCAAGGCGTCGGCGTGCCGCAGGTCGATCTCCTGCTGCCCCGGGGCGGTCTCGTGGTGGGAGAACTCGGTGGCGATGCCCATGGCCTCGAGCGCGACCATCGCCTCCCGGCGGAAACGCGGCACGGCGTTCTGGGAGGCCTGGTCGAAATAACCGCCGTTGTCGGTCGGTTCCAGACCCCGGTCGACGTCGCCGTTCCGGAGCAGGAAGAACTCGATCTCCGGGGAGATCATGCAGGTGAACCCCTCGTCCGCGGCGGCCTCCAGCTGACGGCGCAGGACCTGACGGGGATCGGACCAGGAAGGTTGGCCATCGGGCATCGTGATGTCGCAGAACATCCGGGCCGCCTGGATCTCCGGGGTGTCGGAGTCGAAGGGCAGCATCTGGAAGGTGGAGGGATCCGGCAGCGCGATGGTGTCGGATTCCGAGATACGCGAGAACCCCTCGATGGAGGACCCGTCGAAGCCCACCCCTTCCTCGAAGGCGCCCTCGAGTTCGGAGGGGCTCATCATCACGGATTTGAGGTATCCGAGGATGTCGGTGAACCACAGCCGGATGAACCGGATGTCATGTTCTTCGACGGCGCGCAGCACGAAGTCCTGTTGGCTGTTCATGCCGACCACTCTAATGAGCGGGTGGGGTGGGCGACATCGGCCCCGGTGCGGGTGGTGCGCGACGCTTGTCCACGCCCTCGCCGGGCGGGGGCGTCCCGGAGGCGACATCTCCGCAGGTGGAAAGGGTTGAGAATGAACGGCGGGGGTGGTCGTGTCCACTGCCCGTGATGTGCTGGGCGCGCACCTGAATCGAACACTCATTCCAAGGAGCGAGAGTCATGACCGTCCACCACCCCTCCCCCACCGATCTCCACCTCCACCGGGTCCGCCGCCACCATGAGCGGGTGCTGGCGACCCAGGTGACCGACGCCATCGTCACCGCCGCCTGCCGCGGCTGGACGCCCGAGGACCTGCGCCACGTCCTCGGCGCCGGCGTGGACCGCCTGCTCTTCCTCGCCCACCACCGGGTCACCGCCGCCGCGGCCCCACCCGTCCGGGCCGCGTGGTCGCGCCAGTGCCACGCCGGGGAGGTCGCCAGATGGTCGGTGGTCGAGCTGGAGCGCTGGCTGGCCATCCTGCGGGAACTGCCCCTGCTGGCGGACGAGGAGATCCTCACCGACCTGCACCAGCTGCACGACCTGGAGGAGAACCCGGGCTCATCGGACGGACTGAGCGAAGCCCAGCGCCGTGCCCGGCACCGCATCACCGGGTTGTTGCGCAAGGCAGAATCGACGACCTTCGACGCGGAGGCCGAGGCCCTGGTGGCCAAGGCCCAGCAATTGCGCCAGCGCCACCGCATCGACGCCGCCCTCCTCGAGGACCCGGACGGTGGATCCGCCCGGGAGCTGCTCGCGTTGCGGGCGCGGTTCACCGCCCCCTGGCTCCGGCACCAGTTCCTGCTGCTGACCCAGGTCGCCGCCGCCAATTCGTGCACCGCGGTGCTGCTCTCGGGCCACGGCATCGCCACCGTCATCGGTGAGCCCGGCGACGTGCACCACACGGCTGACCTGTTCACCAGCCTCAACCGCCAGTGCGCGCACCTCATGCGCGTCTCCGCCGGCGCGCATGAAGCCGCCCGCACCGGGCAGACCACCGCCTACCGTCGCGCCTTCCTTTTGTCCTACGCCTCCCGGATCGGAACGCTGCTGCGGGAGGCGGGGGTGGAGGCGACCCGGTCAGCGGAAGCCGGTGACCGGGCCCTACCGGTGTTGGCCGAACGTTCCGCGGTGGCCGAGACACGCACCCGGCGGTTGTTCCCCGCCCTGCGCGACATCTCCTTCAGCTCGCGGCACACACAGGGCCACGTCGACGGGCACAGCGCGGCGGGACGGGCGCACCTGCGCGGAGACCGCTCGGCACTGGGTCGGCGCTCCGCCTGAACCTCGCGCGAGGGCCGTTCCCGCCGGTCCTCCCGCCGGTAGGCTGGAGGGCATATTGGCCCGCTCGTTCAGCAGGTTCATGTTCCACAGTTCCGACACGAAAGCTGGTAACCGCCATCATGTCCACCCGCACATTTCTTGAGGTCGAGGCCAAGTTCGCCGTCACGGAACAGGCCGCCGCACCCGACCTGACCCGCATCGAGGGGGTCGCCGCCGTCGCCACGACCGCGGACCACCACCTCTCGGCGATCTACTACGACACCGAGGATCTGCGCCTGACCAGATCCAGGATCACCCTGCGCCGCCGCAGCGGTGGCAAGGACGACGGGTGGCACCTGAAGCTGCCGGGCGTCAGCGCCCGCATAGAGATCCAGGCGCCGCTGGGGGAACCCGTCGACGGACAGTTCCAGGTGCCGGAGGAACTCCAGGAACAGGTCCGCTCCCTCACCCGCACGGCGCCGCTCGTGCCCATCGCCCAGGTGGACAACGAGCGCCACGAATCCGTCCTGGCCGCCGAGGACGGCTCCCCCGTCGCCGAGTTCTGCGACGATCATGTCACCGCCTGGTCCCTGCTGCCCGGTGGGGAACGCACCTCGTGGCGGGAATGGGAGATCGAGCTCGCCGGGGAGGCCACCGGCAGCACGACCGGGGCCGCCGTGTTGAAGTCCGCCACCTCCCTGCTGCTGAACGCGGGCGCGCGGATGTCGACGTCGCCGTCCAAGCTGGTGGCCGCCCTCGGCGACTCCCTGTCCGCCGCCCCGCTGCCACCGTTCCAGGTCGAGGCGGAGCTCGACGAGGACTCCCCCGCCTTCGCCGTGATCGAGGCCCTGAAGCTCAACCGCGACAAGCTGCTCGAATACGACCCGAAGGTCCGCCGCGACGAATGGGACTCCGTGCACCAGATGCGCGTGGCCACCCGCGAACTGCGCAGCCACATGGAGACCTTCGACGGCATCCTCGGCGGCGAGGAGATCAAGCGCGTCGAGGCGGAACTCAAGCTGCTGGCCCAGATGCTGGGGCACGCCCGCGACGCAGAGGTCGTCGAGGAGCGCTTCCTCTCCCTGCTGGACGCGGAGGACTCCGACGTCCTCGACGACACCACCCGCGAACACCTGCGTGAGGACATGGGCACCGAATACCGCAAGGCCCACCGCCGGGTCGTGGCGACCCTGAACTCCGACCGCTACCTCGAACTGCTGGACTCCATCGACCATCTGCTGGCCCACCCGCCGATCATCGGCACCGAGGACGGCCGGGCGGCCCTCGCGGAGGCGGAGACCGACGAAACCCCCGAGGTGCCGGTCACCCCCTCCGACGGCCCGGAAATCGCCGACAACGA
>CAYSIP010000020.1:0-1135 GCA_964431055.1 uncultured Corynebacterium sp. | reverse complement strand
ACCCGAGGTCGCAGAAGACGAGGCCGCCGAGGAGATGGAGGAAATCCTCTCCCGCCACCTCGAGGAGGCGTACAAGAAGCTGATGAAGCGCCACCGAAAGGCGGTGCGCAACCGCGACAACCACGAGCTGACGCTGCACGAACGGGAGGAATACTTCCACGACATGCGCAAGTCCGCCAAGAAGCTGCGCTACTCGGCGGAAGCGGTCGGGGCCGCCACCACACTGAAGACCAAGCGCCTCTACCGGGCGTGCAAGGACCTGCAATCGGTCCTCGGCGATTTCCAGGACTCGGTCACCTCGCGCGACCGTCTGGTCCAGATGGCGGACCAGGCCCGCCGCCGCGGGGAGGACACCTTCGGCTACGGGCTGCTCTACCAGAGGGAACGCCAGATCGGTCTGCAGTCCCTGGAGGATTACGCCAGGGAGGTCAAAAAGATCACCTCCGCCTACGAGCGGCTGACCCGCAAGCGGAAGTGATCAGGGGTTGAGGGGCGGTTACTTCTCCCAGGAGGCTGGCTTACCCCAGTCTCCCTCGGCCGCCTCAGCGGCGTCAGCCGCCGCGGTGCGGGCCCGGGCCGTCTCCAGTGCGTGGGTGGCCTCCTCGCGGGAGTCGTAGGGGCCCATCCGGGTGTCCCAACCGCCGACCTTGCCCTGGGCGACGTCGCCGGTGGCCGGATTGAAGTACCACTTCTCGTCTGCGTCTGACACGGGTTCCTCCTTTAAGGCTGTTGAGCAGGTGCACCCCAGGCTACCCTCCCCGGGTCAGCAGGGGCGGCGGCTAGACTCAAGTGCCTGTCCCACCCGAGAAGAGTAGAGGAGCCCCGCGTCATGCCCATGTGGCCAGGTGTCGAACGACCGGTGATCGAACGGGTCATCGCCGCCCATGAGGAGGCGGTCGGTGCTCCCCCGGCGCACGCCGCCGACGCCCCGGCCACCTGGTCAGTGATCGGTGAGCACGTCGACCACGTGGGCGGAATCGTCCTCATGGCGCTGGCCGCGCCACGCACCGCGGTCGCCTTCTCCCCGCGCCGGGACGACCTGGTGCGCGTGACCCGCCACCAGACCACCGTCGACGGGGTGGAGACCACCACCGACGAGATCAGCTCGGGTGTGATCGCCGAGCGGGCCGCCGCC
>CAYSIP010000019.1:2750-22462 GCA_964431055.1 uncultured Corynebacterium sp. | reverse complement strand
CATCCACGCGACGCTCGCACGTGCCTACCAGGGCATGAGCGACTACGCCACCGCCCTCGACATCTCCTTCGAGGTCCGCGGCGGTCTGTTCGTCCGCCAGATGCACCACTGGGCGGCCCTGATGTTCATGGCCTCCATGGTCCTGCATATGCTGCGCATCTTCTTCACCGGTGCCTTCCGACGCCCGCGTGAGGCCAACTGGATCATCGGCGTCACCCTGATTCTCCTCGGCATGGTCGAGGGCTTCATGGGTTACTCCCTGCCGGACGAGCTGCTCTCCGGCACCGGCCTGCGCATCATGTCCGCCATCATCGTGGGTCTGCCGATCATCGGCACCTGGATGCACTGGCTGATCTTCGGTGGCGACTTCCCGTCCGACCTGATGCTGGACCGCTTCTACATCGCCCACGTGCTGATCCTGCCGGGCATCATCCTGGCCCTGATCGCCGCCCACCTGGCTCTGGTCTGGTACCAGAAGCACACCCAGTTCCCGGGCGCCGGCCGCACAGAGAACAACGTCGTCGGTATCCGCATCATGCCGGTCTTCGCGACCAAGGCCATCGCCTTCGGTCTGTTGACCGCCGGTGCCCTGGCACTGATGGCCGGCGTGACCACGATCAACCCGATCTGGAACCTGGGTCCCTACAACCCGTCGCAGGTCTCCGCCGGTTCCCAGCCTGACTGGTACATGCTGTGGACGGACGGTGTCGCCCGTGTCATGCCGGCGTGGGAGCTCTACATCGGCAACTACACGGTCACGGCTGTGACCTGGGTCGCGCTGATGGCAGGCGCCATGGTGGTCCTGCTGTTCGCCTACCCGTGGATCGAGAAGAAGCTCACCGGTGACGATGCCCACCACAACCTGCTGCAGCGTCCCCGCGACGTTCCGGTCCGTACCGGCATCGGCGCGATGGCCCTCACCTTCTTCATCCTGACGACCATCTCCGGTGGCAACGACCACGTCGCCCACTTCTTCCAGATCTCGCTGAACGCGATGACCTGGATCGGACGTGTCGGCCTGCTGGTGCTGCCGCCGCTCGCGTACTTCATCACGTACCGCATCTGTGTCGGCCTGCAGCGCTCCGACCGCGAGGTCCTCGAGCACGGCATCGAGACGGGCGTCATCAAGCAGATGCCGAACGGCGCTTTCGTCGAGATCCACCAGCCGCTCGGCCCGGTGGACGCGCAGGGCAACCCGATCCCGCTGGAGTACGCCGGCGCCCGGGTCCCGAAGCAGATGAACGAGCTCGGTTTCGCCGGTTCCCCGGGCCGTGGTGGATTCCTCAGCCCGGACGACCCCTCCATCGCCGAACGTGCCGAGAAGATCGAGCACGAGAACGAGCGCGAGGAGCAGGCCATGCTGGAGGCCCTCCAGGCCGCCAACCGCGAGGCCGATCGCAAGCACGGTTTCCTGGACTAATCCGCCCGCTCCAATTCCTGCCCTGCGCTCACAGCGCTACCCCGCCACCCGGGATCACCGGGGAGGCGGGGTTTCGCCGTGTCTGCCCTCTGCATGAAGGAGGAGGGGAGCCGAGGAGCTTGCCTCTTCGCTGTGATGGGTGGGGCGGAAGGGGGAGGAGGGGTGAAGGATTTAGTTTCGAGAGAAACCCCACTTTGGGGCCACAGTATGGTTCATGTCACTTATTTTCTCCTCAGCTTGCCATTGAAAGTCTATGACGGGACCCAGGGATGGGCGCAGGTCATGGCGCAAATATGGACCTGAACGTCGATCGGCGGGAAACTTTTCCTTTTGTCAAGGAAATTGGATAACTGACTGCAGTCGGCGCGGTAACGAGTTGATAACAGCGTCTCGCTTTCCGGCCCGTTGGACATTTTTCGTTGTGATTTCGTAACCTGATCGAGACATTGCGGGACGTTCCGACGGAACCGCAGGATCCGAACTGAAAATCAAGCCGAATCTCTGCCCGTGTCCCTTCCGGGATGCGGAGTGGGGAACCGGGGAACCACCACAGTGAATCTGGGGTGAATCCTCCGCGAGAGCGCCACCCGAGCCGTCCGGCCCGGGGGCGTGGGCCGGGGGAGGGAAGCTTCCATAACTCCCAACCCGCCAGCTAACCCGGTAGGCACACTGGAAGATCTGGAGAAATATTCGTGGCTAAGCACCGCAGTCAGGGCCTCACCGCCACCCGCCGCATCGCGGCCGCCTCCGCTGTCGCGGTCGGCGCCACCGTCCTGACCCCGGGCGTCGCCAACGCCCTGGAAATCACCATTCCGAACACCGACATCAGTGTCGAGGTTCCGAACCTGGAGACCATCCCGGGCTACGAGAACGTCGCCCCGGCCGTCCAGGGCCTGTCCTCGCAGGCGGCCTACACTGCCGACGTCACCGTCCCGGCAGCGGCCCCGGCCGTCCAGGCGGCAGCTCCCGCCGCGGCGCCGGCGGCCTCCTCCGGCCAGGCCGTCGTCGACGCCGCCCGCGCCAAGATCGGTTCCCCTTACGGCTGGGGCGCCACCGGCCCGAACGCCTTCGACTGCTCCGGTCTGACTTCCTGGGCCTACCAGCAGGCCGGCAAGTCCATTCCGCGCACCTCTCAGGCGCAGGCCGCCCAGGGCACCCCGGTGGCCATCTCGGACCTGCGTCCCGGTGACATCATCGCCTACTACGGTGGTGCCTCCCACGTGGCCATCTACGCCGGAAACGGCATGATGATCGACGCCCTGAACTCCGGTTCCACCGTCCAGGAGCGCCCGATCAGCTACATGCCGATCCACTCCGCGGTCCGTTTCTAGGCTCATCCGGATCGTTGCCCGCCCCACCGTCCCTCGAGGATGGTGGGGCGTTGCGCTTCCCGGGTGTGTGCGGTGGATGCCGGTTTTCCCGTCCCCGGTCGTATAGTTGATGTGTTGCCCGTTCCCTGACCGTGAGAAAGAAAACAACGTGCGTTTTTCCCTCGGTGTGCCACGCGGCCTTGCCCGCGCGTCCGTCGCCGCAGTTCTCGGGGTGGCCCTGCTGACCACCGCCGTCCCGGTTGTCCCCGTCGCAACCGTTCACGCCGACGAAATCGAGACCCTCATCGCCTCCATGGAGGAGATCTCGCGGGAGGCCTCCGCGAAGAACGAGGAGGTCAAGCAGCTCGAACTGGAGATGGAGGCCGGTCAGGCCGGCCTGGACGGACTCCGCGCACAGGTGGAGTCCGCCCGTTTGCGCGCTGAGGAGGCCCGCACCGCCGAGCAGGAGTTCCAGGTGGACGTCGATGCGATGGCGGGGGCCAAATACCGCGGTCTTCTCGTCGACCCACTGGTCAACGCCCTGGCCGCCGAGAACCCGCAGAACGCCATCGACCGGGCCTCCTACATGGAGACCCTGACCCGCAACACCGAGCGTGCCGTCGCCCGGCTCGAGGAGGCCACCGCGATCGCCGGCCAGGCCCACACGGACGCCGCCCGCGCCGTCGCCGAGTCCGCCTTCCAGCAGTCCGAGCTGGAGCGCACCCGTGCCCGGCTGGAGGCGGAACGGGCCGAGCTCGAGGAGCGCGTCCGCCAGGTCGAGGAGCGCGTCAACAGCCTCGAGGCCGAGGACCAGCAGCGCTGGCTGGGGAAGAACGGGCCCGTCGCGGCGGATCTGGCCGGGGTCACCGGTTCAGCCTCCGGCATGGCCGCGGTCCAGGCGGCGTTGGGCAAGCTCGGATCCCCCTACGGGTGGGGCGCGACCGGGCCGGGCGCCTTCGACTGCTCCGGCCTGATGGTGTGGGCCTTCCAGCAGCAGGGAAAGACCATTCCGCGCACCTCCCAGGCTCAGCTGGCCGGCGGGACTCCGGTCTCCCGGGCTGAACTGCAGCCCGGTGACATCGTGGGTTACTACCCGGGGGTCACGCACGTGGGCATGTACATCGGCAACGGGCAGCTCGTCCACGCCTCCGACTACGGCATTCCCGTCCAGGTCGTCCCGGTGGACTCCATGCCCTGGTCGGGCGCCGTCCGCTACTAGGGTTGCCCCCATGCCACGGACCCTGTTGGTGACCAATGACTTCCCGCCGACCCTCGGCGGGATCCAGTCGTACCTCCGCGACTTCGCGGCCACCCTCGATCCGGCGGAATTGATCGTCTTCGCCTCCACCCAGGACGCCGACGCCGCCCGGTCTCACGACCTCGGCCTGCCGTACGAGGTCATCCGGTGGCCCCGGCGGGTCATGCTGCCCACCCCCGCCACCGCCCGTGCGGTCGCCCGTATCGTCGCCGAGCGCGACGTCGACACGGTGTGGTTCGGCGCCGCCGCCCCGCTGGCGCTGATGGGGCCGACGGCACGGCGGGCCGGCGCCCGCCGGATCATCGCCACCACCCACGGTCACGAGGTCGGATGGTCAATGCTGCCCGGTTCGCGGCAGCTGCTACGCCGCATCGGCGCGACCTCCGACGTCGTCACCTACATCTCCGATTACACGCTGCGCAGGCTGCGCCCGGCGTTCGGCCCGCACCCCGACTACGTTCCCCTGCCCTCGGCCGTCGACACGGCGACCTTTCGTCCCGCCGCGCCGGAACGGCGGGCGGCCACCCGCGCGCGCTTCGGATTGGGGGAGGGGCCACTGATCGTGTGCATCTCCCGGCTGGTGCCGCGCAAGGGACAGGACCAGCTCATCCGGGTCCTGCCCCGTCTGCGGGAGCGGTACCCGGGCACCCGGCTCGTCCTCGTCGGCCGGGGTGGTTATGAGCGTCGTCTGCGCGTGCTGGCGCAGGCATCGGGTGAGGGCGTCGTCTTCACCGGTGCGCTGCCGCACGCCGACATGGTCGATCTGCTCGCGGCGGCGGACGTCTTCGCCATGCCGGCCCGCACCCGCGGAAAGGGTCTCGACGTGGAGGGGCTCGGCATCGTCTACCTGGAGGCGCAGGCCTGTGGCGTACCGGTCGTGGCCGGCAGGTCGGGCGGCGCCCCCGAGACGGTGACTCCGGAGACGGGTTTCGTCGTCGACGGCCGTGACCTCGATGAACTCGCCGTGGCGCTGGACCGGCTGCTGGGCGACGGCGTCCTGCGGTCCCGGATGGGTGCGGCCGGTCGGGAGCACGTCGAGAAGCACTGGACGTGGGGGATCATGGGGGCGCGCCTGCGGTCCCTGACCTCCGCGGTGTGAGCGACCGCGGCCGGTCGTTATACTCTTAAAGTTCATATCTTTCCCCGCCCCCTGAAGTGAAAGCAGTCTCCATGTCAGCCCTGCGCCCGGCTTCGACCCCCGCGACGGTCGGTTTCGACATCGGAGGCACGAATCTTCGGGCCGGGGTCGTCACGGACGGCGGGCAGATCATCGACGCGCGCTCGGTGCCCACCCCGGACACGCCGGAGGAGCTGGAGGCCGGCATCGCGTCACTGGTCGACTCCCTCCGTGCCGACCACGACGTCGCGGCGGTGGGGCTGGCGGTCGCCGGTTTCCTCGACCCCGACTGCGAGATCGTCCGCTTCGCCCCGCACCTGCCGTGGCGGGAGGCGCCGGTGCGCGCCCGGCTCTCCGAACGGTTGCACCTGCCGGTGCGGCTTGAGCACGACGCGAACTCGGCGGCCTGGGGCGAGTACCGCTTCGGCGCGGCCCGCAACGCGGGCACCTGGGTGTTCTTCGCGGTCGGCACCGGAATCGGCGCCACCCTGATGATCGACGGGCGCATCTACCGCGGGGCCTTCGGCACCGCCCCGGAATTCGGTCACCTGACGGTGGTGCCCGGCGGCCGCGCCTGCCCCTGCGGCAAACGCGGCTGCCTGGAGCGCTACGCCTCGGGCACCGCACTCGTGGACACGGCCAGGGAGCTTGTCGACGCCCGCGGGCTCACCCACACCGACCTCGCCCAGGCACTGGCGGGGCCGGACGCGCCGACCGGTCGCGACGTGATGGCGGCCGCGCGTGCCGGGGACCCCCTCGGCCTGGCCGTCATCGAGGAGTTCGCCACCTGGCTGGGTGAAGGCCTCGC
Source organism: uncultured Corynebacterium sp. (assembly GCA_964431055.1). GTDB lineage: Bacteria > Actinomycetota > Actinomycetes > Mycobacteriales > Mycobacteriaceae > Corynebacterium. The sequence continues at coordinate 16,549 of CAYSIP010000019.1, read as the reverse complement.
GATCGTCGCTGACGTGCTGGATCCGGAGCTGATTCTGCTGGGCGGCGGCGTCTCCCGCGACGCCGCCCTCTACCTCGACACGACGCGGACCCAGCTGGAGTCCCGAATGGTCGGTTCCGGACACCGACCGGTGCCGGACGTCGGCACGGCGGAATTGGGGGCCGACGCAGGTATGATTGGCGTGGCCGATCTGGCCCGACTCAGCGCACACTGCTGACGACCTGGCATCAGCGCTGGTCAGGGATGGTGACCGGCCAGCGCCCCGAGTGACACAGAGGATGAGACATGCGGAACAAGTGGTACTGGGCCTTCAAGCACATTCTGATCGGCCCCTTTCTGCATGTCTACAACCGCCCCGAAATTGAGGGGGTGGAGCATATCCCGGCTGAGGGCCCCGCGATCCTGGCATCCTCCCACCAGTCCGTGATGGACTCCTTCTTCTTCCCCCTGAAGTGCCCCCGCGAGATCACCTTCCCCGCGAAGAAGGAGTACTTCACCGCTCCGGGGGTCACCGGCGCGATCAAGCGCTGGTTCTTCCGGGTGCTCAACCAGGTGCCGGTGGACCGCAGCTCCAAGGAAGCCGGGGACACCACCCTGCAGGCGGCGAAGGAGGTCCTCGGTCGGGGCGAGGCGTTCGGCATTTACCCGGAGGGCACCCGTTCCCCGGACGGGCGGATCTACCGGGGCCGCACCGGCATGGCCCGGATCGCGCTGGCCACCGGGGATCCCATCGTGCCCGTGGCCATGATCGGCTCCCGTGACGCCAATCCCATCGGCACCGTCATCCCGCGGCCCGCCAAGGTGCGCATGAAGGTCGGTGAACCCATCGACGGCCGCGCCTACGTGACCTCGCTGGGCATCGATCCCGACAGCCGGGAGGCGGCCCGACCACTGACCGACCACGTCATGCACGTCCTCGCGGAACTGGCGGGCCAGCCCTACATCGACGTCTACGCCTCAGACGTCAAGGAATCCCTGGCCGCCGGCCACGGCTACCCGCCGGGCGCTGAGCTGCACCCCTGATCCGCGCCCCGGCCCGAGTGCCCTGTGTCACTGATTGTTGGGCGGGGAGAATTCTTCGGCTAAAGTTAACCGCCGGACAATTTTAAGGGCGAAGAAGGGCATGGCATGGCGACTGCACAGGGAGTTTCCACGCGCCGCCGGCTCGACTGGCCCGACGTCGCCAAGGGCATCTCCATCGTCGGAGTCGTCCTGCTCCACGTCAGTCTCGCGGTGCCGCAGGGCATGGAGACCCTGGCGGCCGACATCAACCACATCCTGGATCCTCTCCGGATGCCGTTGTTCTTCCTCGTCAGCGGGTTCTTCTCGGTCAAGGTCCTCCGGTTCAGCCTTCCGGAGTTGTTCACGAAGCGACTGTGGTTCTTCCTCGTGCCCTACCTGTTGTGGGTTCCGGTGGAGCTGTGGTTCAAATTCCGTGAGTACGAGCAGTTCGACGGCACTCCCATGCCGGGGATCGAAACCTATATCCTGCACGTCGTCGAGGGCCGGAACATGTACTGGTTCCTCTATGCGCTGACGGTGTTCAATCTCTTCCTGTGGTGCACCCGTCGGCTGCCCGCCTGGGCCGGGATCCTCGCCAGTTTCCTCCCCATTCTCTTCCTGCCGCTGCACACCGAAGCGCACATGATCGGCAAGGCGGTGCTCTACCTGCCCGCCTTCATGATCGGTGTCCACCTGCGCGCCCACATCGCCGAACGCGCCGAGAACGCCCTGTCACCGAGCCGGTTCCTCCCGGCGGCCGGTGCCTATCTGGCGGGTTTCACCCTGCTGGCCGCCTGGGCCGTATACGCCGACCGCACCACCGTGGAACTGGCGTGGCCGTTGCCGGGCGCAGAGACCGTCGGTTACGCCGAACTGCGGTTGATCGTCAACATGCTGGTTCAGCTGTTGATGATCCCCTCCGCGATCGCCGTGGCGGTGGCCTTGTCGAAGGTGCCCCTGCTGTCCGACGCACTGCGGTTCCTGGGGAGGCACACCCTGGTCATCTACCTCGGCCATCCCATCGCGCTGACGGTGCTCTACCACTACAACATGCGAGCCTCCGACCTCGAGGTCTCCCGTGACTCCGACACCCTGCTGGGCAGCACCGCCTTCTGGGTGATCGTCGGGATGTTTATCTCGGCGATCGGCGCGTTGGTGTTCTGGGCGATGACGAAGATCCCCGTGCTGCGCTGGACGATCATGCCTCCACGCCTGTCCACCGGCGGCCCGGCTCCCACGGGCCCGCAGCTGAGCTCCGGCACCCGGAACTACGTCTCCCATCTCCGGGCGGACGTCCACCCGGTGATCAATCGCGGCCAGCCGGGTCCGGGAGACCCCGCGCCGGAGCGCTAGACCGCTCCGGCCACATCCCTCGCCGGAAGGATTTTCCACCCCATGGATCGGACCGCGATCACCAAGATCATTCTCGTGGCGCTGCTCATCGTCGCCTACGTCGTCGTCGCAGCCCTCGAGATCAACCAGACAGTGCTGGCCCCGATCATCGTCGCCGCCATCGCCCTGATCCTGTTCCTGCCGCGACGGCGCGACAGGACGGGAGAGGGCTCCGGGTCCTGATCTCTCCCGGACTCAGGTCAGGGAACCGATGAGGCAACCCGCCCACAGCGCCACCGATCCGACGGCCAGGACGACGGCGAGCGCCAGCTGCGCCACCGCCCAGGCGGTGACGCCGGGGGAGCGGGGCTGGTCCACGTTCCGGGTGGGCAGCAGCAGGCGCGGCACCAGCAGCACGCTGATGACGGTCAGGACCGCGATGATGAGGTAGGTGTTGCCCCACAGCTGCATCCACAACGCCCAATCCAGCTCCCGGTCCTCACTGTGGGGCAGGTTCCAGTGCGGCTGCAGGAGCGACGGCACGAGCGTGACCAGGAACAGACCGCCGGCCAGCCACCCCGTCAACCGGTCCCCGCGGGCGCGGGCGTTCCACACCGCGACACCGGTGACCACTGCGAGCGGCACCAGCCACACCCAGTGATGGGACCAGGAGACGGGGGAGCAGACCAGGGAGACCAGGGAGTTGAGCACGACCAGCCCCAGGGCGGATTCGGCCGGGGTCGGCGCCGCCCGGTGCACACGCACCATCGCGGCCACGATGCCCGCGAGCGCGACCAGCACCAGAACCAACCAGACGGGATCCACGGCGCTTTCGGGCAGGAGCCGGAAGAGCATGCCCTGGATGGACTGGTTGGCGGTGTAGGCCAACCCGCCGATGCGGCCGGTGTTGCTGATCGTGTCCAGCCAGTAGGTCCACGAGTTCGTCGGACTGACCACGAATGCGGCCAGCGTGAACGCCACGGCGGACCCCACGGTGACGGCCGCTCCGCGCCAATCGCGGCGGACCAGGAACCAGAGGATGAACACCGCCGGAGTCAGCTTGATGGCGGCCGCCAGGCCGATGAACACGCCCCGCGGCAACCAGGGCTTCCGCGTCAGGGTGTCCACCAGCACGAGCGTCATCAACAGCACGTTGACCTGCCCGAAGCCGAGGGTCTCGCGCACCGGCTCGAAGAGCAGGGCGACGGGCAGCACCCATGTGGCGATCACCCGGTGGTCGACGTCGGCGAGCGCCGGCAGGCAGCGGCGCAGCACGATGACCACGCACCACCACAGCAGGGCCGCGGAGACCAGGGTCCACGCCGCCGCGGCGAGGGACAGCGGCACCCAGGACAGCGGGGCGAAGAAGATCGCCGCCAACGGGGGATAGGTGAACGGCAGGTTGATGCCGCGGACCTGGTAATCCCGGGTGTAGAGGTTGTCGCCGGCGAGGAAGGCGGTGCCGCCCTCCCGGTAGACGTCGAAGTCGATGTGGTAGCGCAGGATCCCGTCGCCGCCGGAGAATATGGCGGGCAGATCGAATATCCAGGGCGCCAGGGCCGCCAAAGACGCGAGCAGGGCGACGATCACCCCCGCCCGGTGCCGGGGGCCGGTTAACCGAGGTGGGGGCTGGTCGGCGGCGGGCGCCTCGGGGACTGCGGTCGGGGTGGGGTGATTCGCGGGCACACAGTGACTATAGCGGGCAGTCCGGGGTCGGACGTCGCCACGGTGAAGGAACCGGTTAGGCTGGTTCCCGCCCCTGCATCTCGTGGGGAGCGCCGGAGCTGGGAAGGACGTGAGGCGCGTGCGCTATTTCTATGACACCGAGTTCATCGAGGACGGGCGCACCATCGAGCTGGTCTCCATCGGGATCGTCGCTGAAGACGGCCGGGAGTATTACGCGGTGTCCACTGATTTCGACTCTTCGAAGGCGAACGCGTGGGTCCGCGACAATGTTCTGGCGAAGCTTCCCAGCCCGAATGACTCGGTCTGGAAGTCCCGGGACACGATCCGCTCTGAGGTGCTCACCTTCCTCACCGCCGGCCGCGGCGCCCCGGAGTTGTGGGCCTGGGTGGGGGCCTACGACCACGTGGTGCTGGCCCAGCTGTGGGGCGACATGGCCGGCCTGCCGCGCGAGATTCCCCGCTATACGCGCGAACTCAGGCAGTACTGGGAGATGGCCGGCAAGCCGGGCCTGCCGAAGGCCCCGGACGACAGCCACGACGCGCTTGTCGACGCCCGCCACAACCTGGCGAAGTTCCGCACCTGCCTCCAGGCGCTCCCGTTGAACAAATCCAACAAGGTCAACCGGTAGTTCACCGGGTGACCCTGCCCCGGGGACGTGCTATGAATAGGGGGTGAGTTGGACCATTGACATCCCGAAAGAAGCACTTCCGGATCTTCCGCCGCTGCCCCAAGGACTGAACGAGCAGTTCAGCGACGTGATCGTCCGCGACGCCAAGCAGCAGCCGTCCTGGGACCCCGCCCAAGCGGAGTACGTGCGCAAGCTGCTCGAGTCGGTGCCGCCGATCGTGGTGGCGCCCGAGATCATCGAGCTCAAGGCCAGGCTCGCCGATGTCGCCAACGGCAAGGCCTTCCTGCTGCAGGGCGGTGACTGCGCCGAGACCTTCGAGTCCAACACCGAGCCGCACATCCGCGCCAACGTCAAGACCCTGCTCCAGATGGCGGTGGTGCTGACCTACGGCGCGTCGACGCCCGTCGTCAAGCTGGCGCGTATCGCCGGGCAGTACGCCAAGCCCCGCTCGGCGGATCTCGACGCCAACGGCCTGCCGAACTACCGCGGCGACATCGTCAACGGCGTGGAGGCCACCCCGGAGTCCCGCCGCCACGATCCGGCGCGCATGATCCGCGCCTACGCGAACTCCTCGGCCGCCATGAATCTGGTGCGCGCCCTGACCGCCTCAGGCACCGCCGACCTCAAGCGGGTCCACGAGTGGAACCAGGAGTTCGTGGCCAACTCCCCGGCCGGTGCCCGCTACGAGGCGCTCGCCGGGGAGATCGAGCGTGGCCTGCGCTTCATGGAGGCCTGCGGGGTCCACGACGACAGCCTGCGCACCTCAGACATCTTCTCCTCCCATGAGGCGCTGCTGGTCGACTACGAGCGCGCCATGCTGCGTCTCGGAGAGGACGAGAACGGCGAGACCAAGCTCTACGACCAGTCCGCCCACCAGCTGTGGATCGGCGAGCGCACCCGCGGCCTGGATGACTTCCACGTCAACTTCGCCGCCCTGATCGCCAACCCGGTCGGGATCAAGATCGGCCCGACGATCACCCCCGAGGAGGCCGTCGAGTACGCCGCGAAGCTCGATCCGAACAAGGAACCGGGACGTCTGACGATCGTCGCCCGCATGGGCCACGACAAGGTCCGCACCGTTCTGCCGCCGGTCGTGCAGGCAGTGGAGGCCGCCGGCCACAAGGTCATCTGGCAGTCCGACCCGATGCACGGAAACACCTTCACCGCCTCCAACGGCTACAAGACCCGCCACTTCGACAAGGTCATCGACGAGGTCCAGGGCTTCTTCGAGGTCCACCGCGCGCTGGGCACCCACCCGGGCGGCATCCACATCGAGCTGACCGGTGAAAACGTCACCGAGTGCCTGGGTGGCGCCGAGGACATCACCGACGTCGACCTGCCGGGTCGCTACGAGTCGGCCTGTGATCCGCGACTGAACACCCAGCAGTCCCTCGAGCTGGCCTTCCTGGTCGCCGAAATGCTGCGCAACTAGTCTTTCCGCCCCGGACCGCGTCCTCCGCCACCAGCGGACGGGCGCGGTTTTCGCGTGTGGGCCACCTCAGAACGGCGGTTCGTCCTCCTCCCTCTGCGGCCGACGGCGCCGCCGGGCCTCCTCCCGGGCGCGCGCCCGGCGGGCGGCCAGGCGTTGCCCCATGGTGTACTGCCAGCGCCGGTTCTGGCCCGCCAACGGGCCCTCCGGTTCATCGCTGACCCAGGACTGGTCCCCGAACAGCCAGAAGAGCACGCCCGTGACGGGGTCCAGCAGGGGGAAGGCCCGGCGGGCGGTCTTCTCGTTGTGGTGGTGCTGGCACAGCGAGACCAGGTTTCCGGCGGAGGTGGGGCCGCCGGCGGCGTAGTCGATCCGATGGTCCTTCTGGCACCGGTCGGAGGGGCGTTCGCAGTCCGGCCACCGACAGGTGCCGTCCCGTCCCTCCACGAACGCCCCGATCGTCGCGGGCGTCTGGTAGCCTCCGGCCTCCACGTCGGCGTAGGTGTCGATGTCGCGGATGTGGGTCACCCGGGTCATCAGCCGCTCCTCTTCCCGTCGGCTGAGATGTCCGGCACCGGGAAGGTAGGCCGGCGTGTGGGGCTGGCCATAGGGCTTGTACATGTTGAGCACCACCTTCGTGCCCTCAGCGCCGAGGAGCAGATCCACGAGTGCCTCGGGCAGCGTCATCCCCTCGGCGCGGGCGTGCGCCCGGACCCGGGCGTCGACCGCGGTGGCCGTGGCCGTGTCGAGAGAGGCGTGCAGGTGCGAGGTTCCTCCCGGGTCGACGGACATGTCGTAGGTGACCGGGTTCTCCTCCGGGGCCGCTTCCGGGCCGTCATCGGTGGCGATGGTGGTGTCCAGGTTCCGCAGGATCTCGTTGATCTTGCGCCGCAGGGCCTGCCGGTTGGGGAGGATCTGGTTGGCACGCTTCGGGGTCAGGTAGTCGGTCAGGGCCTCGTCGATGGCGGCCAGCATGGCGGGGTCGTCGTGGTCGGCCTTGAGGAGGGCGTCGCTGATGATGCGCAACCGGTAGAGGTCCAGGTGGCACAGTTCGTCCTGGAGGGCACGCAACCCGGGAAGGCTGTTGAGGGTGGCGTAGGCATGAACGGCGTCGACGAGGTAGGACTCGGAATAACCGGTGGAACGGTACAGGCGGGCGGTCACCGTGGCGACGCTGTCGTCGTCGAGGGCGTCGATCTGGCCGGGAAGGACCGCGGTCCACAGCTCGTGCTCGGCGCGCATCAGCCGGTGCCGGTGCAGGGCCACGGGATCAGTCACGGAGCACACCGCGAAATAGGCGGGCGGGTTCTGGGGCGGGGGTTCGTTGTCGGGAGCGGACAAGGGCACGTCACCTCCGGGGTGAAGGGCTCGGCATCTCTAGCTCAGGTGTTCGATCATGACCCTAGAGGGGGTGCTTGACACGAAAAGAGATACCACCCCCGTTCGGAGGTGGCATCGACGTGAGCTGCGAAAACGGCCGGGTTAATCCTCGACCTGCACCCGCACGCGGGAACGGTCGTCGACCACTTCGCCGGCCCACGGGTCCTGCTCGGTGACCGCGCCATCACCCCGGCCGCGCTGGCTGAAGCGCAACCCCGCGTCCTCAATGCGCTGCTCCGCCTCGGACAGCGGCAGACCGGTCACGTCAGGCACGGTGATCTTGCCCGGAACGGTCAGGACCACCTCCGTGTCGGCGGCCTCACCGGGATCGACGTGGGTACCGGGGGCGGGGGAGACAGCCACCACGGTGTCGGCCGAGGAACCGGTGACATCGTTGCTGCGCTCCACGTCGACGGCGAAGCCCGCGTCCCGGATCGCCTGTTCAGCGTCGTCACTGTCCATGCCGGTGACATCCGGAACGGTCGCGGAATTGGAGACGGTCAGGTCGACCTCGGAGCCGCGCTCCAGGGTGGTGCCGGCCGTCGGGTTCACGTCGGTGACCTGGTTGGCGGGTGCTGAATCGCTGAACCGTTCAGTCACGGAACCCACGACCAGGCCGGCGTTCTCGAGGACCCGGCGGGCTTCGTCGCGGCTCATGCCCACCACGTCGGGCACCTCGATGGGCTGCGGGCCGCGGGAGACCTGCACCGTGACCGTGGAACCGATGGGGACCGACTCACCCGGAGCCGGGTCCACCTCCGCGATCACACCCGGCGGGACGGAGTCGGAGTAGACCTGTTCGCCGGTGGCGGTCTGCAGGGTGCGCTCGGCGGCCAGCGTCCGGAACGTCTCGACGTCCGCGCCGGTCGGCACCTCAGGCACCGTCGGCTGGCCCTGCGAGACCAACACCGTGATCTCTTCGCCGCGCAGCGCGCGTTCGCCGATGGGCGGTTCCGTGCCGGCGATCTGGTCCGGCGGCACCTCGTCGCTGTAGACGATGCGGGTGCCGGTGGTGAACCCGGCCTCCTCCACGGCCGCGACCGCCTCGACGCGTTCCATGCCTAGCACCTGCGGGATCTCCCCGTAGCGCCCGGAGCCGAACCACCAGCCGCCGACGGCCACCGCGGCGGTCAATGCGACGATGACCAGCAGCCACAGGATGAGACCCACGCGCGACCGGTTGGACACCGGCTTCGGCTCATCATCGACCGCCTCGTCGGGCTCCTCGACCGCCACCGTGGAACCGGGCCGTTCGGCGGGTACCGGGGCAGGCGTCGGGCCGGGCTCGAGCACGGACGTCTCGTCGGGGCGGGGTGCCTCCGGGGCCACGGGCTGGTCGAAGACCGCGGTCTCGTGCGGGCCGGCCACGGGGCCGATGATCCCGGTGGCCTCCAGCGGGCCGACGATGTCAGTGGTGTCGGTGGGCACCGCGGCAGCCCGGTTGGCGGCGGAGTTGCGGGGCACTGGGACGGTGAAGGCCGGCAGTGCCATCTCCGCGGCGACGTCGTCGAGGGCGGCGAGGAATTCCGCGGCGTCGGAGAAGCGGTCGGCCGGGTCGCGGGTGGTGGCGCTGCCCACGAGGGCGTCGAAAAGCGGGGGCACGCCGGCGATGTGCGAACTGGGGGAGGGCATGTCCTCCTGCAGGCGCGCGTAGGCGTGGGCGAGCGGGGTGTCACCGGAGAATGGCGTGGCGCCGGTCAGCAGCTCGAAGAGGACGACCCCGGCGGAGTAGACGTCGGAAGCCGGGGTGATCTCGGAGCCGTCGACCTGCTCGGGGGAGAGGTATGCGACGGTGCCCACGATCTGATCGGAGCTGTGATTCGTGGCGCTGGCCGCGCGCACCAGGCCGAAATCGGCGAGTTTGACCCGGTGATCACCGTTGACGAGGATGTTGTCGGGCTTGATGTCCCGGTGCACCATGCCGGCCTGGTGCGCCACCGAGAGGCCGGTGAGCACCGCGCGCATCACCGCGGCCGCGGCATGCGGGGGCATGGGGCCACGCTCGGCGAGCAGCTCCCGCAGGGTGCCGCCGGTGATCAGCTCCATGATGAGGAACAGGTGGTCGCCATCGGAACCGAAGTCGTAGACGTTGACCAGGTTCGGATGCGTGAGCTGGGCCATCGCGCGCGCCTCGCGGCGGAAGCGGGTGCGGAAGACGTGGTCATCGATGTAGCGGTCGTCCATCACCTTGGCGGCCACGGCCCGCCCCAGTCGCAGATCCACACAGCGGTAGACGGTGGACATGCCACCACGCGCGATCGGATGATCGATGCGGTAGCGGTCCTCGAGGACGTCCCCCACTGTCAGTTGAGCCATGCGACCAGTATGGTCGATCGACTCTCCGGCATGCCAGCCGCCCTGGCGGCAGTGCCGTCGCATGCGGCGACGTAGAATGTCAGCCGTGAATACCCCAGACAAGACCCTCGACGCGCTGCTCGCCGATGAGCCGCTGCTGACCCTGCCGGAGACCGCTGAGCGCCTGGGCGTGGTGGTCACCCGTGTCCACGACATGCTGGGCGAGAAGAAACTGCTCGCCCACCGGCGCGACGGCCAGCGTCTCGTCCCGGCCGCCTTCCTGGGCGCGAAGAGCACCGTGAACAAATTCGTCCCCGGCGTGATCACCCTGCTCTCCGACGGCGGCTACACCGACGAGGAGATCCTCGTCTATCTGTTCACCGAGGACGAGACCCTGCCGGGCCGGCCGGTCGACGCCCTCCAGGGCCACCTCGCCCGCGAGGTGCTGCGCCGCGCCCAGGCGATGGCGCTCTAGGCGCGGGTGCCGACGCCCGCGGATCGCCGCGCCCGGTCGTCGAAGATGAACTCGGTGAGCAGCCAGGCGGCGACTCCCGCCGCAGCCGTCCACCACAGGTTGTAGAGCTGGTGGTTGCCGCTGCCCGTGAAGGACAGGGCCACCACGATGGAGGCTCCCGTGGCCACCCGCAGCACCCAGGCGGGCGGGCGGAACGTGCCCACCAGTGACAGCACCGAGGCGTAGTACCACGGCAGCGTCACCGAGTTGAACACGAAAGCCACCTGGTAGGCGGCGGTGGTGCCCATGATCGCGCGGCGGTCGCCCCGTCGGAAGAACCACCACACGACCACCAGGCCCACGAGCATCGCCACCATGCTGATCCGGCGGAAGACCGCCAGGGCGACGTTGTAGTCGAAGTCCTCGTCGAAGACCTGGACCAGCGGGGTCGTCATGTCGGTCAGCAACGTCGGCAGCGCCAGCGGGTTGATCACCTTCGAGTTGCCGGTGATCTCCGACAGCCAACCCCACGATGAACCGGACGCCCAGGTCACCACCGCGACCACCGCGAGGGTCTCGACCGCACCGACCACGCCGGTGACGAAGAACGCGGTGATCCGCCGGCGCAGGGTGGCGGCGGGCCCCGCATAGTGGTCGGTGGCCATCCACACCACGAAAGGCAGGGCGATCGCCGCGGTGGCCTTCAGTGAGACGGCCACCGCAATCAGCGCGACGCCGACGAGGAAGCGCCGGTGCAGGCACGCCAGCAGACCCACGCTGACGAGACCGACCATCACCGACTCGTTGTGCATGCCGCCGACCATGTGCAGCACCATCACGGGGTTGGCCACCCCGAGCCACAGCGCCATGGACGGATCCCCACCCAGGCGCTGCGCGATGCGCGGCACCGACCAGGCGATCGCCGCGAAACCCGCCACCGAGATCAGCTTGTACACCATCACTCCGAGGGTGACGTTGTCACCCACCAGACGCGTCACCCCCTCGCCGATCCACAGATGCAGGGGGCCGTACGGAGTGGTGGTGTTGCGCCAGTCGTGCGAGACCTCCAGCAGATAGGGCCCCGGGTTGACCGCCGCACCGTGGATGTAGGGGTCGAAGCCGTCGCGCAGCATCGCACCCTGCATGAGATAGGAATAGACGTCGCGGGAGAGCATGGGGGCCGCCAGCAGCAACGGGGCGACCCACGCCCACAGGTTCACGCGCACCCGGCGCAGCAGCGCGGTGTCGTCAGCGTCGTGCCGGAGGCCACCCACGACGTCGCGACCCAGCAGTACCCACGCCCCCACCAGACACAGCAGTCCGGCCCAGAACACGGTGTTGGAGATGCCGCCGCCGTGACCGTAGGCCAGGAAATCGAGCCCCACTGCCTCGAGCAGGCCCCCACGGTTGCGCGTCGCGCCCCCGCCGAACGAACCGAGTGTGAGCAGGACGGCGCCGACAATCCCGAGCGGAAGGGCGCGGGGGAGCATCGTGGCAGTCAGGTGCACGGCGGAAAACCTCGGGTTCTTTCAGGGGGAGGGATCACATGCGGCGGCGGGTGGCGCGCACGGCGAGCGCCCGCAGCGTGTCGGTGACCTCCGGGGCGGTGCCCGCCGTATCCAGGTGGGCGAGGCCGGAAGCGGTGAGCTCGTCGATGCGGGTCTCGACCTCGTCGACGGCGCCGGTGGCGGCGATGATCTCCGCCAGGCGGGCGATCTCCACCGGATCGGAGGTGGCCCCCACCCCGCGGCGCAGCTCCGCTGCGGCAGCCGGGTCGCGCTCATCGGCACGCTGCAACGCCAGGGCGAGCAACACGGTGCGCTTGCCCTCCCGGAGATCATCACCGGCCGGCTTGCCGGTGATCTCCGGGTCGCCGTAGACGCCCAACTGGTCGTCACGCAGCTGGAAGGCCATGCCGATGTCCCGGCCGTAACCGCGGAAGGCCTCGATCAGGGTGTCGTCGGCGCCGGCGATCGCGGCGCCCAGGTGCAGGGGGCGCTCAATGGTGTACGCGGCGGTCTTGAAGCGGTTGACCGCCTCGGCCAGCTCGATGCGTTCGTCGGCCGCGGCCTCGAGGGAGACGTCGAGCAGCTGGCCGCCGATGACCTCCGTGCGCATGCCCCGCCACGGCTCACGTGCCCGCTGCAGCGCCTCCACCGACAGACCGGAGTCCTGCAGCATGTCCTCGGCCCACACCAGGGCGAGGTCACCGACGAGGACGGCGACGGACTCACCGAAGTGCGCGGCGTCTCCCGTCCAACCGTTGTCGACGTGTTGCTTCTCGACGGCGCGGTGCACCGTCGGCCTGCCCCGACGGGTGTCGGAGGCGTCGATGATGTCGTCGTGGACCAGCGCGCAGGCCTGGATGAATTCCAGCGAGGCGGCGGCCCGCAGCATGGCCGCGGGATCCTCCCCGGTGCGGTCGAGCCCGCCCGCGCCCACGAAACCGGCCCAGGCGTAGAGCGGGCGGATGCGCTTGCCACCGCCCAGCACGAAGGACTCGAGATGGGCCATCGCGGAGCTCACCGGGGCGCCGATGCCGGCGATCTGCCCGCGCCGGGACTCAATGAAGGCAGAGAGGGCGTCGCGGGCTGCGTCGGGAACCTGCTCGAGCGTGAGGGTCCGGAAATCTGTGCTGGTCACTGCTGTGCCTCTCCGCTGTAATCAGTCGGTGGTCGGGGGCGGTTCTTGCTTCGTTCCACGATACCCAGCGACCCGGGGACGCACGCTCAGGACCCGTCGGAGTTCTCCTCCGGCGGGTGGACCGAGGGTTTCTGCACCATTCCGGGCAGTGGCAGGGGTACCTCGAGGATGGCGAAGGGGCGGCGGTCGCCGTCGAAACGGAAATCGCGCATCACGTCCCGGAACCCCATCGACCGGTAGAGGCCGAAGGCGTGGTTCGCTTCCGCCGGAACCTCGGGGGTCGACAGCATGGCGTGGGTGGCGGGAGCGTGTTTGAGCAGCTCTGCCAGCAGGTGCCGTCCGATGCCCCGGCCCTGCAATCCGGGGCGCACGTGCACCTCGGCGACCTCGAAGTAGTTGCGCAGCAGTTCAAGCTGCTCGACGTCAGGTCCACCGGCCTCCCGGAATCCCCGGCGGACCTGCTGGTCCCACCAGTGGTCGGGGGAACCCAGATAGCCGTAGGCCAGGCCGACGACCTCCTCGTCTATCAGGGCGCACAACGCGGTGAAACCGGGTTGGGAGATCTCCCGCCGCCACACGTTGATACGGCTGTTGCGGATCGAGGGGTCGTATCCCATCGCCGCTATGTATATGTCCACGAGCCGGGGGGCGAGCACGGCGAACTCAGGTCCCGACAAGCGACGAATCTCCACAGTCACCCTCTTATCGAATCATGAACCGTCCCGGCAGGGGGGAAGGTTGGGCGGTGTTTCGGGGGCGGAACGGGGATACGGCGCCCATTTTCGAACACCCGGGAAAATTCCCACCAAGAAAACCGCAGGAAACCATTGATCTGTTCGAATGGGAGTTCTATGATTGGAGGTGCAAGGTCTCATCCCCTCATATGGTGATGTCAACACAACGGAAATGGCGCCACCGCCAGGTCAGAGCATGGAAAGCGGAACACGGAC
>CAYSIP010000019.1:0-2650 GCA_964431055.1 uncultured Corynebacterium sp. | reverse complement strand
CACGGACTCAGGGAAGCGGAGCGCGGAAGGGAAGCGGCCCGATGGCAGAGATAATCTCGGCGACGACGAGGTTCGCGGGAACCGGCGTGGGTGTCGACCGTGGCACGAAACGCGCGGACTTCATTCTCAAGGCCCGGGCCCTGCTCGCCCAGTCCCGCCGTCACCGCGCGGACGGGGAGTGGGACCTCGCCCTGGAGACCGCCTATCAGGCCGCACTGCGCTGCGCCGGCGCCCGCATCTCGGGTTCGGCGGTGTCCCGTCGGCGACGTCGCCCGACCGGCGCCTGGGACCAGTTGCGTCTGGTCGACGAGGCGGGGGAGCACCGGGCCGCGGATTTCGAGCAGTACTCGAGGCTGCGTTCCCGGGTGGCCTCGGGGCTGGAGCCGGAAGTGGACACCCGGATCGTGGCCCGCGTCATGGCGATGGCGGAGGAGTTCCTGTCGGAGGTCGAGCTCGAGGCGGGCTGGGCCGCGGCCGCGGCTTAGAAGGGGAAAAAGGGGGTTCACGCAGCGGCTGGCATTCCCGGGAACATTCCCGATAGTGTGGGCGTTAACCCTATGAACAGTAACGATAAAAGCGCCCATCCAGATCCGGGAGGAACAGTGTCGCTTTCAGAGCAGGAGCAACGAGCGCTCCGGGAGATCGAACAATCTCTCCTTGCTGACGATCCCAAGTTCGGGGCCTCCGTGGCGGGCGAGAACGGTTTCGGTGGCTCCGGTACCGCAGGTCTCACGCTGCGGGGCATCGCCTTGGCCGTCGTCGGTCTCGTCATGCTCATCGGCGGCGTCGCCTTGGCCCAGCAGAACCTCTGGTTCGTGACGCTGAGTGTCGCCGGTTTCCTAGTCATGTTCGGCGCGGGTGTGTGGATGATCCGGGGTGACGGTTCGTCCCGCCCCCTGGGTTCGCCTTCCGGCAACCGTCGCCCCAAGGGGGGAAACTCCTCCTCCATGGGCAGCAAGATGGAGGAGAACTTCCGCCGCCGTTTCGAAGAGCGGTGACCTGACCCCACATCTGAACTGCCCCCGACAACAGGACCCGGCCACGCTTACCGCGTGGCCGGGTCCTGTTGTCTTCGAGCCCACCGGCCCCACTCCCATTCCCACAGTCAACAAAACAACAATCTGTGTGGCGTCCCAGCATTCTCCCAGCGTATTAGGGGAAAAAGGGGAGGGAAGAATACGAAGGGGGCGGTGGGGCAAATGGGGTGAATGTTACTGATGTTATTCATGGGGCGATATTTCCCGCCTTTTCGGGCCCGCAACGGGCCGGTGACCCACCGTTTCCCGGCCTCTTGACCTGCATTGATTGCCGGATCAGGTGTCTCGGACCCGCTACTTGGTAGTGGCGGTGGGGCAAAGTGGGGTAATGTGGGGCGCAGCGGTGGAGAAGACCGGTCAAACATGACCGATCGGATCCACGGTGAGGTAAAAAAATTGAGCCGGAGACGTTGAGCGGAGGAAGGTGGCCCGAGATGTTTCTCGGTACCTACACTCCGAAGCTCGATGACAAAGGACGGTTGACGCTGCCGGCGAAGTTCCGCGAGGAACTGGCCGGTGGGTTGATGGTGACGAAGGGGCAGGACCACAGTCTCGCGGTCTATCCCCGGGAGGAGTTCGCGGCACGTGCTCGTAAAGCGGCCTCCGTGTCCCGTACCAGCCCTGAGGCGCGCGCATTCATTCGCAACCTGGCTGCCAGTGCGGATGAGCAGCGGCCCGACGGGAACGGACGGATCACCCTGTCGGCCGCCCACCGTCAGTACGCAGGTCTGACCAAAGAGTGCGTCGTCATCGGTTCAGTGGATTTCCTCGAGATCTGGGATGCAGAAGCCTGGGCCGCTTATCAGAAGGAGACGGAGGCCGCCTACTCGGCAGCCGACGCAGACGACGTCCTCAGCGGACTGCTCTGACCCTCCGGACCACCCGGTCCGGGGAATGGCGGGTCAGGCGGAGCGCGTGTACGGACTCTGCCCGAGGTGACGCTCTGGTGTACTTCCCCGACATCAGATGAACACATCGGGCAGGGCCCTATACGCACCCCGCTCATCCGGCAGGGCAGTTGCTGAGGCCCATGCATGAGAGGGGGACGGGCAGCCGTGACCGACAGTGCGCAGACCGGAACCAGATCCGGAGGCGACCAGGACATCGAGGCCAACCACGGCCACGTGCCCGTCCTGCGCGACCGCGTCACCGAGTTGCTCGCCCCCGGCGTCGAGAAGCTGGGGGAGCGCGCCGTCATCGTCGACGCCACCCTGGGGGCTGGTGGACACACCGAGCACTTCCTGAACACCTTCCCCGACGCCCGCGTCATCGGCGTCGACCGTGACCCGGCCGCCCTGGCCGCCGCCACCCGCCGCCTTGAGCGCTTCGGCGACCGCTTCACCGGCGTGCGCACCCGCTTCGACGGCCTCGGTGAGGCCATCGCGGAAGGCGCCGGCGAGATCTTCGACCTGGCCCGTGACCACGGCGTCGCCGGGGCACTGTTCGATCTCGGCGTGTCCTCCATGCAGCTCGATCAGGTTGACCGGGGCTTCGCCTACCGGACCGACGCACCGCTGGACATGCGCATGGACCCCACCCGCGGCATCACCGCGGCGGACGTGCTCAACACCTACGGTCACGGTGAACTGGCGCGCATCCTCAAGACCTACGGC
>CAYSIP010000018.1:0-23113 GCA_964431055.1 uncultured Corynebacterium sp. | reverse complement strand
CGGCGATCTGCTGGCCCATGCCGGTGAAGGTCTTGTGGCCGAACTGGTCGACCTCGCCCTCGCTGACGTTCATGGTGCCTTCCTCGGGGGTCGCGCCTTCCGCGACCACGATGATGCCGTATTTCTCCCCCATCTGAAAACGTCGCTCCATGGCCTTGACGATTTCCGCGATGTCGAAGGGCACCTCGGGGATGACGGTGTAGTGAGCGCCACCGGCCATGCCCGCGTGCAGGGCGATCCAGCCGACGTGGCGGCCCATGACCTCGACGATCATCACCCGGTTATGGGACTCGGCGGTGGTGTGCAACCGGTCGATGGCGTCGGTGGCCACGGAGACGGCTGTGTCGAAGCCGAAGGTGTAGTCGGTGTTGTTGACGTCGTTGTCGATGGTCTTGGGCACGCCGACCACCGGCACGCCGTTGTCCGCGAGCCACTTCGCGCCCTTGAGCGTGCCCTCGCCGCCGATGGGGATCAGGGCGTCGATACCCGCGTCCGCGAGGTTCTCCTTGACCCGGTCGATGCCGGCGCGGAACTTGTCGGGATGCAGGCGGCCCGTGCCCAGGATGGTGCCACCGCGCAGGAGGATGCGGTCGATGTCCTCGTCGTCGTAGAGCTGGACGCGCCTGTCCTCGAGCAGGCCCTCCCAGCCGTCGGTGTAGCCCACGACAGTGGAGCCGAACTCGGCGTTGGCTGTGCGGACGATTCCACGGATGACGGCATTGAGTCCGGGGCAGTCACCGCCGGAGGTGAGGGTCGCGATACGCATGACCACCACTCTAGCGAGGAGGTCCGCCTCCCGCCGGTGGCACCGTAGCCCCGAGATCGGAACGGAAAAAGGACACGGCGATGAAACCCAGGCCCAGGACGAATGCGGGAAGCAGCAGGGCATCGGCCATGCCGACGGCCAGGCCCGCCCGGGCGACCCCGACCTGCATGGCCGCCCCCACAGCCGCGGCTCCGAGGACCGCGCCGGTCTGACGGGAGGTGTTGTAGACCCCCGAGGCGGCACCCATGTGTGCTATCTCGACGTCGCGCATGGTGGTGGCCGAATTCGGCGCCCAGACGAAGGCGCTGCCCAGCCCCATGAGCGCCGAGGCGAGCAGGAACCAGGCGGTCGGCAGGTCGGAACGCATGATCACCCAGGCACACAGGAGCGAACCGGCCATGACGCCGAAGCCGAGCATGGACAGCAGCCGGGGATGGAACCGGTCCGACAGCGGCCCGACCAGGGGGGAGAGCACCATCGCCACCACCGCCATGGGCACCACCATCAGCCCCGCCTGCTCGGAGCTCAGCCCCTGGCCGTCCTGCAGCCAGATCATGATGGGCAGCATCATCGACGAGACGGTGAAGCCCATCGTCGCGATAGAGAACGCCCCGAGGGAGTAATTGCGGTTGCGGAAGATGGCCAGCGGGACGAGCGGTTCGCTGCCCCGGCCCACGGCGGTGGACTGCAGGCGGACGAAGATCACGGTCAGGACGACGCCGGTTCCCAGCAGGCCCCACGCCCAGGCCGGCCAACCCAGTTCGGGGCCCTGTTGGATCGCGAAGACGGTGGCAGCCACCGCCGCGAAGGAGACGACCACCGACGGCAGGTCGATTCGGCGCGCGTAGGTGGGCAAGGTGGGCACCCAGCGGGCTGCCAGCACCAGGGCGAGCAAGCCGACGGGCACGTGGAGGAAGAAGATGCCCCGCCACCCGAAGGAGCCCACGATGAAACCGCCGAGCACGGGCCCGACGAGACTGGCGACGGAACCGACCGCGCCCCACACCCCCAGAGCCCGACCGCGGCGGTGCCGGGCGAAGATCCGGTTGATCACGCTCATGGTCTGCGGGGTGAGGATCGCGGCACCGAGGCCCTGGAAGGCACGTGCGGCGATGAGCACCTCGATCGTCGGCGCCAGGGCACAAACGACGGCCGCCAGGGTGAACAACCCCACCCCGACCTGGTAGACGGCGCGCTGGCCGAAGCGGTCCCCGAGGCGTCCGGTGAACAGCATGGGCACGACGACGCACAGCAGATAGATGGAGGTCACCCACACCACCTGGTTCAGGCTGGCCCCCAGGTCCGCCTGGAACTGCGGGGTGGCCACGGCCACGATCGTCTGGTCGAGCAGCATCATGAAGAAACCCAGGCACAGCGCGGCCAACGCCCGCCAGGCCTGGGCTTCGGGTAGGACGGTGTCCTGCGGGGTGGGGGATGTCACCGGATAGATCCTAGTCGGTCGGGCGCCGGCCACGGCCGGTCACGTGGTCTCGGTAGACTTATCGTCATGGGAATGATTGACGTCAAGAAGCCTGCAGAAGTCTCCACCGCCACCGTCGTCGCCGGCGGCCTGCTCGGCGGGTGGTTGACCGCCCGCGAGACCGGGATCCGCCCGATCGGGGGCGCGGTGCTCGCCGCGGCCGGCGTCTGGGCCGGCCGTTCATGGCTGGCGAAGACGAACGTCCCCACCACCGTGGGCCTGTCGGCCCTCTACGTCGGCGCTTTCGGCGCCTCGCATCCGCTGGCGAAGAAAATGGGATCCTGGCCCGCGGTACTCACCGTGACCGCGGTGGCCGCCGGGTCTGCCTACGCCCTCTCTGACTCCAGGTAGGCCCTAAAAAGTCAGGCCAACAGGCTGGACTCCTCGGCCTCGATCTCCTGGGCGAACTCCCCCTTGCTGGCCTGCCACTGGTCCTCGGTCATGCCGATGCGCCAGTAGCCGGAGATGGACACGTCCGACCTGTCCACGCCCCCACCAACGAAGAGGAAGCGGCGCAGTTCCTTGATCATCTCGGCGACGCCGTGGACGAACCAGGAGGTGCGCCCCTGCGGGATGCCCGCCGCGCGCACCGCCGACGAGAGTTCGGTGCCGTGGGTGGCGCCGTTGCGGTGCACCCAGTGCAGGGCCACCCCGGGGGCGGAGGGCATCTCGAATTCGGCGCCCGACCCGGCGATCTCGACATAGACGTCGGCGGTCGCACCCTCGGGCAGCTTCTCGACGGCCGCAGCGATGGCAGGGGCCGCCGCCTCGTCACCGGCCAGCACGAAGTGTTCGTAGCCCTCTTCCGGGCGCCAGGCGCCGCCGGGCCCGGAAAAACCGATGACGTCGCCGACCCGCGCCTGCTGGGCCCACGGCCCGGCCAGCCCCTCATCGCCGTGGGTGACGAAATCGACGTCGAACTCTCCGGTCGTGGTGTCGACCCGACGGAAGGTGTAGGTGCGGGTCACCGGCTGGAGCTGGCGGGGATAGGTCTCGCGGATGGCCGACAGGTCGAAGGGCCAGGCGTAATCGGCGCCTTCCGGCACGAACAGCAGCTTGATGTAGTGGTCGGTGTGCGGCAGGTCCCGGCCGATCAACGCGGGAGCGGTGAAGCTCAGGCGGATCAGGTCCGGAGAGAGCCGCGTGAGGCCGGTGACGGTGGCTTCGTGGGCGGGACGTGCCTTGCGGGCGGGCTTGGTCATGGAGCCTCCTGGGGTTCGCTAGGAAAGAGGTTTCTTAGGCAAGCCTACGCTATAGGAATTTTCGGGGGTCCCCGCCCTTCCGCTGGGACCAGCGCCAGTCAGCACAACGCCCCGACGGCCGGAAAGGTCGTCGGGGCGGCGAAACGCGGCGGGCGGCGGAGCCTACTTCCGGCCGGCCTCGAAGGCACCGCCGACGCGGTAGAGACGGTCGTCGGCGAAGGCGGGGGCCATGATCTGCAGGCCCACCGGCAGGCCGCTGTCCGCGGCCATGCCCGCCGGAACGGACATGCCGGCCAGGCCGGCCAGGTTCAGCGGCAGGGTGCACAGGTCGAAGTTGTACATCTCCAGCGGATCGGAGATCTTCTCCCCCAGCTTGAAGGCCGTGGACGGGGTCGTCGGGGCGACCAGCACGTCCACCTTCTCGAAGGCCTTCTCGAAGTCGCGGGCGATCAGGGTGCGCACGCGCTGCGCCTGCAGGTAGTAGGCGTCGTAGTAGCCGACGGACAGGGCGTAGGTGCCCAGGATGATGCGGCGCTTGACCTCCGGTCCGAAACCCTCGGCGCGGGAGAGCGCCATGACGTCGTCCGCGGAACGGGTGCCGTCGTCACCGGAGCGCAGGCCGTAACGCATGCCGTCGAAGCGGGCGAGGTTGGAGGAGACCTCGCACGGGAGGATGAGGTAGTAGGCGGCCAGCGCATCGTCGAAGTGCGGGCAGTCGACCTCGATGACCTCGGCGCCCTGCGACTCGAGCTGGGCGACGGAGGCGTGGAAGTTCTCCAACACCCCCGGCTGCCAACCCTCGCGGTCGAACTGCTTGACGACGCCGACCTTAACGCCGCGCAGGTCACCGGTGGAGCCCTGCTGGGCCGCCTCGACGACGGGCGCGACCGGGCGGGGCACGGAGGTCGCGTCGAAGCGGTCGTGGCCGGCGATGACCTCATGCAGCAGCGCGGTGTCGAGCACCGTGCGTGCGGTCGGGCCGCCCTGATCCAGGGAGGAGGCGCAGGCGATGAGGCCGTAGCGGGAGACGGTGCCGTAGGTCGGCTTCACGCCGACGGTGTTGGTCAAGGCGGCCGGCTGACGGATCGAGCCACCGGTGTCGGTGCCGATCGCCAGCGGGGCCTGACCCGAGGACAGGGCGGCGGAGGAGCCGCCACCGGAACCACCCGGGGTGCGCTCCAGGTCGTAGGGGTTGTGGGTGGGCCCGAAGGCGGAGTTCTCGGTGGACGAGCCCATCGCGAACTCGTCCATGTTGGTCTTGCCCAGGATCGGGATGCCGGCGGCCCGCAGCTTCTTCGTCACGGTCGCGTCGTAGGGGCTCATGTAGCCCTCGAGCATCTTCGAGCCGGCGGTGGTCGGCGCGTCGGTGGTGGTGAACGCGTCCTTGAGTGCCAGGGGCACGCCCGCCAGGGGGGAGGGCGCGGACTCGCCGGCGTCGAGACGCTTGTCGACGGCATCGGCGGCGGCCAGTGCCTCATCGGCGCCGACGTGCAGGAAGGCGTGGATGGCCTCGTCGGTCTCTGCGATGCGGTCCAGGTGCGCCTGGGTGACCTCGCGGGAGCTGACCTCGCGGGAGTGGATCTTGCGGGCCAGTTCGGCGGCGGTGAGGCCGGTCAGTCCGGAATCGGGAACGGTGTAGTCGGTCATGATCACTCCTGCTCCCCCAGAATCTGGGGAACGACGAAACGCTGGTCTTCGACGTCGGGGGCCTGGTCGAGAGCCTGCTCGGCGGTCAACATCTTCTCCACGACGTCCTCCCGCATGGTGGTGGTGATGGAGTGCGGGTGGCTCATCGGCTCGATCCCCTCGGCCTGGACCTGCTGGATGGTCGAGACGTGGGCGATGATCCCGTCGATCTGCCCGGCGAACTGGTCGAGTTCCTCCGGGCTCAACGCCAGGCGGGAGAGCTTCGCGAGGTGCGACACCTCGTCACGCGAAATTTCAGGCACGTGGACACATTCCTTTGCGCGTCGAATTCGTGGACCGTGAACGTCTGTGGCACGTTCCCGGAACATTCTTGGATATCTGTGAACCCAGACCATGTTACTGCAGCCCGTGCGGGGTGCCGACAGGCGGTGGCCCACCCCCGGTTTCCACCCGAGACGGACACACAGGGCAGAAAATGTGAGCCGGATCGCTCAAGGTGAGAACACCCTCACTAAGCTGGAGATAACCAGTTAATCCACACAGCCGGACAGTTGCCTCTCATGACCCGGTCTTTCCCGCTCCAGCCATCCGAAAGGATGACCACACCCATGTCGTTCCTCATCCGCGTCCTCCTCCCCGACCGACCGGGCAGCCTCGGCCAGCTCGCCGAGGCCTTCGGGCTCGTCGACGGCAACATCCAGTCTGTCGACGTAGTCGAGTCATTCCCGGACGGGACCGTGATGGACGATATCGTCATCGCCCTGCCGAAGACGGCCATGGCCGATGTCCTGATCACCGCCGCCCGCAGCGTCGACGGCGTCGAGGTCGACTCCATCCGCCCGTTCTCCGGCACCATCGACCGGCGCGGGCAGATCCGGATGCTGGCCGACGTCGCCCACTCCGCCCGCAACATCCCGCTGGCGATGGACAAACTCGTCTCCGTGATCCCCAAGTCGATGACCGCCACCTGGGCCATCGTCCTCGATGAGTCCCAGAGCATCACCCGGGTGGCCGCCTCTCAGGCCGCCCCCGAGGACGACGGATCCATGCCCGAGTCGATCGCGGTCTCCGAGGCACGGATCCTCCACCCCGACATCGAGGACTGGATCCCGGAATCCTGGGCATTGCTCGATTCCGCCCTGGCCGCCACCCCCCTGGACGGCACCAGAATGGTGCTCGTCGTGGCCCGCACGGGCGGCCCCGATTTCCTGGCCAACGAGGTCAAGCACCTGGCCAATCTGGGCAAAATCGTCGGCACGTTGCTGACCTGACCCCATGCGGAGAATCCTCCTGGGCGCGGCCGCGCTCAACGTTGCCCTGCTCCTGCTGTTCTTCCTGATGCTCTTCTTCAACGAGCTGTTCCCCGTGGCCGTCGTGAGCTGGATCGGGGTGCTTGCGGCCGCGGCGGTGGCGGTGCTGCTGACCTGGCTCAGCAGGGGCGTGACGATGCTCGCCACGGGCCTGCTCGGCAGCGTCGCGGCGCTGATCGGCTGGGGTTCGTGGCTCTACTTCTGGTGGACCGACCCCATCGGGCCGGTGATCAATCTCTCCGGGTTTCTCGGGCCGGTGGCCGCCATCGCGCTGTTCACGGTGTCGGCACTGTTACCGTCCCCGCGGAGCCGGCCGGGGTGGCACCGCTAACTCTCGGCACCCGTCTCCAGCAGGCGCACGAAGCCGGCCTCATCCAGGATCGGCAGACCCAGGTCACGCGCCTTCGTCTCCTTGGAACCGGCGTTCTCTCCCACCACGACATAATCGGTCTTCTTCGAGACCGAACCGCTCGCCTTGCCGCCGCGGGCGATGATGGCCTCCTTCGCCCCGTCGCGGGTGAAACCCTCGAGTGACCCGGTGACCACGATCGTCAGCCCCTCGAGCGTCTGCTCGGCCAGGCCGGTGGCGTCATCCTCCATCGTCACCCCGGCCGCGGCCCAGCGCTCGACGATCTGCCGGTGCCAGTCGACCTCGAACCACTCCTTGAAGGATTCGGCGATGATCGTGCCCACCCCGTCGGTCTCGGCGATGTCCTCGACGACGGCGTCCCTGAGCGCGGGCAGGGAACGGTAGCGGGTGGCCAGCGCGCGGGCGGCGGTGGGACCCACATGCCGGATGGACAGTGCGACCAGCACCCGCCACAGATCCGTGTGCCGGGCCTGCTCCAGGTTCTCCAGCAGCTTGTTGCCCGAGGCGTTGACCGCGCCGTTCTTGGCGGTGTACACCTTCGAGTCCAGCAACTTCTCCTCCGTCAGGTCGAACAGTTCGGACTCGTCGATGAGGATGCCCCGGCGGATGAGGTCCTCCGCCCCCTTCTCACCGAGGGCCTCAATGTCGAAGGCGCCGCGTCCGGCCAGATACGTCAGACGCGAGGACAGCTGGGCGGGGCAGCTGCGGGCGTTCGGGCAGCGCCAGTCGGCGTCACCCTCCTTCTGCGGGGCCAGGCGCGTGCCGCACGACGGGCACAGCGTCGGGAAGATGAATTCGCGCTCGGTGCCGTCGCGCTTCTCCACGACGGGGCCCAGCACCTCGGGGATGATCTCGCCCGCCTTGCGGATGACCACCGTGTCGCCGATGAGCACGCCCTTGCGCTGCACCTCCGTCTGGTTGTGCAGGGTGGCCATCGACACCGTGGACCCGGCGACGAAGACCGGCTCCATGATCGCGAACGGGGTCACCCGGCCGGTGCGTCCCACCCCGACCCGGATATCCAGCAAGGTGGTGGTGACCTCCTCCGGCGGGTACTTGTAGGCGATCGCCCAGCGGGGCGCCCGCGAGGTGGCCCCCAGGGCCCGCTGTTCGGTGAAGGCGTCGACCTTGACCACCAACCCGTCCATCTCGTGGACGGAGTCGTGGCGGTGGTCGGCCCAGTAGGTCACCTTCTCGATGACCTCGTCGACCGAGTGGACCTGCTCGGTGTAGGGGCTCACGGGCAGGCCCCAGGCCGCGAGCGCGCGGTAGGCCTCGTGCTGGCTGTCCGGGTTGAATCCCTCCCGGGCGCCGATGCCGTGGGCGATCATCCGCAGCCGGCGTGTGCGCACGTCCTCCGGATTCTTCTGCCGCAGGCTGCCCGCGGCGGCGTTGCGGGGGTTGGCGAAGGGCTTGCCGCCCGCGGCCTGACGCAACTCGTTGACCTCGTCGAAATCCTCGATGGCGATGAAGACCTCGCCACGAACTTCGAGCAGGGTGGGGACGGGAAACTCGTCAGTGGCCGTCAGCTCGTGCGGGATGTCACTGATGACCTTCGCGTTGGCCGTCACGTCCTCACCCACACGGCCGTCACCACGCGTGGCGGCGCGCTCCAACCGGCCGTCACGGTAGACCAGCGAGATCGACAGGCCGTCGATCTTGAGCTCCGTGAGATAGGTGCCGCTAGGGGTTCGCTCCAGCCACTCAGTGAGTTCCCCGGCGTCGAAGACGTTGTCGAGGCTCATCATCCGCTCGAGGTGCTCGACGTTGTCGAAGGTCGAACCGATCACCGGCGGGGCGCCGACCTCCATGGTCGGACTGTCCGGCACGGCGAGCTCGGGGTGGGCCTCCTCGAGCGCCTGCAGCCGCTGGAACAACCTGTCGAAGTCGGCGTCCGGGATCGCGGGCTGCCCGTTGTAGTAGAGATCCCGGTGGTGGCGGACCTCTTCGGCCAGCTCGTTCCACTGCCGACGCAGGTCGGCGTTCGTCTCGGCGGGGTCGGTCACGGCGTCAGTCACGGGCTCAGTCACCCGACCAAGCTTAGCCGCGCCGGGTCGTGTCAGGGGCGTTGTCTAGGGTTGGGTCCATGACGAACTCCCCCGGCTTCGACGCCTCCCGCATGCTCTCCTTCGACCTCGAGACCACCACCTACAAACCACTCGAGGCCCGCATCGTCACCTCCGCCCTGGTGCGCATCGACGGCCGCGACGTCGACACCGTGGAGATGCTCGCCGACCCCGGGGTGGAGATCCCCGAGGAGGCCTCGAAGATCCACGGCATCAGCACGGAGAAGGCCCGCGCCGAGGGCCGCCCGCACGAGGAGGTGCTGGCGGAGACGGTGCAGCGCATCAAGACCGGCTGGGAGGACGGTCTGACGCTGGTCGTGTTCAACGCCAACTACGACCTGACGGTGCTGCGCAAGCTGACGGGTGATTTCACCGTCACCGGCCCCGTGTTCGACCCTTTCGTGGTGGACAAGGTCAAGGACCGCTACCGCAAGGGCCGCCGCACGCTCACCGACCTGGCCGCGCAGTACCAGGTGCGCCTGGACAACGCGCACGAGGCGACGGCCGACGCCCTGGCCGCCGCGCGCATCGCCTGGAAGCAGGTCAAACTGTGGCCGGAACTGACGCGGATGTCCGCCGAGGAGCTGATGGAGTTCCAGGCCGTGGGCTACTACGAGGTGCAGGCCGACTGGAAGAAGTACCTGGAGGGCCAGGGGAAGGACACCTCGACCATCAACCTGTCGTGGCCGATGTACGAGTAGTCCTGACCGGTTGGTGGGGGCGGAGGAAACGCCCTGCCCTTGCAGAAAATCCATAATTCTGTATTTTTAAAATTATGGAACCTGAAGCCGACCCCACCGTGCCCGTAAGACTGGAGGCGGTCGAACGGCGTCTCGACGCCCTGGAGGCCGCGCGGTCCGCAGCTGCACGGTCCCCGGCCCCGGGCCACCCCGCCACGGGGGATGACGAGCTCCCCTGGCTGCTCCGGCAGCTCCGGGAAAGGGAACAGCTCCCCGACGGTTCCGTCATCTTCGCCGGTGAGGTGCAGATCGGCGGTCGTCACGCCCTCTACCAGTGGCAGCGACCGGCCCGGGCCCTGGCCGACGAGCCATGGGACGAACACCTCGAACGTCTGGCCGCCATCGCACACCCGGTCCGGGGTGCTGTCCTGCGGCGCCTGCTCGCCTCCCCGGCGACCGCCGCCGAACTCGTGGGCGAGGGAATCGTCTCCTCCGCCGGCGCCGCCTACCACCATCTGGGCGGACTCGCCGCCGGCGGTTGGACCGCGAAGGACGCCCGCGGACGGCACTCGGTCCGGACGGCACGCATTGTCCCGCTGCTGACCATCATCGCCGCCGCCGGGGATCACTGAGCCGAAAGAGTGCCGACCATGACCACCACCTCTCCCCTGTCCCGCCGCCCCCGCGCAACCGCCCTCAGCGTGGCGGCCCTCGTGGGCGCGGCCACGCTCCTCGCCGCACTCACGCTCGGCCCACGCCCCCTTCCGCTCGCGGAAGAACGCACCGGTGACCCCGTACTGGCCGGGCACCTCGCCGAACTGGCGGAACCCGGTCACCACCACCTCGGCGCCTTCACGCTGACCGAGGCCGGCCAAGCCACCTTCGCCGGCCTCGGTGGGGACGAACACGTCGAATTCGAGGTCGGTTCGGTGACCAAGACCTTCACCGCCGAGATCCTGCGCAATCAGATCGCCGCCGGGCGCGTCAGCGAGGACACCGCCGTCGGCCAGATCATCGACGCGGGATCCACCCCGGTGGCCGACGTCACCCTGGGCGAACTGGCCCGTCACACCTCTGGACTGCCTCGCCTGGCCGGGCTCAACCCGCTCACGAATATCTCCAGTGGTTTCCTGGGCACCAACCCGTACGAGGGCGTCAACCGCGACGACGTCATCGACGCGGCACTGTCCGCCGAGCTCTCCGGCCGCGGACAGGAGAACTACTCCAATTTCGGCTTCGCCCTGCTCGGTCAGCTGCTGGCCGTCGAGGCAGACACCAGTTACGAGCAGCTGGTCCACGACCAGATTCTGGGCCCCCTCGACATGGCCGACACCTACCTGATGACCCCGGGCAGCGTGCCGGATGACGCACCCCGCGGTTATCTTCCCTCCGGGCGGGAGGCCGAACCCTGGGAGATGGACGGCTACAACCCCGCTGGCGGCGTCCGTTCCACCCCGGCGGACATGGCGCGCTATACGGCGCACCTGCTGGAGCAGGGGTTGCCCGACTACACCTGGGTGCGGGACGACGCCGGTTTCCACTGGCACAACGGCGCCACCTACGGATACAGCACGATGCTGATCGTGGACCCCGGGCAGGAACGGGCCGTCCTCGCCTTCACGGATTCCTCCGTGGGCGTCGAGTCCCTGGCCGGAACCCTGTTCAGGGAGGCGTCCTGATGTCCGCCCCCCTGACCGGTTGGGCGCTTGCGGTCTTCATCCTCGCCAACGCCGCCTGGGACATCTGGAGCACATTCCGGGCGAGGTCCGGAGCGCCGGTCCTCATCTTCAACGCTGCGATCAACGTGGCCGTGACCCTGCTGATCGCCAACGCGGCGAGCATCATGTGGGGCAGCGTGGTCCCCATCTGGCTGTGGTGGCTGACCGCCGCCCTGCTGGCCGTGTACCTCGCGAGCCTGACCTACCGGCTGCTCATGCGGACGCCCCCGCGCCCGGCGGCGGAACCGGCCATTGGCTGACGGGCCTGACGGAAAAGTCACGCCTCACCGCATGGGCCGGCCAGATGGTCCCGCTCCGTACCCGTCACCTCGGCAGGTGCGTGACGCCGCAGCGCCCGAGATGACGCTCCGCTTCATTAGCTCCCGGATCCCTCGCCGCTCTCCTGCCGTCGGCGGCGGACCGACGGCAGGTCCGCCCTCCAGAGGAGGTCTAGAGATCCCCGGCATCGCAGGTGAGCATGCTCTCGACGGCCACCGCCATGCGGTAGGCGTGGGCCGCGTCGACCACCGTGCCGTCCGTGACCGCTGCGCGCGGGTGGACGTCGACGGCAGTGGCGAGCAGCTCCCGGTCGAGGGCGAGCTCATCCCAGAAGCGGGCCACGCGCACCGCCTTCACCCGTGCGTTCTCTCCGGCTTCGTCGACCCGGTCGTCAGGGTCCGTGATCCCGAGGCCGATCCGCAGACCGCCGGCCACGGCTTCCCCGGCCCCGTCGAGTTGTTCCGTGCCACGGATCAGCTCCGGATTTACCAGCACAGTCTGTGCCCTAGACTTGACTGCCACGTCCCACAGGGGCGCGTAGCCCGTTTGGTTGAGCAGTACCTGTCCAGCGTTGAGACCATCAACGACATGGGCCAGGCGCTCGGCGGCGTCGGCGGCGTGGACCGCCGCGATCGGATTGAAGGCGGTGACGCCCCGCAACAGACCGCCCACGACCCCCGGCAGGCGTGGCTCATCGAGCTGGACGACGATCTCCGTGGCGTCGAGATGGAAGCGCTTCGCGACGTCCGCGACGTGCCCGTTGACTCCCTCCACCAGGGCGTCGGTGAGGTCGCGGAGCGCACCCCGGTCGGTGATCACCCGGTGGCCGTTGGCCAGTTCGATGGAGGCGGCCAAGGTCCACGGGCCGGTCACCTGGACCTTGAGCGCGGGCAGGGAGGTGCCCCAGGTCTCCTCACACTCGTCAAGGTCACGGGCCAGCCGATCCCAGGCGCGCCGGGTGAGCAGCTGTGGTCGACCGGTCATGATCCAGGCGCGCGGGCCCCGGTCAACCGTCACAGCTTCGAGGAGGCCGGCGGTGCGGCCCACGGCGTCGGAACCCAGTCCACGGGCCGGCAGCTGCGGCAGATGGGGCAGATCCCCGGTCTCCCCGATGATCACGTCGGCGGCCTCCGCCACCGATCCGCCGGGCAGGGGGCCGAGACCGTAGGCGCTCACCGGGCCACCGTCCCGCAGATCGTTCCCGAACCGAGGACTATGTCGCCGTCCTCGTCCGGCAGGTAGAGCACGGCGGCCTGCCCGCGGGCCACGCCAGACAGCGGCTCCGCGAGTTCGAGGACCATGAAGTCGGCCTCGCGGTCGACCTTCGCGTGACAGGCGACGACGGAGCCGTGGGCCCGGACCTGGACCTCGGCGGTGAATTCCCCGGCCATGGCCGGGTGGAGAAACTTCAACCGGTCTGCCCGGATCTCCGTCACGGCGAGTTTCTCGCGCTCGCCGACCGTCACGGTGCCGGTGGCCGCGTTGATGTCGGTGACGTAGCGCGGACGTCCATCGGCGGCGGGAGCCTTAATGTCAAGCCCCTTGCGTTGACCAATGGTGAATTCATGCACGCCGTTGTGGCTGCGCAGTTCGGTGCCCTCCTGGTCGACGATCAGGCCGGGCCGCAGCCCGATGTGGCCGCCCAGGAAGGCCTGGGTGTTGCCGTCGGGGATGAAGCAGATGTCGTAGGAGTCGGGTTTCTTCGCCACGGAGAATCCGTGCGCACCCGCCTCCTCACGGATCTGCGGCTTGCGGGTGTCACCGACCGGAAACATGCAGTGCGCGATCTCGTGCGCGCCGAGCACGCCCAGGACGTAGGACTGGTCCTTGTGCGGATCGACCGCCCGGCGCAGGTAACCGTCGCCGCCGTCGGCCGGCTGGGTCAGCCGCGCGTAGTGGCCGGTGACCACGGCGTCGAAACCCAGCGCGATGCCGCGCTCCAGCAGGGCCGCGAACTTGATCTTCTCGTTGCAGCGCAGGCAGGGGTTGGGGGTTTCACCGTTGGCGTAGGAGTCGACGAAGTCGTCGATGACGTCGGCCTTGAAACGGTCGGAGAAATCCCAGACATAGAAGGGGATGCCGAGCCGGTCGCAGACCCGGCGCGCATCCGCCGAATCCTCCAGGGAACAACAGCCCCGGGAGGACTCGCGGACGGATTGCGGATCACGCGAGAGTGCGAGGTGGACGCCCACGACGTCATGCCCGGCCTCGACGGCCCGGGCCGCGGCCACCGCCGAATCGACGCCTCCGCTCATTGCTGCCAGTACCCGCATCGTGTCCTTTCTTCTCGCTCGTGTGACAAGTATCCGCGATATTCAACACTGCAGCGTAACCCTTTAATTCCGGCGACCCCGAATCTCGTGCTGTTTGGCGGGGTTCTGTGGGGGCGGGATGTCGGCGATTCTCCCGGCGCGGGTCCCGAGGATGACAAGGCGCGTCCGGCCGGGGAGACCGCGCGTACCACCACCGCCCCGTATCCGGGCAGGCCGGCGATGTCGGGTGCGCCGAGGGCGGCATGGACACGATGCGACCCGGTCGGGGGTGACAGACCACAGGTCAGCGAGGTGCCGCTCAGACCGCCATGCCGGCGGCCCGGGCCCGCGAGACGACCTCGGCGATCTGCCCTGCCAGATAGTCGACGTCCTCGGCCGTCGTGGTGCGGCCGAGGGTCAGGCGCAGGGCGCCGCGGGCATCCGGCTCATCGACGCCCATCGCCAGCAGGACATGGCTGGCGCGGTTGACTCCGCTGGAACAGGCCGAACCGGTGGAGGCCTCCACGCCGAGCGAGTCGAGCAGCATGATCATGCTGTCCCCCTCGGCACCGGGGAAGGAGACGTGCACGTGGCTGGGCAGGGCGGGTTCGGCGGTGTTGACGACGACGTCGTCAATCTCGGCGAGGATGCGTTCCCGCAGACGGTCCCGCAACGCCCTGATGTGGTCCTGCTCGGTCGTCATCTCGCGCACGGACTCCTCGAGTGCGGCGGCCAGCGACGCCGCGCCGGCGACGTTGACGGTGCCGGGCCGGATGCCGCGCTCCTGGCCCCCGCCGTGCAGGACCGCCGTGGGTGCGGGGGAACGCCGGGCCAGCAGCAGGCCCACCCCCCTGGGTCCGCCGAATTTGTGGGCGCTGGCCGCCAGCGTGGTCACTCCGAGCGCCCGGAAGTCGACGGGCAGCTTGCCGACGACTTGGACGGCGTCGATGTGCGTCGGGGTTCCCGCCGTGGTGGCCCGGGCGACGAACTGCTCGACCGGCTGGATGGCGCCCGTCTCGTTGTTGGCCCACATACAGGTGGCCAATGCGGCGGGCTCATCGAGGGCGGAGAGGTCGGTGACGTGCCCGCTGCGGCCGACGGGCAGCAGGTCAGCCCTGACGTCCGGGAGGGCGGCCACGGTGTCGCGCACGGCGGAGTGTTCGATGGGGGTGGTGATGACCCGGTTGAGCCCGGAGGCGGCGTACAGGCCCTGGATGGCCAGGTTGTCGGCCTCCGTGCCGGAGGCGGTGAAGATCACCTCGACCGGATCCGCGCCGAGTAGTCGCGCGACGGTCTCCCGGGCGTCGTCAAGCACACTGTTGGCGTGTCGGCCGGAACCGTACTGGCCGCCCGGGTTCAGTACCCCGGCGTGCTCGACGTAGGCGTCGATCGCCGCCCGGCGCATCGGGGAGGTGGCCGCGTGGTCGAAGTAGTGGGTGGTCATGCTGCCGCCGTTTCTGCTGTCGCTGTTCGGGTGCGGTCATCCGCGATGATATCGCCCCGGCCGGTGACCGGGTGAGCCTATGGCCCCGCCCACAGATTAAGGTGCCTGCCATGGGCAGGAAGCAGGGCAGGAAACAGCGGGGTGCGGAAGAGACCACCGGGGCGCGGGCCGGTGTCTGGGAGATCTCGACGGGAACTGCGGAACTCGTCGCGGACGACTACTTCGACGGCGCGTGGGTGCTGAACATCAACGGGGTGCCCTCCTCCCACGTGGTTCCGGGTGAGCCGCGGGAGCTGGCCTTCGAATACATGCGCTGGATCGCCGCGTTCACCGAGAAATTCGTCGGCGCCCACCTCGACCCGGACACCCTGCGGGTCACCCACCTCGGCGGGGCGGCGTGCACCATGGCCCGGTTCTTCGCCGACCTGTGGCCCCGGTCGCGGCACACGGTCGTCGAACTTGACGCGAAGCTCGCGGAGCTGGTCCGGGAGTGGTTCGACATTCCGCGGGCTCCGACCGTCAAGATCCGCGTCGGGGAAGCCCGCGCGGTGACGGACAGTTTCGTGGCGGCCAGCCGGGACGTGATCATCCGCGACGTGTTCTCCGGAGCCGTCACTCCCCGGCCGCTGACCACCGTGGAGTTCTTCCGGGGGGCGCATGCCTCCCTGGCCCCGGGCGGGTTGTACGTGGCCAACTGCGGGGACCACTCCGACCTCACGGGGGCGAAGGCGGAGCTGGCGGGCATGGCGGAGGTCTTCGCGCACGTGGCCGTCATCGCGGATCCACCGATGCTCAAGGGCCGGCGCTACGGCAACATCATCCTGCTGGCCTCGGACCGGGAGCTTCCTGCCGAGGGCAGCCCGGCGGCGGCGTCCGTCGCGCGGTTGCTGCTCGGCGGTGGAGTTCCCGCACACTACAAGGACGAACGGTGGACCAGGGCATTCTTCTCCGGGGCCCGGTCGCGGTATGACGCGGTGGATGGGCTTTAGGCTCTGTCTTCTCCCGCGACTTTCCGGTCGGTGACTGCGGGATCGGAAGCCGAGACATCACCCCGAATAGGGGTGAAGTTGAGGATCCATCACATAAGACCCCCGGAATACGGGCAGTTCACAAGGGGTTTTTGCTTTCGCAGAGCGGATCCCCTGAACTTGCTGAGAATTTCTTCTATTTTTCTTATATTTTGTTCAGCAAAGCCTTTTGTTTCCTCTCCTGGAAACCCACCTTTGATTGGACAACTTCCTGTGCCCTTCCTGTTTCCCCTGTTCGACAGCACCCTTCTCCTGACCAAGGCGGCCGTCAACGCCGTCGCGTTCGTCGGCGCCTCCGTCACCGGCCTCGCCCGCCGCGGTCGTCGGTAGGCCTCCCATCCCCACTCCTGATCCCTGCCCCACCCCCGGCCCGACCGTCCTCCCCGACCCGCTCCAGTTACCGCCCCGACCGCAAGGCCCCGGCCCATCAGCAAAGGATCTGACCGTGTCTGCCATCTCCCCCGTATTTTCCGCATCGTCCCCCATCCGCACGATTCTCGTCACCGGTGTCGCTGGTCCCGCCGGCAGGAGCCTGTGCCGGCAGTTGCGTCGGCTCAAGAAGGGACTGCGCCTCATCGCCGTCGACAGCCACGAAGTGAGCCATTGCGCCGACATCTTCCTCACCGGGCCGGAGGCGGGTTCCCCCTCCCTGGAGCCGTTCCTGCGGTCTGTGATCGCCGAGTACGACATCGACCTGATCATTCCCACCGTCCGCGAACAGGTGCCGGTCATTGCCGCGCTCGCGCCGCAGCTGAACACCCGGGCACTCATGCCCAGTCTCGAACTGGCGGAGATCTGTCTCGACCCGTCCGCGACCGCACTGGCCCTGCAGCGGCACGGTCTACCGGTCGACGGCCCGGCGGAGAGCCCGGCAATCGTCGGTTACTGCCCGCAGGTGTACCACTCCCCCGTCGACGACGCCGTGACCACCGTCCTGCTGCAGAAGATGGCCTCGACGGGACTGTCAAACTGCAGCCCTGACGCCGTCATCCGGATCGGCCGTTCCATTGCCCCGGACGTGGCGGAACTGGCCGAAGCGGCGGTCCGGGTGCTCGGTCTGTACGGCCCCGCCCACCTGGACATCCGCCGCGACCGCAAGGGCAATCTCCGGATCTCCCGGGTCCACGCGGCCTTCGGGGCGAACTCCGCCCTCGCCCCCGAGCTGCTCACCGGATTGCTCGCCGACGCCGCCGTCCCCGCGGTAGCCCCGGTGGGCTGAACCGCCCGTTAGGGGGCCGGTAGCTCCACCCCGCCGAGATCGACGTTGTCGAGGAGGATGAGCAGGTCACCGATGGTGTAGTCGCCGGTGGCCGCCATCCTCTCCAGATCCTCGACGGGCAGCTGCCCGCTCTCGATCTGCTCGGCGATCAGCCCGGCCAGCGGGCCCGCGACGGAGGCGTCGAAGCCGAGTTGCTCGGCCACCTCGACGATCACGGGGACGGCCACCACTCCGGCCGCCACCGCGAGGATGATGTTGGCCAGGGCGCTGTTGTCGGCGCCGAGCACCTCGAGATCCGCCAGGTTGCCGGCGTCGTCCGGGATCCGGAACCCCTCGGCGATCGCCGCCCCGAGGTTGACGTGGTTGCCGGCGACGAACTGGTGCAACTCCGGTTCGGTGCCGTTGAACAGGTTCAGGTCGACGGGCCCGGAGACGCCCGCGACCCGCCCGGCGTCGCTGCGCTGCCAGAAGCTGAGGTGACTCCAGCCACCGACCGGGGCGGGCGGGTCATTCTGGTACGCGGCTAACCACAGCGGGTAGTTGCTGAACTCCGTGGTGTTGCCCAGGTGTTCGGCCCAGAAGTAGCGGTAGGTGTAGACCATCGGCTGGCGTCCGGTCAGGGCCTCGATCTCGGTGAGGAAGTCCCGCACCCACCGCTGCAGCTCCCGCTCCCCGAGTCCCTCATCGACCTCGATGTCCAGGACGGGCGGCAGGGAGTTCTGAGGGAGTGCGGCCAGGGCGGTCGCGTAGTGCGCCGCCTGCGTCCGGGCGTCGCGGGAGGGCCGGGCGTAGTGGTAGGTCCCCACCACCAGGCCGGCGGCATGGGCGGCATGCACGTCGGTGAGGAAGTGCTCGTTGACGTAGGCGGTGCCCTCCGTCGCCTTGATGAAGGCGTAACGCTGCCCGTCGGCGGCGACGCGGGACCAGTCGACCCCCGTCCCGGTGGAGTGCTGGTGATTGGAGACGTCGATGCCGGAGGGCGAGAGGAGGTGGAAAGCCCCCGCCTGAGGGGCGGCGACGAGGGTAGTGGTGAGCAACAGTGCGCACGAAACGGACCTGAACCTGCGGAGGGCGATCATGTGCTCGAAATTATCCCACTGGACCACTTCCGTCACACGAATCTCTCCAGAAACTCCTGCCACGGAGGTCGCTTTCCACAGGCAGTAAGCCCGCTACCCGACCTTCCCGCTGGGCACCCCTCGTCCCGTCCGCGGAAAGAATCCAGGTATGGGGAACAAAAAGTCCGCCGGAACCCAGGGGGCCGACGGACTTCATTCCCCTCATGCGGGGGTGGCTGGAATTACTTGCGCGCGGTGATCTCGCTGACGAGCTTCGGCACGACGTCGAAGAGATCGCCCACGACACCGAGGTCGGCGATCTGGAAGATCGGGGCGTCCTCGTCGTTGTTGACCACGACGATCTTCTTCGCGGTCTGCATGCCGGAGGTGTGCTGGATCGCGCCCGAGACGCCCAGGGCGATGTAGAGATCCGGGGAGACCGTGACACCGGTCTGACCGATCTGGTACGACGCGTCGTAGTACTCCAGATCCACCGCGTCACGGGTCGCGCCCACGGCGGCGCCGAGAGCGTCGGCGAGCTGCTCCACGACGTCGGTGAAGCCCTCCGTCGAACCGACGCCCCGTCCACCGGCAACGACGATCTTCGCCTGGGTCAGGTCCGGGCGATCCCCCCGCTGGGCGGGGGTGAAGCTGGTGACGGTGACGTCCTTGCTGGTCGGGGCCGGCAGCTCCAGGGAGGTGACCACTCCGGCTGCGGTCTGCGGAACGGCGTCGATGACGCCGGGGCGCACCGTGTAGATGGGGCTGGCGCCGCCGACGGCCGCGGAGACCTGGATGGTGTCGCCGAAGACGGACTGGGCGGCGGTGCGGTCGGCGTTGACGCCGACGACGTCGATGAGCACGCCCGAGGCCAGGCGGGCGGCCAGTCGACCGGCGATCTCGTTGCCGGTCGGCCCACCGGAGATGAGGATCGGTCCGGGCGCCGCGGCGGCCAGGATGGACAGGGCGTCGACCTGCGGGAGGATCAACCGCGAGGCGTTGAGGTCACTCTCCGCCGCGACGACCGTCGCGGCTCCGGCCTCCGCCAGCTGCGGGGCCAGGGCCTGCGTGTCGCCGGGGGCCCCGACGACGACCGCGGTGACCTCACCCAGGGGGCGGGCGGCGGTGATCAGTTCGGCGGTGACGGGGGCGAGCTCGGTGCCGGCGTGCTCGACCAGGACGTAAACGGTGGACATGCGTGTGCTCCTTGTGGCTGTTCGGTCGAGGACGGGCTAGATGAACTTCTCGGTGGCCAGGAAGTCGGCGACCCTGGCGGCCGCGTCATCGCCGCGGATGATCTCGCCCGCGGTGCGTGCCGGACGGGCGCTGGCCGCGGTGACGGCGGTCGCGGCGTGGCCGAGGCCGACCTGCCCCGGGGCGACGCCGACGGCGGCCAGATCCAGGGTGGTGATCTCATGCTTCTTGGCGGCCATCAGGCCCTTGAAGTTCGGGAAGCGCGGTTTCTCGGCCTTGTCGGTGACCGAGACGATCGCCGGCAGCGGGGCCTGGAGCTCGTAGAGGCCCTCGTTGGTCTCGCGCACGGCGGTGACCTGGTCACCGGACAGGGTGACGGCGCGGACATTGGTCAGGGCCGGGATCTGCCGGTACTCGGCCAGGATACCGGGCAGAGCACCCATCGCGCCGTCGGAGGAGGAGTTGCCGGCGACGATCACGGAGACGTCGGCGATCTGGTTGAGCGCGTTCGTCAGGGCCCAGGTGGTCCCGAGCACGTCCGAACCGACCAAGGCGTCGTCGACGAGGTGCACGGCGTCATCGGCGCCCATGGCCAGCGCCTTGCGCAGGGCCTCGTCGGCGCCCGCCGGACCCATGGTCAGGGCCACGACGCGGTAACCGGCGTCCGGGTTGTCATCGCGCAGTCGCAGGGCCTGCTCCACGGCGTACTCGTTGATCTCGTCGAGGACGGAATCGACGTTTGTGCGGTCGAGCGTGTGGTCTGCTTCCAGGGACTTGGCGGACCAGGTGTCCGGGACATGCTTGACGAGCGCGACGATGGTGGGCATCGTTTCTACTCCCCTTTCGACGGGTGACGGTTCGCAGTGGCGTCAGAGACGACTGTTCAAGGAGTCTAGTGTAGGGCCGGGCCACGACAATGAGGCAGTCCTTACCCGCCCGGGGCCCCGTCCGTGCGGGGACCACAGATCAGGGCGACCCCCTGGGAACCGATGCGGGTGCACACCACCGCCATGGGTCGGTCCCCCTTCAACTTCAGCTTTTTCCGCAGCTCATCGGGGTCAACGTCGACCCCGCGGACGAGGATCTCGAGGCTGCCCGCCCCGTGGGCGGCCAGGGCGGGCTTCAGCTTCTTCAGCGGCACCTGCTCGATGAAAGCAAATCCCGTGCGCCCCTCCGGCAGGCGGTCACCGGTGAGGTAGGCGATGCGCTCGTCGAGCATCCACAACCCCTCCCGGGCCGCGTAGTGGCGCACCAGCCCGGCGCGCACCACCGCGCCGTCCGGGTCGAGGATGTAGCTGCCCGGCGGGCCGGCGGTGACCTCCTCCTCGGTGTCGGCGTCGAAGGCGGCCAGACGGTCGACCTGGTCACCGGAGATCATCACCGCCTCCCGGCGTTCGCCGTCGGCCAGACCGGGGGTGTACAGGCAGGCTTCCTTGACCGCGCCGTCGACGCTGACGAGGCTGACCAGTCCCTCCCACCCGGAGAAGTCAAGGCCCGGCGCGCATTTGACGGCCAGTTCCTGCCCGTGCCAGGCGTCCACCAGGTCGGGCAGGGGTGGCAGGAGCTGGTCGGGGTGGGTGATGCGCCGTCCCCCGGCGCGGCGGGCGGGATCCGCGACGACGGCGTCCGCGCCCCGGCTGACCGGGTGGAGCGCGTCGGCGCGGGCGAGCCAGGCGTCCGGGCCGAGGTTGTGGCGGGCCATGGCCAACCGTGTGGGGTCGAGGTCGGAGCCGAGCCACCTCAGGCCGGCGGCGCGTGTCGCCGCCCCCTCGGTGCCGATGGAGCAGGTCACGTCGTGGATCAGTGCGCCGTCGCCCAGAATGGTGCGCAGTCGGGTGACGCGGACGTCGGCGACCGTGCCGGGGGTGGCCTGCTGGGCGGAGTCGTGGTCCGTCAGCCAGGTGGCGGGGAATTTCGTGGCCGCCGAGCGGCGGGCCTGGACGAGTTCGGCGACGGCACGTCCGTGGTCGCCGAAGCGGGAACGCAGGAGCTGTGCGTCGGCGAAGGTCGAGGCCCTGGTCAGGGTCAGCTGCCCGGTGGTCTCCGTGATTTCGGGCTCGTGGGCGGCGAGGAAGGCGATCTCGTCGGTAGTGAAGGCCATGACGTGGGTTCTCCTCAGGTTCTCGTGGCGGGGACGGCCGCGAAATATTCGCGGTAGCGGGGGTCGTCGCTGGGATCCCCGATGACGGGGGTGAGGTCACTGTGTGCGGCCAGGTGGAGCGCGGCGTCGACGTCCGCGCATCCGGCGAGCAGCTGCAGTTGCGCCCAGGTCGGGATGGCCAGGTGGACGGCCCCGCGGTGCCAGTCGTCGATGAGCCGGGCCGGGGAGAACCAGTGGGCGCCGTCGGCCTCGGAGGTGTCCCCGTCCGGTTCCTGGCCCGCGGGCGCGACCGCCAGGAAGAAGGAGGCGTCGAACCAGTGGCGGGCGTTGTCGCCGCCCACCCACCGCGCCCAGGGATGCAGCAGGTCAGAACGGAGGCGCAGGTTGCGGTCAAGCAGCATCCGGGTCAGGGACAACCGGTGGGAGGTGAGCGCCAGCCGGTCCGCGTGGTACGGAGAGGCGTCGGCGACCTCGGCGCCGTCGGCGTGGACGGCCAGCAGGGTGCCGGTTTCCTCGAACAGCTCGCGGACGGCGGCGAAGACCACCGCGTGGGTCTGCTCGGGGGTGGCGGCGAACCGCTCCGCCAGTTCGGGGACAGGGGGTCCGGTCCACAACTCATCCATCAGGTCCGCCTCACCGGGGTAGTCCCGGTGGTCGACCCCGCCCCCGGGGAAGACGGTCATG
This sequence comes from uncultured Corynebacterium sp., assembly GCA_964431055.1. Classification (GTDB taxonomy): domain Bacteria; phylum Actinomycetota; class Actinomycetes; order Mycobacteriales; family Mycobacteriaceae; genus Corynebacterium. Next base: position 615 of record CAYSIP010000018.1, on the reverse strand, counting down.
CCGGCGAAGTGCCGCATGGTGCTCACCCGCTGTTGGGCCCAGACCTCGAGGCCGGAGCCGCCGTCGCGCAGGAGCAGAACGGCGGCCGCCAGGCGGGCGCCCAGAATCCCCGCGGGCGCGGTCATCCGGCTCGTCATCACGGCCGCCTAGCGGGCCCGGTGGGCACCGCCCGGCCGGGTGCGGCGGGCGAAGTAGCGGCCGCCGATGCGGTCGAGCTCGATTGGCTGACGGAAGGTCTTGGTGAGGTTCTCGCTGGTCAGCACCGTGTCGATGAGGCCCTGGGCGACCACCTCGCCCTCGTCGAGAAGCATCGCGTGGGTGAAGCCCTGGGGGATCTCCTCGACGTGGTGGGTGATCATGACGATCGCGGGAGCATCGGCGTCCATGGCCAGATCCCCGAGGTAACCGACGAGATCCTCACGGCCGCCGAGGTCCATGCCGGCGCCGGGCTCGTCGAGGATCAACAACTCCGGGTTCGTCATCAGGGCGCGTGCCACCAGCACGCGCTTGCGTTCGCCCTCGGACAGGGTGCCCCATTCCCGGTCCACCAGGTGGAAGGCACCCACCTGGTCGAGGGTGTCCTGCGCCTGCTCGAAATCGAGCTCGTCGTAGTCC
>CAYSIP010000017.1:0-23833 GCA_964431055.1 uncultured Corynebacterium sp. | reverse complement strand
GGCCAGGCCGACGAGGATGAGGCCGATGCCCATGCCGATGTCGGCGAAGCCCTGGTACTGGGCCACCAACGCGCCACACATGCCGACCAGGCCGTTGGACAGGGCCAGGGTCAGGGTCTTAGTGAAATCGGTCGAGACCCCGAAGGAGGTGATCATCGGGCCGTTGTCGCCGGTGGCGCGGATGGACATGCCGAGATCGGTGGTCAGGAACCAGAAGATGACGGCCCCGGCCGCCACCACCAGCGCGGCGAGGATGCCCACTCCCGCCCAGGTGCCCAGAAGCCCGGCCTCGCGGAGCGGGGTGAAGACAGTGTCCTGGCGCAGGAGCGGAACGTTGGCGCCGTCCATGATCCGGAGGTTGACCGACCACAGGCCGATCTGGGTGAGGATACCGGCCAGCAGGCCGTCGATCCGGCCCTTGGTGTGCAACAGGCCGGTGATGATGCCGGCGAGGAAACCGGTGACGAAACCCGCCAGGGTCGCCCACAGCGGATTCCAACCGGCGAGGATGGCCATGGCGGCGGTCGCCCCACCGGTGGTGAAACTACCGTCGACCGTCAGGTCGGCGAAGTTGAGGACCCGGAAGGTGAGGAAGCCGCCGCGCGCCAGCACCCCGTAGATGAGTCCGAGTTCCAGCGCGCCGATCATACGCGCTCGGCTTCATCCAGGATCGCCTGCGGGAACTCCACGCCCATGCGCTCCGCGGCGTCCTCGTTGATCACGTAGGTGAACTCGGACGCGGTCTCCACGGCCATGGTGGCCGGGTCGGCGTCCTCCTGCAGGATGCGCAGCGCCATTTCACCGGTCTGTCGGCCCAGCGCGGTGTAGTCGATGCCCAGGGTGGCCACGGCACCACCCTCGACGGTGCCGGATTCAGCGCCGATCACGGGGATCTGCTGCTGCTCGGCGACCTGGATGAGGGAGGCGATGCCGGAGACGACCATGTTGTCGGTGGGCACGTAGATGGCGTCGACATCGCCGAGCGCCTCCACGGCCTGCTGAATCTCGTTGACGGTGGTCACCGTCTGGGTGCTCACGTCGAGGCCCAACGGCCCCGCCGCCTCCTCAACGGCGTCGACCTGCACCTGGGAGTTGACCTCACCGGAGCTGTAGACGATGCCGATGGTCTCCGCGTCGGGCACGAGCTGGGTGAGCAGTTCGAGCTGCTCGTCGATGGGGGCGGCGTCGGAGGTGCCGGTGACGTTGCCGCCCGGGGCCTCGTTCGAATCGACCAGCTCCGCCGACGCCGCGTCGGTGACGGCGGTGAACAGCACCGGGACGTCGGTGATGTTCTGGGCGGTGGCCTGGGCGGCGGGGGTGGCCACGGCCAGCACCAGATCGAGGTCGTCGTTCGCGAATTGCTGCGCGATGGTCAGCGCGGTGGCCTGCTCACCATTGGCGTTCTGCTCCTCGAAGGTCACCTCGACGCCGGCCTCGTCGAAGGCCTCCTTGAAGCCCGTGGTGGCGGCGTCCAGGGCGGGATGCTGGACGAGCTGGTTGATGCCGATGGTGTAGGAATCGGCGTCACCGCCGGCCGCCGCACCGCCGTCGTCGGAGGTTTCTCCGCCACAGGCTGCGAGGGTGAGGGCACCCACGGTGACTACGCCGGCCAGGAGCTTGGATCGGGAAGAGAACATCGCTGGTCACTTTCAGTTCACGGGACGTGCGGAAGCAGGCGCATGTTGCGCCATACGTTCCTGAACTTACTTGGTTGCTCCCGCATCCACGGTGGATTGGGCAATTAGCTTCTCTCTCCCGCCGTCATCCCGCCAAGGAGTCCCGGTTGCCGTGATAGAGCACGAGGGTGACCGTGCGCAGAGAGAGCAGGAAGCCGGCGAACAGGACGATATAACCGAGGGCGGACTGCCAGCTGAGATAGTCGGTCAGGGCCGGTCCGCCCTCCCCGAAGGCGATGAGCACGATGCCGCCCAAAACGCAGAACCCGGCGAGGACGGCGATGGTGAACTGCTGGATGAGACGGGTGATGAAGTTGCGGTCCTCCGCGTGCGCCAGGACCCGCACATTGACGGAGAGTCGGCCGTCGTGGAGGTCCTCCGTCAGGTGACTGATCCGGCGCGGGAGCTTGCGCAGCAGGGGCATGGCCTCGAGCATCACGCCGTTGGCCGCGTCCCGGAGGTTGTCCGACCGGAACTGATCACGGGTGACCTCCGACCCGACGGTGCGGGCGACCTCCACGATCTCGAGGTCGGGGCTGATGAGGGAGAGTGTGCCCTCCGCCCCGGCAAGCGCACGGAAGGCCGCGGCGACGCCGGCGGGGACCTCGAAGCGGTTAACCACGACCATCGCCATGAGGCGTCCGAAGAGCTCCGAGGCGGAGCCACCGCGCAGTCCGTTGCGGTAGCGGATCAGCAATTCACCGACCTCGCGCTCCAGAGCCCGGTCGTCGAGCTGGTCGGGGCGGCCCAGCAGGTCGACAAGGGCGTCAGTGAGGATGCGGGCGTCACCACGTTCGACGGCGGCGAAGACGAGTGCGAGTTGCTGCTGTGCGCCCGCGTCCAGCCGTCCGACGGCGCCGAAGTCGAGCAGGCCCAGACGGGGCCCTCCATCGTCGCCGGGCATCAGCAGGACGTTGCCCGGGTGGATGTCGGCGTGGAACACCCCGTGGCGCATGATCTGGTTCATCACGGAGACCAGCAGTTCCTCCCCCAACCGGGCGCGCGTGCCGTCGGGCAGCCGCGACAGCTCGGTCCCGGCGCGGCCGATCGGGGTGCCGTCGAGCAGGTCCATGACCAACAGTCGGGAAGAGGAGTACTGCGGGTGGACGCGTGGCATGCTCAGGGCACCCTCGGCGAGGGCGAACTCGAGATCGCGCATGTTGGCGGCCTCGGTGCCGTAGTCGAGTTCCTCGGCGAGGGACTCGGTGAAGCGGGTGGCCAGCTGGCGGATGCCGAGGTTGCGGCCCCAGTCGGTGTTGCGGTCGAGCCAGCGGCACAGGCGCATGACGATGTCGGAGTCGCGGGTGACCTCCTCGCGGGTTCCGGGGCGCTGGATCTTCAGTGCCACCTCGTGTCCGTCGAGGAGGCGGGCTCGGTGGACCTGGGCGACGGAGGCACTGGCCAGCGGTTGGTGCTCCACCCGGGCGAAGACCTCCCTGGGGTCGCGGCCCAGAGCCTCGGTGAGCGCGCCGTGGACGGATTCCCACGGTTCGGGCGCCACCTGGGTCTGCAACCGGGAGAGCTCGGTGATGAACTCATCCGGCAGGACGTCGGTGCGAGTGGAGAGGTTCTGGCCGAGCTTGACGAAGGTGGTGCCGGATTCCTCGAGGGCGAGACGCAGCGAACGGGCGGTGCGGCGCAGGGACTGACGGGCTTCGGCGTAGTCCTGCCTGCGTGGGTCGTCGAGACCGCTCACGCCGGAGGTGAGGCCATGGCGGACGAATATCGCCAGCACCTGGCGGTACCGGCGGTTGCGGGCCCGCCGGTCCCCGGCGTCGGCGAGCCAGGTGATGAAACTGGGCCAGGAACCGGTGGGGGCGATGAGTTCGAGCACCATCAGGGCGGCGGCGCCGAAACCGACCGTCCACAGCAGGGCGATGGCCAGCAGGATCATGCCGGCGCCCGGGGAGATGCCGGACAGGGAGCCGCCCTCGGTGGTGTGGAACTGGTCGATGACCACGTTGAACAGGCCGGCGGCGAGCAGGACCACGAGCAGGGAGATGACGGTCGTGCGCGGCCATCCGACGGGGACGCCGAGCAGGCGGCGCATGACGCTGGCCAGTATCCACGTCACCACGACCAGCAGTCCCACCCCGAGGGCGATGAGGATCAGGGCGGTGACCCAGGACCCGAGCATGCCGAACTGTTCGAGGAACTGACCCATGCCGACAGGCTACCTTTCCGGCCGTTCCCGGAGTGCGGCGGCCATTCGGCGATATCACCACCGCCGGATCACCCGTTCAGGGATACTTGAGACGCGGGTCACATCTCCTTTTCGCCGGCGTTCCCCATTCCGCCGGTTCCCTCTTCTCATTTCTCCTCCGTTAGGAGCCTGTTCATGGACACCTGGGAACAGACCCTCGGTGCCGGTCCACTGCTCGGCATCGCGGCGGGCGCGATCGCGCTCATTCTCATCCTGATCATCGGATTCCGCTTCCACGCCTTCCTCACCCTCATCATCGTCTCCGCGTTGACGGCGATCGTCGCCGGCATCCCCATCGGTTCCGTCGTCGAGGTCATGCTCGACGGCTTCGGCGGCACCCTCGCCTCCGTCGCACTGTTGGTCGGCCTCGGCGCGATGATCGGGCGTCTCGTCGAGCAGTCCGGTGGAGCGCGGGCGCTCGCCGAGACCCTCGTCCACGCGTTCGGTGACAAGCGTGCCCCCCTGGCCCTCGGCATCGCCTCCCTGATCGTCGGGTTTCCCATCTTCTTCGACGCCGGTCTGGTGATCATGCTCCCGGTGATCTTCGCGGTCGCCCGCCGGCTGAGGGGCCCGGTCCTGGGGTACGGCATCCCGGCCGCCGGCGCGTTCTCCGTCATGCACGTGTTCGTCCCGCCGCACCCGGGCCCGATCGCGGCCTCCGAGTTCTTCGACGCCGACATCGGGCTGGTGCTGCTCATCGGCCTGATCGTGGCTCTGCCCACCTGGTTCGTCACCGGTTATCTCTGGGGCCGCTACACCGGGCGGAAATTCCCGGACGCGGGATCGACGACGCTGCTGGGCGAGGTCAACCGGGAGGAGATCAAGAATCCGGCGGGGCCGGGCACCGTCATCTTCATCCTCCTGATCCCCATGGTGTTGATCTTCGGCAACACCGGCCTGAACATGGCCGCGACGGCCGGCTGGGTGGACGGTGACGCCTTGTGGGTCGAGGTCATCCGGTTCTTCGGCAACACCCCCATCGCCCTGCTGATCACCCTGCTCGTGGCGATGTGGCTGCTCGGCCGGCGGCGCGGGGAGTCCGGAACGGCGATCGAGCGGGTCCTCGAAGGCGCTCTGGGCCCCATCTGTTCCGTCGTCCTGATCACCGGCGCCGGCGGCATGTTCGGTGGGGTGCTGCGCACCTCCGGCATCGGTGACGCCCTGGCCGACTCGATGTCCGATCTGGGTATCCCCGTCATCGCGGCGGTCTTCCTCGTCGCGGCGGCGCTGCGCATCGCCCAGGGTTCCGCGACGGTCGCCCTGACCACCGCGGCCGCCCTGATGACTCCCGCCGTCGCGGGTGGTGACTTCAACGCCTTCGAGACCGCCCTGATGGTCATTGCGGCGGCCGCGGGGTCGGTCGTCGTCAGCCACGTCAACGATTCCGGTTTCTGGCTGGTCGGCCGCCTGATGGGCATCGACGTGGCCACCACCCTGAAGACCTGGACCGTCAACCAGACCATGATCGGCGTCATGGGCTTTCTCCTCGTGCTCACGCTCTACGGGGTCAGCGGCGCGATCAGCTAGGCGGCCGTGGGGATCCCGAAGAACTCCAGGACCTCGCGGGTGGCGAACCCACGGGGTACCGGCATGTTGGGGTCGGCGGTCCCGCCCGGCCACACGTGCCCGCCCCCGCCGAGGCGGATGTGGTTGACCGGTAGCACGCAGCCCTGCCAGCGTTGTTCGATGACGGTTTCGCTGACCCGTTCCGTGACCACGTCGCCGCTGCACCGGTTGCGTGCGGCGTCGACGGCCAGCACGTCGGGCACCGGGTCATACAGGGTGCCGTGACGCCTGCCGCCGTAGTAGTTGATCACCGGGTCGACGGTGCCGTGAATGTCCAGCAGCGCCATGGGCTCCTGCGAACAGTCGTCGTGGATGGCCTGGTAGTAGGCAGCGGACACCGACGCCACCCCGGCGAAGACCTCCGGCATGCGGCAGCCGAGCAGGGCCGCGAACCCGCCGCCGTTGGAGAACCCGGCGGCGAAAACCCGGTCCTCGTCGACCGGGTAGGTCGCCTGGATCGAGTTCAGCAGCTGCCGGACGAAAGCCCGGTCCTCCCCGGGCGCGGTCTTCGCGTACGGGGCCGGCTCCCACGCGTTGGCCACCCCCTGCGGGTAGACGACGATCGCATTGGCGGCGTCGAAACCCGTGTAGGAGTGGATGGCCTGACTGGATTCCTGCCAACCGTGGAAGACGAAGATCACCGGCCAGGACACCTCATCGGTGTAGCCGGCGGGCAACGACAGCAGGAAACTGCGGTCACGCCCCTGGGAGGAAATGAACATCTGACGGTGTTCCCCCGGCGCCGGGCCGTCGAGCCGGGGTGCACCGTTATTCACCAGGGAGGGCGGCTCCACCGTCACCGATTCGGTGACCTCCGGGGCCTCCCGGGTCTCCCCGATCGTGCACCCACCCACGGTTACGGCGACCAGGAGCAACAGCGCGGCAACCGTCCTCATACCCGCCCCCGCGACCAGGCCGACCAGAGTTCGGTGTAGCGTCCCCCCGCCGCGACCAGCTCGTCGTGGGTGCCCTCCTCCACCACGCGGCCGGCCTCCATGACCATGACCCGGTCGGACCGGGCCGCCTGATCGAGACGGTGGGCGACCACGAGGGCCGCGCGCCCCCGGGTCACTTCCTCAGCGGCGGCCTCGAGCGCCCCGGCGCCGGCGGAACCTGTCTCGGCGGTCGCCTCGTCCATGACCACGACCTTCGGGTCCAACAGGAGGATGCGGGCGAGCGCCAGCTGCTGGGCGGCGACCGGCTCCAACTGCAGACCGCGGGCGCCGACCTCGGTGTCGAGGCCGTCGGCCAGGTCGTGGAACCAGTCGGCGTACACGCGGTCGAGGACGTCGAGGAGCTGCTCGTCGGTGGCTTCCGGCACGGCGAGGGTCAGATCCTCCCGCAGCGTGCCGGAGAAGACGTGCACGTCCTGGGAGACCATCGCCAGGCGTGCGACCCGCTCGGCGTCCGACAGCGCGGAGACCTCCACCCCGTCAACCGTCACGGAACCTTCGTCGGGCACGCGCATGCCGGCCAGGAGGGCCGCGACCGTCGTCTTCCCCGCTCCTGAGGCGCCGACGAGCGCGATGGTCTCGCCGGGACGGATGCGCAGGTTGACGTCACGCACGGCCCAGCTGTCACCGTAGGAGAAACTCACCGCATCCATGACGACGTCACCGGTGCGGTCACCGGCGCCGGCGTCCGGCACGGGGGCGGGCGGGTCGACGACCACGCCGACGATGCGCGCCAGTGAGGCGTAACCGGACTGGACCGTGTCCAACACCCGCATGAACATCATCAACGGGCCGCGCAGGCGGATGAGCATGAGCATCGCGGCGGTGACCGCGCCGACCGACAAATTTCCGGAACTGACGACGAGCCAACCCACGAACAGGCCGGTGGCGAGGATGAGGAACTCGATGCCCGTCATCCACATCTGCAGCACGATCATCGTCATGCGCGCGGTCATGCCCCGGTCGACGACCGCCAGCGAGGACTCCGCGATGCGGTCATGCATCACCGGTTCCATGCGGAAGGCACGCACCGTGGCCCGGCCACGGATTGCCTCGAGCACCCGCCGGGCCCTGTCCGCCATCGCGGCGCGCTCGGCGGCGTACCTGCCCGGCGCCTTCTTCAGGTACTGCCGGGCGGCCAGCCAGTACAGCGGCGCGGCCAGCACCGGAACCAGCAGGAACTGCCAGTCAAGCACGAGCAACGCGATGGTCGTCGCGACGATCGTGAAGACCGAACTGGTCAGGATCGGCACGGTCTCGGTCACCGCGGACGACAGCTCCGCGACGTCGTCGGTGGAACGTGAGACCAGGTCACCGCTGCCGGCGTCCTCCACCCGGTGAACAGGCAGACCCAGCGCGGTACCGACCATGCCCTCGCGCAGATTGGCGATCACCCGCTCGCTGAGCCGGGAGACGAGGAAGAAACCACAGGCGCTCAACACCGCACCGACAATCGCCGCGGCCACGAGCCAACCGGCCATCCCCCACAGGCCGGAGCCGTCCGTGATGACGATGTCAACGATGCGGCCCAACAGCTGCGGCACCATGACGTTGGCTCCGGCACCCACGCTCAACAGCAGCAGGGCGAGGAGGAACTGGCGGCGCGCGCCGGGCACGGCCGCGACCTGCCGACCCACTTCGCGGCGCACCTGGCCCGGGGAGGCCAGCGGGAATCTCAGGTCGCTCATGCCGGCGCCTCCGTGAGTACGCGGTCGGCCACGGTCTGCCAGGCAGGGGCTTCCGTGAACACGAGGGTCAGCCGTCCGGCCCGGGCCCGGGCGACGCGGGTGGCGATGGTCTGTTCGGTCACCGAGTCCACTGCGGTCGTCGGGTCCTGCAGGACGAGGATCTCCGGCTCCGCCGCGATCGCGCGGGCGAGGGCCACGCGTTGACGCTGACCCCCGGAGAGGTTGCGGCCGTTCTCCCCGACCTCCCGGTGCGGCCCGCCCGGGATGTCCTCGGCGGAGGCGGCGTGCAGGGCAGCCAGGGCCCGCTCAGGATCGGGGTGGACGTTGTCGAGCACGCTGCCCTCGAACAGGTCGGCCGAGTGCGGGGGGACGACGACCCGGTGGCGCGGGGCGCGCACCAGATCGGCGGGTGCGGGCCCGGTGACCACGCTGAGACCGGCGGGCAGGTCGGGCACGTCGGCGTGCTCTGCGTCGAAACGGGGCTCGGCGGTCAGCACCTCCACGATGCGTTTCCCGCTGGCCTGCGCAGAGGCCCAGCGGGAGGCGATGTTCTTGCCCAGCATGGTCATCGGGTGGATGATGAACTGCGTCAGACCCACCACGGTGATCAGTTCACCGACGCTGATCTGCCCGGACAGTCCCAGGGCGCCGGCGGTCACACCGACCGCGATGACGTAGAGGGAACCGGTGGTCTCGGTGGTGGCGTTGAGCCGGGCCTCCGCGGCGTTGGCGTCGACGGTGCGCTCATAGGCCTCGTCGGAGACACGAGCGTAACGGCCGCGGACGGTGTCGACGGCTCCGAGCCCCTTGAGGATCCGCAGGCCCTGGACGACGTCGGTGGCGGTGGCCGCGGTACGGGCCAGCGCCTGTTGGCGCACCCCGCTCCGGCGCCGCAGCGGGGTGGCGGCCTTCAGCGCGATCCAGACCACCAGCGGCCCGCCGACCAACACGGCGATCCCCAACGGCACGTTGATGGTGAGAATGACGATGCCCACGTAGAGCACGGAGACGATCTCGGCGACGGGGAAAACCGTCATCATCACGGCGTCCGCCACCCGTTGCGTGTCCGCGGAGGCGATGGACAGGAGCTCACCGGCGGTGCGGCGTTGCCCACCCAGTCCCCGGGGATCCTGGACCCGGTCCGTGACCGCCATGCGCAGGTTATGGCCGACCCGCAGATTGGAGCGGATGAGCAGTCGGCGACTGAACCAGCTGGCGACGACATTGACGGTGAACGTGCTCGAGAGCACCATGATCCACCCGGCCAACCGCCGCAGGTCCGACTCTGCGATCGCGTCGTCGATCGCCTGGCCGATGATCACCGGGGTGAGGCCGTTGCACAGAAAGGCCAGCGACATCAGCACCGCCGACGGCACTGTGCTGTGCCACTGGGAAAAGACGGTGCGCAACAACCAACGGGGGCTGTCAGGTGGCGGGAGGTGGGAGACGGCTCGGGAACTGACCTGCATGAGACTGGATCTTACGGTAGCCTTCCCCGCCTCCTCCCGCAGCCGACCATCGATTGGTGCCCAGTCAGTGCCCGACCATATTCTTGAGGCCATGCACCCGCAGCTCTCGCGCCAGCACGGCCCCCAGTTCACCGATGCGGCGCACCGCAGCACGGGCGCCCGCGCCTTCACCACGGGCGCTGACATCTACGACGACGTCCGCCCCGGGTACCCCGACGAGGTCCTCACCCTGCTGGACGGCTCGCCGCGGATACTCGACGTCGGCGCGGGGACCGGGAAGCTGACCACCGCCCTCACCGACGTCGGCCATGAGGTCATCGCCTCCGACCCCAGCCCGGACATGGTGCGGTTGCTCGCCGCGCGCGGGCTGCCCGCCCTCCGGGCGACCGCCGAGGCGACCGCGCTCGCCGACGACTCCGTGGACGCCATCGCCTGCGCCCAGACCTGGCACTGGGTGGACGTCGCCCGGGCCTGCGCCGAATTCGACCGCGTGATCCGGCCCGATGGCAAAGTGCTGCTGGTGTGGAACAATCTGGACGTCTCCCATCCGTGGATCCACCGCCTGGCGCGGATCATGCACTCCGGAGACGTGCATAAGGAAGGGTTCGTCCCGCCGGTGGCCGCCCCCTGGCGCATCACCCGGACGCTGCGCACCCGCTGGATCCAGCACCTGACGCCCGAACAGATCCACCTGCTGACCCAGACCCGCTCCTACTGGCTACGCTCAAACGAGGACGTCCGGGCACGGGTCGCCGAGAATCTGCGTTGGTATCTGTTTGACCGGCTGGAACTCTCCCCGGGCCAGCTGCTGCCCCTGCACTACCGGTGCGACGCATTCATCCTGGAACGCTCAGCCGCGGCCGCCCAGACGCAGCGTCAAGGCAGGACTGGTTCCTGAAGAAGATTTAAGGGGGTTGCCCCATCCGGTGTCTCGAGCAACTCGCCGCCGTGCCCGTGCGGAGAGACCCAGAACGAACTGCCGCCCGGCCGCGTGAATTCCAGCCTGTCCCCGGAGTTGACCACGACCATGGCCCCCATCAGGTACCGGCCCGGGCCGACCCGCTGGGCGCGCAACGGCGGTACCTCATCCGGTTTGAAGGCGACCCCCGGCGACTGGGTGGAGTCATCGTCCACGGCGTCGTACCAGATCATGTCGGACTGCCCCTCCTCGCCGGCGTCCCCACCAGGGTCGGTGCCCTTGTGCCAGATCCCGCCGTGGCAGGCAAGCACCCCCGCGCGCACCCGGCAGGTCAATTCCTCCCCGTGATCCAGGTCGAAGACGACGCGCCGGGACAGCAGTTGGGTTGTGCCGTCGCCGGTGGCGAAAATCTCCCCGAGCTGTTCGGGCCTGAAAGGATGGAAGTCTCCTCCGACCAGCTGATACCCTTCACCGGTGGCGTATTCGAGACAGCCGATCGTGTCGGCTGCGCCGCTGAAACAGGCGACCTGCCCGCCGACGTCGACGTACTCCCCCGGTTCCAGGGCGCGCTGGCCCGAACGCCAGCGGCCGGGATAGTCCTGTCCCTGGGTGGCGAAGGATCCGGGCCGGCCCGGCCCGGTGACCATGAACACGGTGGGTTGATCAGGTGCGGAGGAATGCTCGTCATTGCAGCCGCCGAGGAAGCCGTTGATCATGGCGTCGGGACGGTCAATGGCGGAAAACATGCACTCGATCATCCCATCGGCCGAGGTGAACGCGTAGCCGCCCGCGTCCGGGTCCACCAGGAACTGATCGAGGTCGACCCGGTTCAACAGCGCTGCCACGGGCATCGTTCCGGGTTCCGTGGCCGTGCCGTTCGCCATGGAGGCCGCCGATTCGGCCGGCAGCGGGTTCTCCGTCTCAGCCTCGCCGGCGACCGGCGGCTGCGGGCCGCACGAACCGAGGGCAAGGCCCAGGCCGAGGATCCCGATGGCCCCGGCCACCTTAGAAGCTGAGAGTTTCCTTGCCATATTCTGAGACATTAGATGAAGCAGACACAGTTTTCAGGCGGCCGGGGAAAATACTCCTTCTACTTCCGCTGGCGGCGTTCCCTCACCCGCACAGCGATCCGCACGGGCGAACCATGGAAACCGAAGGACTCGCGGAACTTGCGCTCCAGGTAGCGGCGGTAACCGGCGTCCAGGAAGCCGGTGGTGAACAGAACGATCACCGGGGGGCGGGTGGAGGCCTGCGTCGCGAAGAGCACCCGCGGCAGGCGGTTGTTCTTCATGGGCGGGGGGTTCGCCGCGATCGTCTCACGCAACCAGTTGTTCAACTGGCCGGTGGAGATGCGCTTGTCCCAGCTGTCGAGCGCCTCGAGCATCGCGGGCTCGAGCCGCTGCATGGCGCGTCCCGTCTTGGCGGAGATGTTCACCCGGGTCACCCAGGGCACATGCGCCAGCTGCAGGTCGAGCTCGCGGTCGAGCTCCGTGCGCCGGTCCTCGTCCATGAGGTCCCACTTGTTGAAGGCGATGACCAGGGCCTTGCCGGCCTCCAGAATCATGGACAGGACACGCTGGTCCTGCTCGGTGACGGGCTGCGAGGAGTCAATGAGCAGGATGCACACCTCGGCCGCGTCGATGACGCCACGGGTGCGCAGTGAGGCGTAGTACTCGTGACCGGTGGCGGTCTTGACCTTGCGGCGCAGGCCGGCGGTGTCGATGAACTTCCACAGCTTCTGGTCGAGCTGGACCAGCGAATCCACCGGATCGACGGTGGTGCCGGCGACATTGTCGACGACCGAGCGCTCTTCGCCGGCGAACTTGTTGAGCAGGGAGGACTTGCCCACGTTCGGCTTACCTACGAGTGCGACGCGCCGCGGGCCCTCGACGATCGAGGTCTCACGCGGCACCTCGGGGAACTTCGCGTGGATCTCGTCGAGCACGTCGGCGCCGCCGCGACCGTGCTGCGCGGACACCGGCCACGGATCCCCCAGTCCCAGGGCGTAGAACTCCGCCATGTCGGCGTACTGGGAATCGGAGTCGAATTTGTTGGCCACCAGGATGACCGGCACCTTGGAGCGCTGCAGCTTCGCGGCCATGACGGAATCGGTCTCTGTGACACCGACCTTCGTGTCAACGACGAAGACGATGACGTCGGCCATCTCCATGGCGACCTCGGCCTGGCGGGCGATGGCTCCGTGAATGCCCTTGACGTTCGGGTCCCAGCCACCGGTGTCCTGCACCCAGAAGCGGCGGCCGTTCCAGTCCGCCAGATAGGAGATGCGGTCACGGGTCACACCCGGGAAATCCTCGACGACCGCCTCACGACGGGCGATGAAACGGTTGACCAGGGTCGATTTACCGACGTTCGGTCGACCGACGATGGCGACCGTCGGCAGCGCCTCCTCGACGTGCTCGGGGCGGGTGATGCCGAGCGCACGCTCGACCTCCTCCCAGTCCTCCTCGGCGAAGTCCTCGCCGTAGTCGGGATCGGAGAACTCGTCATCGTCGAACTCGAAGCGGAAGTCCTGGGCATCGAAATCAGCCGAGGCCCAGCCCTCGCCGGGGGCCAGCTCATCCTCGCCGACGAAGACGCCCTCGGCGTCCATCTCGCCGCCGCCCGGGGCATGGTAGACGAACTGAGTGTCCTGCTCGTCCTCGGAATGGTTGTTGTCGGGCTTGTCAGCACTCATAGGGCGCTCGCTTTCACCAGGCCGATGAGGCGATCGAGCACGTCATCGGGGGTCATGTCGGAGGTGTCGATGATCACGGCGTCGTCCGCCGGCTTGAGCGGCGAGGCCTTACGGGTGGAGTCGAGTTGGTCGCGGCGCTGCACGTCGGCCAGGACGGTGGCGAAATCCGCCATCCGGCCGGCGGCCACGTCCTGGTCGTGGCGCCGCTGGGCGCGCACCTCCGGGGAGGCGGTGAGGAAGACCTTCACCGGGGCGTCCACCAGCACGGCGGTCCCGATGTCACGGCCCTCGACGATCGCGCGATGCGCGTCGGCCGCCAGCTTGCGCTGCAGGGCGACGAGGTTCTCACGCACCTCGGGGATCGCGGAGACCGCGGAGACCTGTCCGGTGACCTCAGGGCCGCGGATGACGCCGGAGACGTCCTCGCCGGCCAGGAGCACCTCGGTGGAGTCGGGGTCGTCGTTGACGGCCAACGGCAGGTCGGAGGTAACCTCGACGACCTTCGCGGTATCCGCCGGGTCGACGCCCGCGCGCAACACCGCGAGGGTGGCCACCCGGTACATGGCGCCGGTGTCGACGTACTTGGCGTCGAGGCGGCGGGCCAGGGTCCGGCAGGTGGTCGACTTGCCGGTGCCGGAGGGCCCGTCGACGGCCAGGATCAGGCCGCCGTCGGGCAGGTTGGAGATCAGGTCGGTCATCACAGGTCCACCACCTTGTACAGGGAGGTCAGTTCGGAGGTGTTCAGCGCGCGCATGGTGCCCGGCTTCTGCTCGCCGAGCTGGACGGTGTGGATCTTGGTGCGCACCAGGCGCTGGACGGGGAAACCCGCGGCCTTGAACATGCGGCGGACGATGTGCTTGCGGCCCTCGTGCAGCTCGATCCGGATGAGCGACTGCCCGTTGTGCGCGTCGATGATCTGGACGAAATCCGCCTTGGCCATGCCATCCTCCAGCTCGACACCGCGCTTGAGTTGCTGGACGAGCTTCTTGTCGGCCTCACCGAGGACGGTGGCCAGGTAGGTCTTGGACACCTCGTACCTGGGGTGCATGAGGCGGTTGGCCAGCTCCCCGTCGTTGGTCAGCAACAGCAGGCCCTCGGTGTCGGCGTCGAGCCGGCCGACGTGGAAGAGTCGCTGGCCGGAGACGGTGCGCTCGGCGACGATGTCACCCACGCACGGGCGGCCTTGATCGTCGGACATGGTGGACAGCATGCCGCGGGGCTTGTTGAGCAGGAAGTACTCGTTGTCCTCGTTGACGTTGATGCGCACCCCGTCGACGCGGATGACGTCGACGTTGGGATCGACGCGCATGCCCTGGGCCTTGACGATTTTGCCGTTGACCTCGACGCGCCCCTTCTCGATGAGCACCTCGGCGTGGCGGCGGGAAGCGACGCCCGCGCGGGCCAGCACCTTCTGGAGACGGATCTTCTCCGCTTCCGGGGAGTCGGTGTTCTGCCGACGGGAACGCATGTCGACGTTCTGGTGGCGGGCGGGGCGGGCGTTGGACAGGGGAATTTCAGCGGCGCGTGGCTGGCGCTCGGGCTGATTCTGGTTCTCACGCTGTTTCGTGCGCTGTTTCGGGGAGGAGTCAGTGCCGCGGGCGCGGTAGCCCTTCTTCTCCGGTGTGCCGTCTCGGCGAGCGGGTGGGGTCACGGTGATCGTGTCCTATTCTTCGGTTATGCAGTTGAAATCGCGCTCCAGCGTACCGGATTGTGGCCCGAGGAACTAAACGCGCCGATGGTCAGAATTCCTCGTCGATGGAGTCCACGTCGGGCAACAGCGGGGCCAGGTCCGGAAGCCGTTCCAACGAATCGATGCCCAGCAGCTCCAGGAGCAGTTCCGTGGTGGCGTAGCGGTGGGCCCCGGTGGCCGGCTCGACGTCGACTTCACGGACCAGGCCACGCAGCTGGAGGGTGCGCATCACGCCGTCGACGTTGACGCCACGCACCGCCGAGATCTGCGAACGGGTCACCGGCTGCCGGTAGGCGACCACCGCCAGGGTCTCGAGCGCCGCGCGCGAGAGCCTGGTCTGGGTGCCGTCAAGCAGGAGCTTCTCCACCGCGGGGGCGTTGACCGGGCGGGTGTAGAGTCGCCAACCCTCGGAGGTCTCCCGCAGGTCAAAGCCGGAACCGCGCTCGTCGAATTCCGCCGCCGTAGACCGCAGGACGCTCTCCACGGTGGACTCCCCCGCCTCGAGGACCCGGGCGAGGGTCTCAACCGTGGCGGGGGTGTCGATGACCAACAGGATCGATTCCAGTCGGGAGCGCAGCTGGGTGATCAACGGCAGGTCGACCAGTGCATGCTGTCCGCCCGCTGATCCCGGGTCCTGATGGGGGTTCATGACCGTCCAGTCTAGGGGTGGATCCGCATATTTAACATATTTAAAAAGACGCTGGCTTCCTCACGGACTAAGATATTTAAAAGATTTAAAATCTATCTTCCCCTGTCGCCGTCCGAGTAGGAACCATGGCCAATCCCTTCACCCCAACCTTCGGCACCTCCCCCGCCCTGCTCGTCGGCCGCACCCCGGTGATCGAGGAGTTCGGCTACGCCCTCGACGACGGGCCCGGCGCGCCCGGTCGCGCGCTCCTGCTCTCCGGTCAGCGCGGTGTCGGCAAGACCGCCCTGCTCAACGAGCTGGAGGACGAGGCCCGGCGTCGTGGCTGGTTGGCCATCTCCGAGACGGCCCTGCCCGGCCTCGTCGAGCGGTTGACCACTGATCATCTGCCCCGTCTACTGGCGGAGCATGATCCGCGGGGTGGCACCCACCGCCGGTTGACGGGCGTCACCGCGCCGGCCCGGTTGGGTGGGCTGAATTTCGAGGCGGAGGAGCGCCACCAGGCGACCCCGTCATTGCGTTCGCGGCTGACTGGGCTGGCGGAGGTGCTTCAGCCGCATTCCACCGGCGTGGTGCTGACCATCGATGAGTTGTCCACGGACACGCTCGCCGACCTGCAGCTGATTGCCGCGACCATTCAGCACCTGTTCCGGGAGAATCGTTCTGTGGCGGTGATCATGGCCGGGTTGCCCCAGGCGGTGGAGGCGCTTCTCGACGCCCCGGGAATCACCTTCCTGCGTCGGGCGCTGCACCACCCGTTGGGTGCGGTCTCCCGGGAGGCGGTCCGCGAGGGGCTGGTGGTCCCCGTCGAGGAGGCTGGTCTGAGGTGGGACGCGGAGGCGCTGGAGACGGCCGTGGACTCCACCCGCGGGTATCCGTACATGCTTCAGCTCGTCGGGTTTCACGCGTTCCGTCTCACCGAGACGGCGGGCGGGGGGCTGATCGGAACCGGGGCCGTGGGGCAGGCCGTCGACCGCGCCATCGGGGACGTCTCCTCCCTGGTCCATCGCCCCACCATCTCGTCGCTCACGGCCGTGGAGGTGGCGTTCCTGCAGGCGATGGCGGTTGACGACGGCCCGTCGGCGACCGGTGACCTCGCCGAGCGGATGGGCAAGACCCCGGTGTACGTGGCCCAGTACCGGCGTCGGCTGTTGGACAAGCACATCATCGCGGCCCCGGGCCACGGCATGGTCACCCTCGCCATGCCGGGCATGAGGGAGCATCTGCGCGAGGAGCGGTCGGGGGGCGTGGTGGAATTCTGGTGAGGCGTGTCCCCCGTGAGGTAGAAAATATTTTGCGAAACAGCCAGCACGCATACGTGTGATCCATGTAACATTCCGACATGGCTACCATCACACGCACCGATCGTCTCATCCTCATGCCGCTGTCCACGGAGCATGACGAGGAGGCCTACAAGGTCTACAGCGATAAGCGCCTGTGGGCGCACCGGCCCCATGCCCGGCATGAGGACGTGCGGGAGACCCGTCGGCTCATCGAGCGCACCCAACAGTCCTGGACCACGCGCAATCTCGGCCCCTGGGGCATCTACCTGCGCGACCAGCCTTCCGAATTCATCGGAGTGGGTGGGCTCGAGCTGGTGGACGGCAAGGTCTGGGACCTGAAGTACCGTTTCCGGCCCGATAAGTGGGGCAACGGTTACGCCACCGAGGTCTCGCAGGCCGCGCTGCGCACCGTCCGCCGCCTGGACCCGGACACCCCGATCACCGCCCGGGTGACCACCAACCATCCCTCGTCCTACCGGGTGCTGGAGAAGATCGGCCTGAGCCCGGTGTGGGAGGGCCGTCGCGTGGGCACCGAGGACGATCCGGAGGAGCCGAACGTCCGCATCTACGCGGATCGCGAGCTGCCCGACGACATCCTCGAACTGCTGAAGACTCGTCCCTGACCATCCCGGTTTCCACGGCGGTGCCCCCACCTGGTGGTCGAATTGCCCCACTGCGCGAAGCTCCCTTCGCCCAGTGGGGCAATTCGTCCCGTCAGTCCCAGTTGCTGGCCGCCACCACGGTCGGGTCGACCGCTATCCCGGTCCAGGCGACGGTGAGCTCGCCCAGGGGCGTCTCCTGCCGGGTCTCCACGGCACGTGCCTTGTAGAGCTCCAGCAGGGCCAGGAAGCGGCCCACGACCTCCATCGATTCGGTGCAATCCTCCGTCAGCGCGGAGAAGCTGAGCCAGGTGCCCTGCCCCAGCAACCGGAGGGTGTCGAGAATCCTGCCGGCCTGCTCGGGCACCGAGACCGCCACCTGGTGGACGTGGTCCGTGCCGACCATTTCGGGGGGTCGCGGGCGGAACACTCCGGCCGCAAACTCCGCGAAGCTTTCCGGGGTGTGGCCGAGCGTGACCGGCGGCAGCAGGTCGGCGAACTGCTCCTCGAGCCCCACCGCGCGTGGGTAGCGCCGCTGGGCACTGCGCTGCCAGACCGCGAACAGATCGGCCACCTGCTTATATGCCTTGTACTGGAGCAGCCGGGCGAACAGCAGGTCGCCCGACTCCAGCAGTGCCAGGTCCTCCTCGTTCTCCACCTCTCCGCGCGGGATCAACCGGGCGGCCTTGAGGTCGAGCAGGGTGGCCGCCACGAGAAGGAACTCGGTGGTCTCGTCCAGGTCGGCGGTCTCGCCCAGCATGCGGGTGTAGGCGATGAATTCGTCCGTGACCTCGGAGAGCGCCACCTCGGTCACGTCCAGGCGGCGATGGGAGATCAGCTGGAGCAGCAGGTCGAACGGGCCCTCAAAATTCGGCAGCTCCACCCGGAACCTGGTCTGCTCCACACCTGTCGGCTGCCCGGCGGATCCGCTGTTCCCGGCCACGGGCTGTTCAGCCACGGATCAGCTCGTCCGCTCCAGGACCTCCCGCGCCAGCGCCCGGTACTGCTGGGCGCCGTCGGACCGCGGGGCCCAGCTGGTGATCGGCTCCCCGGCGACCGAGGTCTCCGGGAAGCGGACGGTGCGGGTGATCACGGAATCAAAGACCTGGTCGCCGAAGACCTCGATGACCCGGGACATGACCTCCCGGGCGTGCGAGGTGCGGCGGTCGAACATGGTGACCAGGATGCCGACGATCTCCAGGTCGAAGTTGAGGCGGTCCCGGACCTTCTCGACCGTGTCCGTCAGCAGCGCCAGGCCACGGAGGGAGAAGTACTCACACTCCATGGGGATGATCACCCCGTGGGCACACGCCAGTGCGTTGACCGTCAACAGCCCCAGGGAGGGCTGGCAGTCCAGGATGATGTAGTCGTAGTCCTTCATCACCGGACGGAGTGCACGGGCCAGGGTCTGCTCGCGACCGACCTCGTTGACCAACTGGATCTCCGCGGCCGAGAGGTCGATATTGGCCGGCACCATGTCCAGGTTGGGGGTGGCGGTGTGGTGGATGGCGCTGTGGATGGTCGCGGTGTTGTCCAGCAGCAGGTTGTAGACGGTGATGTCGAGTTCCTCGTGCCGGATGTCCAACCCCGCCGACAACGCCCCCTGCGGATCGAGATCGACCAGCAGCACCTTACGGCCCAGCTCGGCCAGGCACGCGCCCAGGTTGATGGTCGAGGTGGTCTTGCCCACCCCGCCCTTCTGGTTGCACATGGCGATAATCTTGGCCGGTCCATGCCTGTCCAGCGGGGCAGGTTCGGGCAGCTCCCGGACCGGGCGCCCGGTCAGCCCTACTACAGGGTCCTTAAGATCGGACAGTCCCGCATCGCTCACAGTCAAACCTTCTTCCTTGACTCATTCCGCGGCCGTGCACCTCACGCCAATGCTCCCAACCAGGTTACATGTTGGGACGTCGGCGATTGGACAATGGCACGACCCTCCCTCAAGTCAAGCCTTTTGACTTTACTTATCTGCCCATCGTGAGCGGCGGACGAGCAGCAGGATAACCAGGCCCGCCAGCAGCGCGAGGACGACCGCCCCGATGGTCAGTGCCCCGACACTGGCACCACTGGAACGCTCCTGTGAACTCGCCTCCCCGGCGGCCATCGTGCCGTCCGCCTGTCCGGCGGCCTGGGTGAGCGGGGAATCAGGCGCCGTGAGGGTGACGATGACCTCGGCGACCTCATCGTCGCGGACCAGTTCGATGATGAACGGGTTGTCCGGACTCTCCCCGGCCGGGTAGGTCAGGGTCATGGTGCGGGCGGTGGCGTCGATGTCGCGCTCCACGCCCTTGATGATGCCGCCGTCGGCGTCGACGTAGCGCACCTTCAACCCGTCCCGGGAGGTGTCCCGGAAACGGTTGTAGAGATCGGCGGCCTCAATCAGACCGAGCTTGACGACGATCGCATTGTCCTCGATGGTGGCGTCAAAGCTCAACCGCTCCGCTGCGGTCACGTCCACCGGTTTCGCCTGATCGCGCTCGGGGCGCGGTGAGCGCTGTGGGCGGTCAGTGGCTTCCGTCGGCGATTGCGGAGAAGCACCCTCCTTCGCGGATTCATTCCCGGAGTCGGCGGCCTCGTCACTCGGCGCGGGCTCCCCGGCAGCGGGCGGCTGCGTCCCGGGCTCCGCCACCAGAGTGATGGTGGCGCCATATCCGGCATAAGAGACCGGGACCGAGGCGCTCGCGGCGCCCTCGGCGGGGGCGGTGACGGACACACTCGTCCCGCTGGAGACGACGGACCAGCCGTTCTGCTGATAGCTGACCTGGACCGGCACGCCCAAATCGACGGTGGTGGTCTGACCGGCCGGCACCGAGATCGGGGCGCTCAGATCAACGTCGGGCACTGACATTCCGCCCGGTAGCTCAGGCAGTGACTGGGCGGCTGCCCCCGGCGCGACGGCCAGGGTGGCAGTGAGAAATCCGGCGGTGATGAGGGCGGGGGTTTTCCTTGGGAGCACGGGTGTTCCTTCTGGAGCGTGGTGGGCGGCGGGAGCGACGCACTGCACTGTACCGCGTTCGCACCCCACCCCGGGTCCAGTGGACTGCTGAAATGGTCATCGTGTGTCTGTACTTCCTCTGATCACGGCAACCGATGAGGCCCCGCCGGATCCGGAATCCGGTGCCGTGGGCCCGCCACCGCTGTTATGGCCCAACGGACGGAGAAGAGATGACCCCTTCCACCTCGGTCCGAATCCCGCGACTTCTCGAGGAAGCACCATGTTCGAAGCGCACTTTTCCGCCCGGGAACTCACCGTTTGCCGAGGCGGGCGCACACTCCCCGACCACCTGAACTTCATTGTCGCCCGGGCGCCCGCGTCGCCATCGTCGACGAGGTGGCCGGGGGGGGAAGGCCACGCTCCTGCCCGCCCTCGCCGGGCGGCTTGAACCGTCCAGGGCAGTCTCACCGTCGCCGAACAACAGCTGCCGGTCCGCCCGTCCACAGGTCCGGCTCGAGATGCTGCGGTGTGTGCGGCCCGTTCCGGAACCCAGCGCCCGCAGCACCATCCCGTGGCCAGGTCTGGCGGATGCGAAAAATGGCCGTCAGGTCCGCCTCGAGACACCCGCCGGGGTGGTGGTCGGGGTGACTACCATCAGGTACCCGAAAACGAAGGCCCCCTGCGTGGCTTTCAAGACCGGACAACTCAGGTACCTTCTCGCCGACGCCCTCACCCTGGTCAGGGCGGCATTGCCGGAGCTGTGGGGATTCCGGGGCGACCGGTGATCACGCCCGCGGGTGCGCCTCCCGCCACACCTGGCGCAGGTTCTCGGCAGTGACGTGGGTGTAGATCTGCGTGGTGGTCACCGAGGAGTGGCCGAGGAGTTCCTGAACCACGCGCACGTCCGCCCCGCCCTCCAGCAGGTGGGTCGCGTAACTGTGGCGCAGCGTGTGCGGGGAGATATCCTTTTTCAGCCCGGCGCGGGTGGCGGCGGTCTTGAGTGCCGCCCAGGAGCTCTGTCGGGACAGAGTTCCACCGCGGGTGTTGAGCAGCAGGGCGTGGGATTTCCCCTTGGAGAACACGGGCCGGGCACGCACGAGGTAGTCGTCGACGGCCTCGAGCGCTTTCGACCCGACGGGGACGAGCCGCTGCTTGTCACCTTTGCCGGTGATCTTGAGGATGCCGTCGCAGTCGGTGACATCGTCGACGACGAGCCCGGTGATCTCGGAGATGCGGGCCCCCGTGCCGTAGAGCAGTTCGAGCAGGGCCCGGTCACGCAGGTCGGCGGGGGTCGCGATCTCGCCGGTGGGCACGGCGTCGAGAAGCGTGGTGACCTCGTCCACGGTCAGCACGTCGGGCAGGTGGCGGCCGGTGGCCGGCGGGGAGACCTCGGCGGCGACGTCGACGGGCACCGCACCCTCCCGGACGGCGAATTTGTGCAGGCCGCGCGCGACGACGAGTGCGCGCCCGGTGGAGGAGGCGGCCAGGGGTCTGCCTCGGACACCACGCCGCAGGTCGGCGACGTAGGCCTCGAGGTCGGTGGCCGCGACCGCGCCGAGGTCGTCGATGCCGTTGTCGTCCAGCCAGTCGAGGTAGCGCTCGACGTCGCGCCGGTAGTTGCTGAGCGTGTTGGTGGACAGCCCACGCTCGACGGCGAGGTGGTTGAGCCAGGTCGTGGCAATCGTGCGTGGGGCGGTCACAGCTTCTTCATGTCCGGGACGATGCCGGCAGCCCGGCGGCGTTCGGACAGCGAGGTCGGCCGGTAGCGGAACGGGGTGGCCACCGGGCGGGGTTCTGCGCGGCCGGCGGCGACCTCGGCGGCGGTCATGACCCCCGCGACGGCGATGGAATTGACGATCTCACCGCGGAAGACCCGGGCCTTCGCCTCCTCCAGATCCACCCATTCCATGATCATGTCGGCCTCTTCGTGCTCGGCCTCGGGTTGTTCGACCTGGCGGAGGTCGCGGGCGAGGTAGACACGCACCGCCTCCTCGCAGAAACCGGGGGCGGCGACGACGTCGACGAGCACGGACCAGTCGCGGGCGGCCAGGCCGACCTCCTCCTGGAGTTCGCGCTCGGCGGTGACCAGCTCATCCTCGCCGACGAAGTCGAGGATTCCGGCGGGCAGCTCCCACAGCCGGTCCCGTACGGAGTGGCGGTACTGACGCACCATCGCGATCCGCCCATCCTCGTCGAGGGCGACGACCGCTGCGGCGCCGAAGTGCTCGACGATCTCCCGTTTGGCCGTGGTGCCACCGGGCATGGCCACGGTGTCACGGCGCACGGCGAGGATCGGGGCGTCGATCAGCAGTTCCGAGTCAAGGACGGTGAATTCATGGGACATGCCCCCAATCTAGGCTTTCTCCCCCAGTGCCGCGCCGATGAGGCCTGCGAACAGCGGATGCGCCCGGGTCGGCCGGGACCGGTATTCGGGATGGGCCTGGGTGGCCACGAGGAAGGGGTGGGCCTCGCGCGGGTACTCGACGAACTCCGCGAGTTGCCCGTCCGGGGAATTGCCCGAGAACACCAGGCCGGAGCCTTCCGTGATGCGGTCCCGGTAGGCGTTGTTGACCTCGAAGCGGTGTCGGTGCCGTTCGGTGACCTCCGTGGCTCCGTAGAGCTCGGCGACCAGGGATCCCTCCGCGAGGGTGGCGGGCCAGGCGCCCAGGCGCATGGTGCCGCCGAGGTCTGCCCGGCCCTCCAGCACCGCCTGCTGTTCCGCCATGGTGGAGATCACCGGTTCGGGCGTGGTCGGATCGAACTCGGTGGAGGACGCCGCGTCAATGCCGGCGGTGCGGGCGGCCTCCAGGACGATGCACTGCAGGCCCAGGCACAGGCCGAGCAGCGGCACCCGGTTCACTCGGCAGTGACGGATGGCGCCGAGCTTGCCCTCGATGCCGCGGACGCCGAAACCGCCGGGGATGACGACCGCGTCCACTCCCGCCAGGGCCTGGGCCGCGCCTTCCGGGCTCGCACAGTCCTCGGAGGTGATCCAGCGGATGTCCGCATGCACCCGGTGGTGGAAACCGGCGTGCCGGATCGCCTCCGCCACTGACAGGTACGCATCGGGCAGACCGATGTACTTGCCGACGACCGCGACGGTGACCGTCCCGACCGGGTGGTGGACGCGCTGGAGCAGATCACGCCAGCTGCGCCAGTCGACCTCACGCAGGGGCAGGTTCAGCGTGCGGATGAGGAAGGAGTCCAGGCCTTCGCGGTGCAGCACCTCGGGGATGTCGTAGATCGAGGGGGCGTCCGCGCACGAGATCACGCCCTCGGGCTCGACGTCGCACATCAGCGCGATCTTCTCCTTCAGCGGCCCCGGCACCTCCCGGTCGCAGCGCAGGACGATCGCGTCAGGCTGGATGCCGATGGAACGCAGTTCGGCCACCGAGTGCTGGGTGGGTTTAGTCTTCAACTCCCCGGAGGGGGCGAGGTACGGCACCAGGGAGACGTGGATGAAGAAGATGTTCTCCCGGCCGACCTCATGGCGGACCTGACGGGCGGCCTC
>CAYSIP010000016.1:0-24350 GCA_964431055.1 uncultured Corynebacterium sp. | reverse complement strand
CCACCATGTCACCGGGGTCGAGCTGGGGGGAGGAGATCCCCTTCGTCTGGACGGCCTCGCGGACGTCGATCAGGGCGTTCTCCGGGCGGGTGGGCACCACGAACGGCAGGTGGACCATGCCGTCGGCGATGCTGCGCCCGACGCGCCGGGTGCCGCGGCGCTTCCGGAAGGTGGACAGTGCCTGTTCCCGGGCCCGGGCCGAGGTGTCCTCCGAGGATGGCTGGGTGGCCGAGGGCTGGGTGACGGAGCTCTGCCCGCCCCGCAGATTTTCCAGGTCGGCGAGCAGGGCGTTGATGTCGCCTGACTGCTCGTCGAAATCGTCCCACTCGTCGTCCTCGTCGTCCTCGTCGTCGGCGAAGGGGTCGAATTTCACCGCCTGCGTGCCGTGCGCGGCGTCGTCGGCGACCCGCTCCGCAGCCTCCCGGGGGCTGGGTTCCTCCTCCGGGGCCTCATCGTCGTCGGCGAAGGGGTCGTACATGACCGCCTGGGTTCCCTCGAGGTGGTCCTGACGTCCGGTGTCGCCGGTGACGTTGTCGAGATGGTCGAGGTGTTTCAGGCGCTCGGAGCGGTCGGTGATGTGATCGGGGGTGAACCCCGCGCCGTCACCGTCGTCGGTGGGTCGTGGGGGCTGGGCGGGGCTCACTGGTTCACCTCTTCACTGACCGGTTCGGTTTCTTCACGGTAGTCCAGCGGCGGCGGGCCGGGAGTCGACAGGTAGGGGGAGAACCAGCGGTCGTAGAGGCGCCACCACGTCCCGTCGTTCCGGATGCGTTCGATGGTGGAGTTGACCTGGCGGATCAGTCCTGACGGGTCGTATTTCTCGCTGGGCAGCGCCATGCCGACGGCGTAATCCTCGCGCGCCATGGACTGGCCGACGATGCGGGTGTAGGGGTCCTGGGCGGCGATGCCCGACAGGATCGTGTCGTCCGAGAGGATGGCGTTCGCCTGGTTCTGCTGCAGGGCCACCAGGCAGTCCGCCCAGTTGCGGGTCTTGAGCAGCGGCGATTCCGGGGCGTGCTGGCGGGCCTTCTCCAGGGCGGTCGAGCCGTCGGCGATGCAGACGGTTCTGCCGGGCAGCTGGTCCACCCCCTCGATCGCGGAATTGTTCATCACCAGCAGGCGGGAGTCGGTGGTCAGGTACGGGGTGGAGAAGCTGACCTCCTCCTGCCGGTTGGCCGTGACCGTCATGGTGCGGATGACCACGTCGACGTCCCGGTTCTTTAGTGAGTTCGCGCGGTCGGCGCTGTCCACGAACCGGAAGTCCACCCGCCCGGGGTCGCCGAAGATGTCGCGGGCGATCTCTCGGGCGAGGTCCACCTCGAAGCCCCGGAGCTCACCGGTGACCGCATCCCGGTAGGACAGCAGGTTCTGGGACTGATCGACGCCGATCACGATGCGTCCGCGCTGGACGATGTCGGGAATGCGCTCCTCCGGGGTGGCGTCGTCGGGGCGCAACGAACCGGTCAGGTCGTCGGTGTCGATCTCCCGGGCCGCGGCTTCTCCCGCAGGTTCCACGACCGCCCCGGCGGGCAACGGCGGGCCGTAACCGCGGGCGGTGCCCACCTGCGGCGGGGGAGTGGAGGACTCGGGGAAGGGGATGAGCGCGCAGGACGACAATCCCAGGGTGGCGGCCAATGCGACGGCGCCGAGGCGGAGGTGTCGGGAGGCGTTCACAGGTACTCCTGGAGCCGGGGGCGCACGCCCAGCCAGACGGCGACCACCGCGGCCAGGGAGAGGACCATCACGGCGGTGGAGACCAGCTGCGTGGCCGCCAGTCCGTCGTTGATGAAGGCACGCATCGATGACCGGGCGTCGGCGATCAGCCGGGACAGGGCGGCGTCGAGGGTGTCGTAGGCACCGGCGGAGGTCGGTGGGGAACCAGGGGCGACGGTCGTGGTCGTCGACAACCGCACCGCCTCCTGGTAGTCACCCGTGCTCAACGCGGCGGCGAAGCGCTCGTGGGCGTTCTCCCAGTCCGCCAGGGCCTGGCGCCCTTCCTCGACCAGCTGGGAGTTGCCGCCGGTGACCAGGGGATTGTGGCCCTCCGCCGCCTCGTAGTCATCGAGGGCGGCGCGAACCCCGTTGATGGTGTCGGTGAAAGAATCGAGGTTCCCGTCGACGGATTCCCGTCGCACCAGGGACAGCGTCTCCGTGGTGCGGGCCTGTTGCGCCTGAATGCGGGAGGCGGTCAGGGAATCCCACGGCATGGACGCCTCCTCGAAACCGCGGGTGCCGGCCTGCCAGGTGCCGTAATTGGACACCGAGACCCAGAAGATCGCGATGATCATGAGCGCGGTGGCCGCCAAAAACCCCTTGTTCAACCGGCGGCGGGTGAGCTGCCACAGCCACCACTGCGCCAGCAGCAGAAATAGGACGGCGGCCAACAGGCCGGACAGCGGCACCCACTGTGGGGCGGTGAGTTGATTCTGCTGGTCCCGCACCTGCCCACTGGTCAGGATGAACAGTTCGGAGGCGGCCGGCAGGATCTCCTCGCGCATCAACGACGAGGCCTCGGCCATGTACGCCACGCTCACCGGGTTGCCGGCCCGATTATTGGTCCGCGCGGTCTCCACCAGGCCGGTGTAGACGGGCAGCTGACGTTGGATGGTGGTGGCCAGCTCGAGGGCGTGTTCGTCACCACGCGACATACCGGCGGTTGATTCGGAGGCGGCGACCGAGGACCGGTCGATCGCCGAGTTGTAACGGGCCCGGGTCCCGGCAGACTCGACGCCGGCCTGAACGAACCCGGTGGTGGCGATCGTGTCGGCCAGCGACAGGGAGGTGTAAAGGTTGTGCGCGGCGTAACTCATCGGCTCCGTGGAGGTCAGGAGGACGTCCAACGAGGTCTGGCGGGTGGCCGAGGACTGCGACATGGAGTAGCCGGCGGCGAAGATCGCCACGGAGAGAATGAGGGTGACCGACAGAAGTTTGCCCGGCGTGGTGGCGATGTAGGAGAAGATCCTCCGCAGCCACAGCACCGGCACGATGAAGGTGTCCATCGCGCGGACGCTCAGCCCCCGCCGGTCCTCCCCCTCCTCCGAGGTCACCTCGTCGAGCCAGTGGTCCTGCGTGTCCTCGGGGACATCCGCGCCGTCATCCTCCATGCGACGGCGGCGCGGAGTCCCGTAGTTGCCGTCGTTCAGGTCGCGCAGCCGGGTCCGGGTGTAGACGAGCTGCGCTCCTGTGGAATCCCCCGGCTGAATCGGCGATGCAGACTCGGAGGTGTCCTTAGCGCCGGTCATTGCCCTAGGATAACCCGCCCGCGCCATCAAATGCCATGCTTGGCTCGCATTTCCGGAACCACGGAGGAGGCGGCGCCGTGTCGTGGTGGGGAGGGCCGGACGACGAGGGTCGGATGCCGCTACTGTCGATTGCATGAACGGTGACGGAAACGGTTGGGCCGCGGGGCCCGGTGACGTGAAGGTATGGGGCCGCCATGGGGCGGCGGGGCTGCTCCTGCTCGCGGAACCGGATACCGCGGGAGGCGCCGACACGTCGGGTACTGCGAAGACTGCGAAGGAGCCTGTGGCCGGTCCGGAGGTGCTCATGCAACACCGGGCACTGTGGACGAACGCGGGTGGCACCTGGGCGCTGCCGGGCGGGGCGCGGGACTCCCATGAATCACCCGCTGAGGCCGCGGTGCGGGAGGCCGTGGAGGAGTGTTCCCTGGACCCACGCCTGATCGAGGTGCTTCACGAGGAGGTCACGGCGGGGCCGTTCCCGCCGGATCCGCGGAGGCCGGAACTGGCCGGGAACTGGACGTACACCACGGTCATCGCCCGCACCAGCCACGGTCGACGGTTACTCATCCACCCGAACGAGGAGTCATTGGAGCTGCGCTGGGTGCCTCTCGACGACCTCGAGTCCCTGCCGTTGATGCCCGCTTTCCGGAAATCGTTGCGGGGTCTGCGGAAAATCGTCGACGGCCTGCGGGGCTGAGTGACTCGGGGACTCAACAGGCGGGGGTGTGAAAGCCTGTGGCAGTCTGGACAGCATGATCGACGTAGAAGGCCTGACGAAACAGTACGGGCAGGTCCGTGCTGTCGACGACCTGACATTCTCGGTGAAACCGGGAATTGTCACCGGATTCCTGGGACCCAACGGGGCGGGAAAATCGACGACGATGCGGATGATCCTCGGATTGGACAGTCCCACCGCCGGCACCGCGACCATCGGGGGGAAGAAGTACCGTGAGCTGCGCCGCCCCGTCACCGAGGTCGGTGCGCTGCTCGACGCGAAGGCGGTGCACCCCAACCGGAGCGCGGCCAACCACCTGAAGTGGCTCGCCCAGTCCAACGGCCTGCCCGCCAGTCGCGTCGAAGAGGTCCTGGGACTGGTCGGGCTGACCGACGTCGCGGGCAAGAAGGCCGGCGGTTTCTCCCTCGGCATGGGCCAGCGCCTCGGGTTGGCCGGCGCGCTGCTGGGCGATCCGCAGGTGCTCATCCTCGACGAGCCCGTCAACGGGCTGGACCCGGAGGGCATCCGCTGGGTCCGCGGCCTGCTCAAGTCTCTGGCCGCGGAGGGACGCACCGTTCTGGTCAGCTCCCACCTGCTGTCGGAGATGGCGATGACGGCCGACCACCTCATCGTGATCGGGCGGGGCCGGCTGGTCGCCGACACCTCCACCTACGAATTCATCAAGCAGCACTCCGCCTCCACCGTCGTGGTGCGCACCGACAGCCACGACGCATTCCTCGCCGCGCTGCGCGAGGAGAACATTGAGTTCCACGAAGGCATGGATCCGGAGAACCGGGCGATGATCGAGATCCCCGAGCGCAGCACCGACGAGATCGGCGCCCTGGCCTTCTCGACCGGGGTGCTGCTCAACGAGCTGAGCCTGCGCCAGGCGTCCCTGGAGGACGCCTTCATGGAGATGACCGGTGACGCCGTGCAGTACCACGGCCGCAACCCCGGTGAGCAGGCGGTCCAGCCCGCCCCGCAGGTCCAGTCAGGCGTCGAAACGCAGCAGACGGAGGAAAAATAATCATGACGTTCGTGCACGCCCTGTCCTCCGAATGGACCAAACTGCGCACCACCCGTTCCTTCTGGTGGACCACGGCCCTGTTCCTGTTCTTCAGCATCGGTTGGGCCGCCATGCAGGGTAACTTCACCGCTGAGGCTGAGCCCGGGTTCCCCACGCTGTCCGCCTCCACCATCGTCCTGGCGGTCTACACCTTCGGCTTCACGGTGCTCATCATCCAGGCGGTCATGGTGGTGACCACCGAATATCGTTACAACCTGCAGTCGGTCACCTACCTGGCGACCCCGCAGCGCTGGATCGTGGCCCTGGCGAAGATGCTGCTCTACGTCGTCGTCGCCGCCGCGCTGACCTTCCTGGCGGTCCTCATCAGCTATTTCGTGGCCAAGGCGCTGGCCCCGGCCTCCGCCAGCGAACTGTTCGACCCCTTCGAGGATGAGCAGGCCCTGCGCCTGATGTGGGTCTATCCGCTGAGCGCCGCGCTGCTGATGCTCCTCTCCCAGGGAGTCGCGCTGCTGTTGCGCCAGACCACCGGAGCGGTGGCTCTGATGCTCATCTGGTTCATGGGCATCGAGGCGCTCGTCGGCCTCATCCCGCGGGTGGGCTCCGACATCATGCCGTATCTACCGATGGAGAATTTCAACGCCTTCATCAACGACATGGCCGTTGCGGACGCGTCATGGGGAGTCGCCGGTAGTGGCCTCTATTTCGCCGCCTGGGCCGTGGGGTTGTGGATCCTCGGTGTGGTGGCCCTGGAACGCCGCGACGCCTGACCGGGGGGGGGAGAGGGCCCGGCCCGTCCGTCAATTCAGGGTGGCGTAGCCCAGCAGGATGACGGCAGGGATCACCAGGTGGAACGAGGCGAGGAACGCGCCCGCGGCCACGTAGCTGCGGGCGGCGGCGCGTCCGCCGAATTCCGCCAGCCGGATGATCAGGTCCCGCAGTGGCGTCACGAACAGCACCAGCAGGGCGCCGATCAGGTTGAACAGCAGGTGGATCAGCGCCGCCTGGAGGGCGAAGGGGCCCAGGGAACCCGGCACCGCCAACGCGGTCAGCAGCGCGGTGAACGTGGTGCCCACGTTGGCGCCCACGGTGATCATCAGCAGTTCCCGCAGCTTCATCGACTTCGCCGCGGCGAAGGGCAGCAGCGAGGAGACCGTCACCGCGGAGGCCTGCACGCCCATCGTGACCAGGGTGCCCGTGGCGACCCCCAGAAAGTCGGAGGCGCCCGTCGACCGTTTGATCAGCGTGCGGGACCTGGCCGCCATCAGGGTGCTCAGTTGCGCGCCGATCACACGCACCGCGACCAGCACCAGGACTGTGCCGAGCACGATGCACGCCAGGGCGGCGGCCCGCGGTTCGAAGACCGCCCCGATGACTCCCTGCATGCCGAGGACGTCAACGAGCGGGGAGAACAGCGAGAAGACGAAGCCGCCGGTGACGGTCGGCTCGCTCACGTCGCCCACCAACAGGTCCGACAAGAGGCCGGACAGGTGCTGGAGCGGATGGAAGATCAGCTCCACGGGCAGCATCGCCAGCACGAACAGCAGGTTGAAGGAGGTGTGCAGCGACGCCGAGGTGAAGGCGCGGCAGAACTCCCCCCGCCTGCCCACATAGCTGAAGGCCACGATCGAGGCGGTGATCGTGGTGCCGATATTGGCGCCCAGAATGATGGGCACCGCCATGGTCACGGAGATCGCGCCGGAACCCACCGCCGCCACCGTCAGCGCGGTCACCGTCGTCGAGGACTGGATCGCCGCGGTGGCCAGGATGCCCACGAGGAGCCCGATGAGCGGGTGCGTCGCCAGGTCGAGGAGTCGGCTGACGGGCCCGGTCCCCATGCCGTGGACACCGTCGACGATCAGGTAGATCGCGGTGATCATCGCGAGCACGGACGCGAAGACGGTCAGCCAGCGGACCGCCGCACCGAGAAAGGACAGGGCGACGACGTCGCGGTCCCTCGGGATGGGGCGCGGGCTGAGGTAGTGATGGATGCCGGGAAAAGAAGCGGCCTGAAACCTCGGAGGGCTGGTCTCGTCGACGGTGATGGCGTGTCCCCTCTCCAATTATTGGCCGAACTCGTTACCTTCCGGTAACGGGCCAGACACTCTATAGCCATCTGAATGTAGCACTCGATCGGTAAATATTAAAGGTATTATTTCTAAGTTGCTGCGGGGCGTTATGTTTCAGGATAAGATCAACGTTTTGCGCGCTGCCCGGGCAGCTGCCGAAAGAGGGAGACGGATGACGCAGAACGATCGGGGGCGGGGCAGGCAACAGCTGACCCTCCCTCTCCTGACGGGCCTGGCGCTCCTGACCTCCTCGGGGCCGTTCGCCATCGACATGTACCTGCCGGCTCTGCCGCTCCTCTCCGAGGATCTGGGCAGCACCGAGTCGATGGCGCAACTGACGCTCTCCGGATTTGTTCTCGGGCTGGCGTTCGGCCAGTTGGTCACCGGGCCGATCTCGGATTCGCTCGGACGTAAGGGGTTGCTGGTCGGCGGCGCCGTCCTCTCCCTGGCCGCGGCGGTCCTCGCCGCCGTGTCACCCACCATCGAGATTCTCATCCTCGCCCGCCTGCTCCAGGGTCTGGGGGGAGGGGCGTGCGTGGTGCTGGCGCGTGCCGTCATCCCGGATCTGGCCCGCGGGGAGAAGGCGGCCAGGGCCTTCGCCCTCTTGATGAGCATTCAGGGCATCGCGCCGATCCTCGCGCCCGTCGTCGGCGGGCTGCTCGTCGAACCGCTCGGCTGGCGAGGCCTGTTCTGGATCCTCGCCGCCCTCGCCCTCGCCCAGCTGCTGGTGACCGTGTTCCTCATCCGCGAGTCCAAACCCGCGGGGGAACGCAGCCCCTTCACCCTCGGCGGCATTCTCGGCAACTTCGCCTACGTGCTGCGCAGCCGGGGATACCGTGGTTATCTCTTCAGCTTCTCCTTCGGCTTCGCCGCCATGTTCGCCTACATTTCGGCCTCACCGTTCGTGCTGCAGAACCAGCTCGGATTCTCCGTGCAGGCCTACGCCCTGCTCTTCGGCCTCAACTCCGTGGGGCTGCTGCTGGCCAACACCATCAACGCCCGGCTGATCGGACGCGTGGACACCCATGCCATCCTCACCGCCTGCCTGGTGCTCATCATCGTGTTCTCCACCGCGCTGGTGGTGGTCATGATCGTCCACCCCGTGGCCTGGCTGATCCTCCCGCTGCTGTTCCTCGCGGTGTCTCTGGTGGGCCCCGTCCTGAGCAATTCCACCGCCCTGGGCACCGGCCTGGTGAACAAGCGGGCGGGGGCCGCGAGTGCGTTGATGGGCTTCCTGCAGTTCGGTTTCGCGGGTCTCGTCAGCCCCCTGGTTGGGCTGGGTTCCGACGCCGGCGTGTCCATGGCCGTCGGCATGGTCTCCTGCGCGGTGCTGGCCACTCTGGGTGCGGTCTACGCCGGACGCCACCGCGCGCAGCCGGCCGCCTGACGCGAGCGTCGGAAAGTAGCTGGAACGCGGCCGGAAAGTCACTGCAGCGCGGACGTCAGTTTCATGACGTTGTCCACGTAGCGACGGAAGAAGCCGCGGCGGTTCCACTCCTCGAGCGTGAGCTCCCGGGAGACGGAGCGGTAGGTGTCACCCAGTTCGTTCAGTTCGTCGAGGATGTTTCCGCGCGCAATCATCAGGGTCGATTCGTAGTTGAGGCCGAAGCTGCGGATGTCCATGTTGGAGGAGCCGTAGGTGCCCACGGCGTCATCGCCCCCGTCGTCCGGGTCGGCGAGGATGAACTTGGTGTGCAGCACGTAGGGGGAGGGGAAGAGGTAGATGTGCACGCCCGCCTCCAGCAGTACCTGGTAATAGCTGGACTGGGCGTGGTGGACCATGAACTGGTCCGACTGCTCGGAGACCAGCAGGTCCACCCGCACCCCCCGGTAACAGGCGGTGGTGACCGCGTCCAGCAGCGCTTCATCGGGGATGAAGTACGGGGAGCACAACACCAGGCGGTCCTTGGCGTGGTGGATGATCGAGGTGAACATCCGCAGGTTCGGCTCGGTGGTGTAGCCGGGGCCCGAGGGCACGAACTGGACGATATTGGTGTCCTCCGTGTTCCCCGGATCAGCGGCCGGCGGTGTGGGGTCGAGGGTCTCCCCGGATTCGGTGTACCAGTCCACGGCGAAGACCATCTCCAGTGACGTGATCACCGGGCCGGAGAGTTCCACCATGCTGTCGATCCACTGACGGCCGGCGCGCCGGTTGCTGCGCAGCAGGTAGGAGCGGTCGATCATGTTCATGGAGCCCATGAAGCCGACGCGGCCGTCGATGATCACCAGTTTGCGGTGGTTGCGCAGGTCGGGTCGGCGGAAACGGGCCCGCCAGGGTTTCAGCGGCAGCATGAGATGCCAGTCGACGCCGATCCTGGTCAGCCGCCGACCGAGCTTGAGGTAACCGGGGTATTTCCAGGATCCGACCTGGTCGAAGAGCAGGCGGACCTTGACGCCGCGCTGCACCGCGCGTTCCAGGGAATGAAAGAACACCTCGGTGCTGTCGTCCCAGGCCATGATGTAGATCTCGACGCTGACGTAATTCTCCGCCCCGTCGATCACCTCCGCCATCCGCCGGAGGGTCTGCTGATAGTCGTTGTGCAGCCCCAGGTTATGGGCGTAGACGGCCGGCAGATTGGTCAACCGCCGGTTGAGCCGGACCGTGGATTCGATCGTGGGGTTGAGGTCGATTCCCGCGGGTTGGTCCGGGACGTGCGTGTGCACGTCCCGGATCATCGCGTTCGCCTCCTGCTGGATGCGGTGGCGACGCCGGTTGATGTAGGGGCTGCCCATCAGCAGGAACAGGGGCAGGCCGATATAGGGCAGCAACAGAATGGCCAGGAGCCAGGCGGTCGACGAGGAGGGGCGTCGGCCCTCGGGGACGAAGCCGATGGCCAGGATCTTGATGGTGTAGTCGATGAGCAGCCCGATGAGCTGCCAGGTGCCGAGGTCGAAAGAGAGGGACACGTGGATTGCTTAAGGAGGCCGGGATCAGCGGACTTCGTCGAAGGCCTGCGACAGGCTGCGGCCCGCGAACTCACCCTGGAGGTCGTAGTCGACCACGACGGGGGCGTGGTCGGAGGCGCCCTTGCCGGAGCGTTCCTCGACGTCGACGAACGCATGGGTGGCGGTCCCAGCCAGCGCGCGGGAGGCGAGCTGGAAATCGATGCGCATGCCTTCGCCCTTCTGGAAGCGCATGCCCTTGTAATCCCAGTAGGTGTAGCGCTCCCTGCTCAGCGGACGGGTGGTCTCGGTGAGGCCGGCGTCGATGAGCAGGTCAAAGGCGATGCGCTCGGGCTCGGTGATGTGCGTGGAGCCCTCAAAGGCCGCGATGTCCCACACGTCCTCGTCGCGCGGGGCGATGTTGTAGTCCCCCAGCAGCACCAGGCGCTGATCGGGGTCCTCGCGCAGGGAGTCCTGCACGTGTATGGCCAGGGCGTCCAACCAGCGCAATTTGTAGTCGTAGTGCGGGTCGGCGATCTCCCGGCCATTGGGCACGTACAGGCTCCATACCCGCACCCCGCCGCAGGTGGCGCCGATCGCGCGGGCCTCGACGTCCTGCGGGGCGTCGGGGTCCTTGTGGAAACCCGGCTGTCCCGGAAACTGCTTCTCGACGTCCGTGACGCCCACGCGGGAGATGATGGCCACGCCATTCCACTGGCTGTGCCCCACGTGGGCCACCTCGTAACCGATCTCCTCGAACCGCGCGTAGGGGAATTGGGCGTCGGTGCACTTGGTTTCCTGGACCGCCAGCACGTCCACGTCGTGACGCGTCAGGAAGTCGACCATTCGGTCAGCACGGGTGCGCGCCGAGTTCACGTTCCAGTTGACGATCCGCATGCAGACCAGACTACCGGTGAGGGCGGGTGCCCACCGGAGTCTGGGTGCCGGACGGGTGTCAGCCCTTCTCGGTGGGCGCCACGAATTCCCAGCGCACACCGAAGCGGTCGGTGACCTGCCCGTAATGGTCACCCCAGGGGGCCGCCTCGAAGGGCATGGACACTTCGCCGCCGGTGGAGGTGAACTTCCCGATCATCTCCTCCGCCTCGCCGATCGTGTCGAACATCAGCATGAAGGTGTAGACGTCGGACTTCAACGGGGGATTCTTCTCGCCCATCGCGTCACCGCCCGCGAGTTGGACGCTGCCGGCCTCGAGCATGCCGTGGGCGAGGGCGTCAGGGTCGGGGGTGAAGGGGAATTCGGCGGACACCTCGCCGTACTTCATCACCTCGACGTCACCGCCGAAGATCTCGTGGTAGTAGGTGAGCGCCTCTACACCGTTGCCGGGGAAAGCGATACTGGGAACGAAACGCATGGCCATTTCGGGGCTCCTCGGGTTGGCCGGATGGGTTGAAAGGGGGTTGACACCTCTGAGGTTAGGCCGCGCGTCGCACGGATGTTTGTCCCCGATTGCGGAGTTGCCGGCCGCGCTCATCCAGGACCGGCAGGGCCGGGAGCAGTGGCAGATCCAGTGCTCCCGCCTGGGAGAACACGAGCATGGCGTCCCCCGGTGCGGTGATCGGCACCGGGTGGCGGGCGTAGACCGGCCGCGACGGGATGAGCAGCTGATCCGGGTCGACGTGCCGGGAGACCACGAAACCGAACAGCCACGGGTTGCCGGGGCACAGCGGCAGCACGCAGTCATCGACGTGGGCGATCACGACGCCCGCGGCCGGCAGTCCCACCGGCACGGGGCGGGGGAACCAACCGATCCACAGCGCAACCTCCGGGCCGGGACGCAGCTCCGGCGCAAGGTGGATCCGCACCAGCACCCCGGGTTGGGACGCGTCGCCCACGGTGAAGGGCCGGATGGTGGTGTCGGCGATGTCGTCGGCCAGGGTCCGCAGTGCGGCCGGGGTGGTGCCGACGGTGACGTGGAACCGGCGGGTGAAGCTGGACAGTGAGTCGAAACCGACCTCCGCCGCGACGTCGATGACCGCACCCGTGCCCGTCAGCAGCAGCCGCTTGGCCATGTCGATGCGCACGGCGGTGAGGAACTGCCCCGGGGTGATGCCCGCGCTGGCATGAAAGGACCGGTTGAAGTGATAGGGGCTGTAGCCGACGTGATCCGCCAGGTCGGCGACGGTGAGGCGCGGTGCGGCGGTCCGGATCAGCTCGACGGCCGAGCTCAGCGCGGCCGGATCAAGCGGCGTGTGCGGCCGGGTCTGCCGGGGCGTCATGTGCCTGAGTTTAGGCCGGGTGCGGTGCGTGGGGGAGGAGATCCGCAGGTCGGCTCTTCAGGCGGGGCGCCTCAACCCGGTGGTTGTCCCTTTCCGGAACGGACCACCACCCCGGGCAGGGCAGAACCACCCCGACCCAGACCGCCGAACTTTTCTCGACGGCCGCGAAGCCTATCCGCGGTGCTCGGCGTAGCGGTGGCGGTGATGTTCGAGGAAGCCGAGCTTCTCGTAGAGCATCCGCCCCGCCTCGTTGGAGGCGATGACCTGCAGGTAGGCCTTCTCGGCGCCGCGGTCGTGCGCCCAGCGCAGCATCTCCGCGCCGAGGCGGGTGCCCAGGCCTTTTCGCCGCCACTCGGGGGTGACCTCCACGGCGGAATAACCGAGCCAGGACGTTTCATCCCCGGAGGTGGTCAGCGTGCCGCGGGTGATGGCCACGGTCTCCCCGGACGGAGCGAGCAGTCGACCGAAACCCATGACGCCGTCGATGCGGGAGCGCAGGAGTTCCAGGGCGCGCACCGGTAGGGCGCGACCGCGGAAATGGTAGAGGGACAGCCAGTCGTCGTCAGGCTGGTCATCGATGCGGAAGGTGAGCTCCGTCGTCACCGTGATCTCGGGGAGGGGATCCAGATCGCGGGTCATGATGATGATCTCGGGTCCCAGCCGCCATCCGGGTTGCGCGGACACGAGTTTCTCCGCCGGTGCGCCGATGCGTTCGGGGATGAGCAGGCGCGCGGGGAGTTCATGCCGGGCGTAGAAG
This sequence comes from uncultured Corynebacterium sp., assembly GCA_964431055.1. Taxonomy (GTDB): domain Bacteria; phylum Actinomycetota; class Actinomycetes; order Mycobacteriales; family Mycobacteriaceae; genus Corynebacterium. Next base: position 11,423 of record CAYSIP010000016.1, on the reverse strand, counting down.
GCAGTGACCTCCTCCAGCGGTACGCCACCGAAACCGGCGGAGGGGCCCAGCGGGGCGGCGGAGTTGGAGCGTTCGGTCACGCCGTCCCCGGCGCGCAGCAGCCACTGGCCGTCCCGGGTCCAGGTGTGTTCGATACCGGGAAAGGCCTTCGCGGTGGCCACCTCCACGGCGCGGATATCGGAATTGCGCACCCGGCGGGGGGAGAGTTTCTTGATGATCTTCAGCTGTGCCGGCGGGATCTCGACGGCCTCGGCCGCCGAGGGCAGTCCACCCACTTCCTGGGGGCGCACGATCAGCGGTTCCACCGACACGACGTGGCCGATGATGTCCGTCAGGTGGCCGGGGGTGTCGGGAATTTCGCGGCGGACGACCACCCGGTCGCCCACGGCGACGGCGTCGGAGCGGAAGATGCGGGACACTAGTCGTCGTCGGGGTCGACGTCGTCGTGGCCGAAGGGGTCGCGGTCCTCACCCGGCATCCAGGTCAGACCCGCCTCGGTCCACCCGTTGCGCTTGATGGTCTTCTTGGCGGCGCGCTTGTGACGGCCGATGAGGACGTCGGTGTAGACGTAACCGTCGAGGTGGCCCACCTCGTGCTGGAGCATGCGGGCGAAGAAACCATAGCCCTCGACGGAGACCTCGTTGCCGTGCTCGTCGAGGCCGGTGGCGCGTGCCCAGTCGGCCCGGGGCGTCGGGAAGCCCTCGCCGGGCACGGAGAGGCAGGCCTCGTCGTCGGTGCCGTCGTCGGCGGGCATGGTGGCGGGGATCCCGGAGGTCTCAAGCACAGGGTTGATGATGCATCCGTGGCGAACTTCGCCGTTCGGCAGGCTCGTGCCGTCGGGTCCGTCGGTGTCGGGGCAGTGGTACACGAACAGCCGCTTGTTCACGCCGATCTGGTTGGCCGCCAGACCCACGCCACGGGCGACCTCCATGGTCTCGTACATATCGGCGATGAGTTCCTGCAGCTGCTCCACGGGCTCCGTGACGGGCTCGGTGGGTGTGTGCAGCACGGGATCGCCGTGGATAACGATGGGGCGAACTGTCATGTTCTACAGTCTAGGCATGCCTGCGCATGTCCCCCTCACCGACCACGATCTCCGCATCCTCACATTCGAGGAACGGGCCCCGCGGTCCACCGGCGCCAAGGAGGAGGCGATCCGTGCTGAGCTGGGTATGAGCCCGGTCCGCTATTACCAGCGGTTGAACATCCTCATCGACGTCCCGGAGGCCATGGCGGCTCATCCGACGCTCACTGCCCGGTTGCGGCGTATTCGCGACCGACGCGCCGACGAACGTGCGCGCGCCACTGGAGACACAGAGGCCAGGGACGACTAGAGTGGCAGATGTGACTGATGTGAATACGGAGAACCAGACTTCCCCCGCCGGCGGCGGCCTGCCCCTGCGCGGCCTGGCGATGGTCCTCATCGCCGTGGCGCTTCTCCTGGGACTGTGGGGCCTCTACGCCCTGACCCGGGATGACGCGGACACCACCACCGCCACCGGTGGCAACGGCACCGCGACCGCCCCGGCGGAGGCGGGCGCCGGGAACGACGGCGCCGCCCCCGACGCCAGCGCTCCCGGTGGCACCGCCAAGGTTCCCGGTGACGCGCCGGGAGCCGACCGGGGTGCTGACGGCGAGGGTGCGGATGACGACGCCCCCGGCACCGCGACCGCCCCCGGCACCACCAACCCCCGCGCCGCCGACGACGCCGCCGGTGACCGCGCGGGCACGGACCGTGGCGCCGCCGCTCCGGCGGCAGCCCCCGGCAGGTCCGCGCCCGCCCCGGAGCGCCTCCACATCCTGAACAACTCGACCGTCCCCAACCTGGCCGCAGACGTCTCCGAGACGATGCAGAAGGAGGGCCACGACGTCGGCGAGGTCGGCAACCTGCCCGACGACGTCGAGGTCCTGCCGGAGAACACCGTGTTCTTCCAGCCGGGCAACCCCACGGCCGAGGAGCGCGCCCGCAAGCTGGCCGACCGCGTGGACGGCGTCGCCCGCGAATACATCGACACCCTTCCGGATGGCACCGCCGGTGCCAACGACCTCACCCTGGTGCTCATCGGCCAGGTCGCAATCTAAGGATTCAGCCCTATGGCAGTGGAGTTCCAGCGCTCCCCCCGACCGACCCTCGGCGTCGAGTGGGAGATCGGGCTCATCGACCCCGAGACCCGCGACCTCGTGCCCAAGGCCGTCGAGGTCATCGACATGGTCAAGGAACGGCACCCGGAAGTCCATCTGGAGAAGGAATTCCTCCAGAACACCGTGGAGCTGGTCACCGGGGTGTGCGACACCGTGCCGCAGGCCATCGAGGAACTCTCCCACGACCTGGCCTGCGTGCAGGAGGCCGCCGCGGAACTCGGCGTGCGGGTGTGGGGCTCGGGTTCGCACCCCTTCTCGGATTTTCGGCAGCAGCCGATCAGCGCGAAGATGGCCTACGCGGAGATCATCAACCGCACCCAGTACTGGGGCCAGCAGATGCTCATCTGGGGCGTGCACGTCCACGTGGGCATCAGCCACGAGGACCGCGTGTGGCCCATCATCAACGCCCTGATGACGAAATTCCCGCACCTGCTCGCGCTCACGGCCTCCTCCCCGGGCTGGGACGGGCTGGACACCGGGTACGCCTCCAACCGGACGATGCTCTACCAGCAGCTGCCCACCGCCGGCCTGCCGTACCAGTTCGGTTCCTGGCAGGAGTGGCTGGACTACATGCGTGACCAGGAAATCTCAGGGGTGATCAGCCACACCGGTTCCATGCATTTCGACATCCGCCCCGCCGGCAAGTGGGGCACCATCGAGGTGCGCGTGGCGGACGCCACCAGCAATCTGCGCGAACTGTCCGCCCTCGTCGCCCTGACCCACTGCCTGGTCGTCCACTATGACCGCATGATCGACCGCGGGGAGGAGCTGCCCATCCTGCAGCCCTGGCACATCGCGGAGAACAAGTGGCGGGCGGCCCGCTACGGGCTCGAGGCGTTGGTGATCACCTCCCGGGACACCGACGAGCGGTGGGTCTCCCAGGAGCTGGCGGAGCTGGTCGATCTGCTCACCCCGCTCGCCGAGGAACTCGGCTGCTCCCGGGAACTGGCGATCGTCTCCGAGATCCTGGAGCGCGGGGCCGGCTACCAGCGGCAGCGTCGGATCTTCCGGAAGACGGGATCCTGGCAGGATGTGATCGACGCAACCTGCGATGAGTTGGAGGAGTTGAGACCGGTTGAGTACTGACAACACCGCCAACCCCGGTCACGGCGGCAGGGCGGACCTTCCCGGGGGCACCGGGACCGTCGACGTCGTCTTCCTGCATCCCGCCGGCCGACAGCCCGACTCGTGGACGGGCGTGGTCCGCAGCCTGCCCGCCGAGGTCAAACCCTGGCTGCCGAACCTGGGGCGCGGGGGCGTCGAGGAGCAGCGCGCGGCGGTGGAGTCCTTCCTGGACCGCAACGAGTTGCGGCGCGTGGTGCTCGTCGGCCACGCCATGGGCGCGGTGACCGCCGTCGCCGTGGCCGCGGCCCAGCCCCAACGGGTGACCGGTCTGGTGCTGTCCCAGCCGCAGCTGTTCTTCGACCCGGCCCGCATCCGGGGCCAGATCCGGGCCATGAAATTCCTGCCCCGGTTCCTGCTGCGCAGGCTGGGAGTGGACAAGGCGTCCGCGATCGCCTCCCTGGAGCAGGTGGCGCGCGTCGATCTGCGGGAGAAAGCCGCGGCGATCACCGCGCCGACGCTCATCCTCGCAACGACCACGGAGCAGGTGAGCCTGAAGGCCGCGGAACAGTCCGCCGAGCTCATTCCCGACGCCGTGGTGAAGAAGGTCCCCGGCATGGCCGGGATCTGGTACGAGAGCGATCCGGAACGCTTCGTCGCCGAGATCAGCCCCCAGCTGGGCATCGGCTGACCGATACCGTCACCGGCGGCGCATGGGGCGTTCGGCGGGGGCGTCGTTACGCGAGAGCTGGTCCCTGTCGCCGTAGAGGCCCTCACGACGGGACACCCGCCCGAGCCGCTGGGCCGTGACCGGGTTGGTGATCAGGGCGAAGATGATGAGTAGCACGATGATACCCAGATCACCGGCCTCGGCGACACCGAAGTCATCCGAGGCGGTCACGTGAAAGATCGCGCCGATCATGGTCAGGATCAGGCCGGTGGTCTGCGGCTTGGTGACCGCGTGGACGCGCGACATGGTGTCCTTGAAACGGATGACGCCTACCGCCGCCGAGAAGACCAGCACCGAGCCAGTCAGGATGAAGAGCAGCGAGATGATGTCTGCGATGAGTGCGATGTTCATGATCAGGAACCATCCCTCTTGCGGAAGCGGGCCACAGACACCGAGCCGATGAAGCCGAGCAGCGCGATGACCAGCATGGCGTTGGCCACGGTGGTGTCCAGGGTCCAGCAGATGTAGGTGGCCAGGGCGCACTGCAGCATGGCGACGAAACCGTCCAGGCCGAGCATGCGGTCCATCGAATTCGGGCCCATGACGATCTGCCAGGCCATCATGAGGAACCCGGCGGCGAAGAACACCGCGGCGACGGCGAGGAATGCGTTGTACAGAGTGGGGTCCACGGGCCTATCCCTTCTCGAAGATGGTGATCATGCGGCGCTCGAGCGTCGCGACGTTCTCGATCTCCCGGACGATGTCCTCCTCGTCGTCCGCGTCCAGCACGTGGATGGTCCACATACGGTTCGCGATGTCGATGTCGGAGACCGAACCACCCGGCTGCAGGTTGTACAGCGCCGTGGCGAAGGCGAGAACGAGATCATTCGACACCCGCATCGGCACCTGCAGGATCGCGGTCTTCGGCGGGGCGGCCGGCCGGAGCGCCAACCAGGCCACCTTGACGGAGGCGACCATGAGCTCGCCGACCCAGATGAGCAGGTAACGGGCCAGCCGCAGCCAGTTGACCCGCAGGCCGGCGATCGGCATGGCCGGCAGCGGCAGCGCCAGCACCACACCCAGGCCGACCAACAGGCCGGAGACGACATTCGCCCAGGTCACCTCACCCATGAGAAGACACCACATGAACGTGATCCAGACCACGAACCAGGGGCGGAACCGGCGGCGGAATCCGTCGAACATCAGCTCTCCTCCTCGATGGCGGGCACCGGCTCAGGGAGCTGGTGGTTGCGGTTGTCCAGCACGTCGGATCCGTCGTCCAGACGCTGCTGGTCCAGGGAGCGGCCCGGGTCCTGCCACCTCGTGCCGAGCACCGCGGTGCGGTAGTTGCCGGTGTCCTGGGCGGATTCGGCCGCCCGGTCGGTGACGCTGAGAATCGGGCCGGCCAGCACCGTCACCGCCAGGGAGGCGGCGATGAGCGTGGCGGTGGAGGCGAGCATGCCCACCGGCATGCGACCCGGGTCCTCGCGTTCGCGGAAGTCGACCTCGTCGGTGACGTCCGCCAGCGGGGCCGGCCGCGCGATGGCGACATTGCCCTCCGGGGCGTCCTTGCGGTCGCGCCAGAAGCCCTTGGACCACACCAGCACCATCACGTACAGGGTCAGCAACGAGGTGATGACCGTGCCGGCGATGAGCACCCAGGCCAGCCAGCCGCCGTGGTTGGCGCCGGCCTCCAGCAGGATGATCTTGCCCAGGAAACCGGAGAACGGCGGGATGCCGCCCAGATTGATGGCCGGGATGAAGTACAGGACCGCGATGACCGGGGCCGTGTAAGCCAGCGAACCCAGGCGCCGCAGCGAAGACGTGCCCGCCTGGCGTTCGATCAGACCCACGACCAGGAACAGGGCGGTCTGCACGAGGATGTGGTGCACGGCGTAGAAGATCGCGCCGGACAGGCCCTGGGCGGAACCCAGCGCGATGCCGAAGATCATGTAGCCGATGTGGCTGACCAGGGTGAACGACAGGAGCCGTTTCATGTCATTCTGCGCCATCGCACCCAGGATGCCCACGATCATCGTCGCCAGCCCCACCCACATCAGCAGCGAGTCCAGTTCCCCGTGGGTGAACACCACCGAGCGCATGCGGATGATCGAGTACACGCCCACCTTCGTCAGCAGGCCCGCGAAGACGGCGGTGACCAGGCTGGGTGCGGTGGGGTAGGAGTCGGGCAGCCAGGCGTCCAAGGGGAACACGGCGGCCTTGATGCCGAAGGCGACGAGCAGGGTGGCGAAGATCGCCGCCCGCGTGCCGCTGGGCACATCCTCCATCCGAATGCCGATCTGCGCCAGGTTCATCGTGCCCACGGAGGCATAGACCATCGCGAGGGCGAACAGGAAGATCATGGACGAGACCATGCTGACCATGACGTAACCGACGCCCGAGCGCACCCGTGCCGGTGAGGCGCCGAGGGTCAGGAGCACGTAGGAGGCGACGAGGAACACCTCGAAACCGACGTACATGTTGAACAGGTCACCGGCCAGGAAGGACATGTTCACACCCATGCTCAACAGCATGTAGGTGGGCAGGAACACGGCCACCGGCTCATCCTTGCCACCGTCGCGGACACCCTGGCTGATGGCGTACCACATGACGCAGAACAGGACGATGGCCGAGACCGTGAGCATCACCGTGGACAAACGGTCGGCCACCAGGGTGATGCCCACGGGCGCGTCCCACCCGCCGATCTGCACGGTCTGGATGCCCTGCAGATCGATGACGATGACCATGGACGCGCTGAGGATGATCAGCGCCAGCAGCGTGCCCAGGGCGATGGTGCGTTGGATGTGCGGGTGGCGGCCGGCCAGCAGCGCGAGTGCCGCGGCCAGAGCCGGCAACGCCACCGGCAGCGGGATCAGGTAGGGCATGAAGGGCAGCAGCGCCTCCACGAAGGGGGTGAGCGTCTCAGTCATCCTCCTCCCCCTTCACCGGGGCCTCGAAGGACTCCGGACCGAAGGCGTCGCCCCCGCTGGTCATGCGGCCGGTCTCCGGGTCATCGGAGGCGTCGTGGTCGGGCGCTGCGGCGGCGGTGGTGGGGCGGGCGGCGATGGCGGTGTCCTCCATGTCATCTTCAATGACGTCTGCGGTGCGGTAACGGTACTGGCGGTAGGCCAGGGTGAGCATGAACGCGGTCATCGCCATCGAGATGACGATGGCGGTGAGGATCATGGCCTGCGCCAACGGGTCGGCGGTCTGCTCCCCGTAGACCTCACTGTCGCGGTTCATGATCGGCGGGGAACCCGCCGGCCCACCTGCCTGCAGGATGAGCAGGTTCGCGCCGTTACCGATGAGCATGAGCCCGAGGATCATCTTCGTCATGGCGCGGTCGAGCAGGAGGTAGACGCCCGAGGAGATGAGGACGCCGGCGGCGAGCAACAGGAACAGATTCGCGACCATCTACTTCTCCTCTCCTTCTCGGATGGCTTCCGAGGTGGTCCGGGATCGCAGCTCCCCGGGTATCTCCCCGCCGCTCACGCCACCGCTTCCGGGGCGCGGGCTGTCGGCGGACACGCTGACCTTCTGGCGACGCTCCGCGGCACGGGCCATGGAACGGGCCCGGTCGCGGGCGCGCTGCTTGCGCATCTCCTCCTCCAGATCGAGCTGGCCGCCCAGGGAGGTGAGGATGTGCATGATCAGACCCACGACGATGAGGTAGACGCCGGCGTCGAAGAGTAGGGCGCTGGGGACGGTGACCATGCCGACCAGCGGCAGGGTGAACTCCCAGTAGTCGGAGCTCAATGGCGGCTGGCCGAGGAACATCGGCCAGAACGCCGCGGCGGCCGACAACAGGAGGCCGGCGCCCAGGATTCGACCGGCGTCGACAGGCAGGGCCTCGTCGAGTTCGACGCGCCCGCCGGCCAGGTAACGCAGCGTGAAGGCCAGCGCGGCCACCAGGCCACCGGCGAAGCCACCGCCCGGGGCGTTGTGTCCCGCGAAGAAGAAGTACAGCGAGACCACCATCATCGACGGGAAGAGGATGCGGGTGGCCACGTCCACCATCAGGGAACGGTTCTGTTGGCGCTCCGTCTCCACCCCCGCTGCCAGCCAACGCCGCCCGGTCACCCGCAGGGTGGGGCGGCGTGAGTCGCGGCTGAAGGAACGGGTGCGGTAGATCAGGGAGGCCACGCCGGTGGCGGCGATGACCAGGACCGAGATCTCACCGAAGGTGTCCCAGGCACGGAGGTCGACGAGCAGCACGTTGACCGCGTTCGAACCATGGCCGATGTCGTAGGCCAGGTCCGGCATGAACTGCGAGATCGGTTCCGCGGTGCGCGCGTTGATCGCGAACATCGCGACGATGGTCACCGACAGGCCCACCGCGATCGACAGCCAGGCGCGTAGACGTTTGGTCTTCACCGGCTGCCGCCACTCGGTGTTGGTGGGCAGCTTTCGCAGCACCAGCATGAACACGACCATGAGAACCGTCTCCACCAGCGTCTGGGTCAGCGCCAGGTCCGGGGCACCGTGGAGGGCGAAGAGGAACGCCAGGCCGTAACCGGTGATGCCGACCATGATCACGGCGGACAGGCGGTTGTCCATCTGGGTGGCGGCGATCGCCACGATGACGATGACCACCGAGGCCAGTGCCTGCCAGGGGTTGTCCCACAGGGCCACACGCACGTCGGTGCGCTCACCCAGGACCAGGACCGTGATCGGCAGGACGATGAGCACGCCGAAGATCATCGACAGGTTCACGATCAGGGAACCGCGCTGGGTGGAGGCGGTCAGTCGCAGTGAGACGTTGCGGAAGAATCGCAGGATCGCGTCGTAGGCGGTGTCCGCGCTGCCGAGGCCCGGTTCCTCCAGCTGGGCCTTGGCCACCAGGTGACGCTGCCAGTGCATGACGGCACCGAGCGCGATGATCACCGCGGTGAGCAGCAACGGCAGGGTGAATCCGTGCCACAGCGCCAGGTGACCGACCTCTTCACCCGGGGCCGGGGGATGGATGGCGTCGAGGTGGGTGGCGATCGCCGAGTCCAACGGGGCCGGCCACAGGCCGAACAGCACCGTCAGGGCGGTGAGGATGAACGGGGCGATCCACAGCTTCAGGCGCACCGGGTGCATCTGCCCCACGGCCTCGGAGGTGCCGCCGCCGCTGGAGTGGGTGGCGGGCTTGACCGCGAAGGCGCCGTAGAGGAAGTGCAGGGCGTACGCCATGGTGAGGATGGAACCGATCACCAGTCCGACCATCATCAGGTCCCGGGGCATGCCCACCAGCAGCGGCTCGTTCAGGACGGCCTCGAGGGCGGATTCCTTGGCGATGAAGCCGAACAACGGTGGGACACCCGCCATCGACGCCGCGGAGAGCGCCGCCAGAGCGGTCAGCAGGGGCTGCCGCCGACCCAGGCCGGAGAGCTGCCGGATGTCACGGGTGCCGGCGGTGTGGTCGATCGCGCCGACGATCATGAACAGGGTGGCCTTGAACAGGGAGTGGCTGAACGTCAGGGCCAGGCCCGCCATCATCGCCTCGCGGGAACCGATCGCCATCACCGAGGCGATGAAACCCAGCTGGGAGACGGTGCCGTAGGCGAGGATCAGCTTGAGATCCTTCTGCCGCAGCGCCATCCAACCGGTCATGATCATCGTCAACAGGCCCAGCGGGATGATCACCAGGTGCCAGGTGTTCACCACGTTGAAATCGGGCGCCAGGCGGGCGATCAGGTAGATGCCGGCCTTCACCATCGCCGCCGAGTGCAGGTACGCGGAGACCGGGGTCGGGGCGGCCATGGCGCCGGGCAGCCAGAAGTGGAACGGAGCGATCGCGGACTTCGTCAGCGCACCGGCGAGAATGAGCACGATGGCGGCGATGATGTGCGGCGTGTTCTCCAGCTGGGCGAGGTCACCGATTTCCGACAACCGCCAGATGCCGGTCTGCCGGCCCAGCAGGATGATGCCCACCAGCATCGCCAGGCCACCCATGACGGTGACCATGAGGGCCTGGCCGGCCGCCCGCCGGGAGGAGGCGCGTTCCCCGTAATAGCCGACGAGCAGGAAGGACAGAACCGAGGTGATCTCCCAGAAGACATACATCAACAGGAAATTGTCGGAGGTGACCAACCCGAACATCGCCATCGCGAAGGCGACCATCTCGCCACCGAAGGCGGAGAGGCGCCGGGGATTGGAGTCGAAATAACCCCAGCAGTACAGCAGCACCAGAGCGCCCACGCCCAGCACGATGAGGCTGAACAACCCGGCCAGCGGGTCGAGGCGGAAATCCAGGTTCAGATGGGCGGCCGGCATCCATTCGATATTGGTGGTCAGCTCGCCGCCGTCGCGGAAGGTGCCGTTGAGGAACAACGACAGAACCCAGAGGAATCCGGCGGCGGGAACCAGCGCCAGCACACCGAAGGCGGGCCGCCCCATGGTTCTGATGAGCACGGGCGCAGCCACGGCGGCGATGGTGAGGGCACCTAGAAGTATCAGCACGTGTCCGAAGCTCCCCTTCGCATTGGCGGACAGGACAAAGCGCAACCGTTCCGCTTCGTCGACGCCAACATGCGTGCTGCCCCCAGCGGCAGTTGTGTGCTCATCCTCCACCGGGTGGTGGCGTACAGGGGAGCGTCACTGAGAGACACCCAGGACAAGGCGGCGTCGTCAACGGCGCGGCCAACGTTGGCCAAGTCTACAGGGCCGGACATGAGCCTGGCAGACCGGGTTTGCCGGGGGCTGTTATATATAGGGGCTTGTACGGGGGCTGAAGTGGTGCGTTTCCATCGCCGGTGCCCTGCGGAGTTGACGCAGTGCGGGGACACCCGCGTGTGGTTCAGCCGTAGATCAGCTGCGCGCCGGAGCTGAGGGCGGCGGCGGAGGAGGCCTCCGGGGTGGCGCCGAAGCCCATGGCCCAGGCACGGCGGTTGTGGTGCGTCTGGTGGCCGACGTGGAGCAAGGTGACCGTGGCCTCGTAGAGCTCGAACTGGTGGAAGGAGAGAATCTCGACGTGCCGGCCGGCGTCAGCCAGCAGATGGGTGCAGGCGGAAACGGGACCGTGGGCGGTGATCTCACAGGTCTCGGTCTGCGGCTGCTCGGTTTTCGAGGTCCGGGTCAGCTCGGCGGTGAAGTGGAACTTGCCGCCCCGCAGGCGGGCGGACTCCAGGCGCGAGATGCGCAGGTCCGGCATGGGGGCGTAGGTGGCGGCGAACAGTGACCATTCCATGCCCCGGGCTTCTTCGCGCAGGCCGCGGGGGAGACGGTACTGGGCGCCGAAGCGGGCGCGGAAGGGGTCCTCGGCGAAGACGCGGGACTCGGTCGCCGGCGCCGGAACGCTGGGGGAGGTGAAGTAGGTGACGGTGGAACGCGGAGAGGTCTGCGGGAACATGGTGACGGTCCTTCAGTTTCGAGGAAAGGGAATGGACCGACTCTTCAGCAAAGCGGGAGGTGTTAACGACTACTGCCCCAGGTGCGGGGAGTCAGTCCCTATCCCGCACTGGGGTACGTAGCCTCGGCTACTCGCTGAAGAGCAATGTTGTACGTCACACCGCAGACACTAACCCGTGTCATCCAGGGGCGCAAGGCCCGGGCCCGCCACGGGCCC
>CAYSIP010000015.1:0-24859 GCA_964431055.1 uncultured Corynebacterium sp. | reverse complement strand
TCTTCGTCAGGGCGATCAGGGTGTTGCCCAGGGGGACGATGGCCGCGCGCAGCGCCTGCGGAAAGATGATGTTGCCGAACAGCTGCCCGAAGGTCAGTCCAAGGGAGCGCGCCGCCTCGGCCTGCCCGAAGTGCACCGTGTTGATGCCCGAGCGCAGCGACTCCGCCACGAAAGCCGAGGTGTAGAGCACGAAGCCGAGGATCGCCAGCCGGAAGTTCTGGTCACTCAGGAAGGTGGAGCTGTCCCGGGAGGCCAGCTCGAGGCCCAGGTTCTGGTAGAGACCAAAGGAACAGAACAGGACGATCAGCGTCAGCGGGGTGTTGCGCACCGTGTTGATGTAGAAGGTGGAGATCCCGCGGAGCATCCGGACGGGTGCCACCCTCATGGCGGTGAGGATGGTGCCCAGGATCATGGCGCCGAAGGCGGAATAGATGGTCAACTGGATGGTGAGCCAGAATGCCGGCAGGAGCGCCGGTCCCAGGTCTTCCCACAGGGCGGTCATAGGCGTCGACTCCTCCTCACTTAAGGGACGCGGATGGTGGGGACTGCGGCCGACCGGGGTGGGGTGGGCGGGGGAGTGGTCCCTGCGTCAGCTTCCCCACCCCGGGTGGCCCGTGGGGATCACTCGTCGAGGAAGGACAGGTCACCCGGGGTGCCCGGGGAGACCCCCTCGTCACCGCCGAGGTTCTTCTCGATGAGCGCGTCGAACTCGCCGGAGTCGTGGAGCTCGGTCAGAGCCTCGTTGATGGCGTCGGTGCCCTCCGTGTCGTCCTTCGCCAGGCCGACGCCGTAGTGCTCGTCGGTGAACGGCTCGCCGTCCTGTTCCATTTCGACGACCCGGAACTGGCCCGGGGCCTGCGCGGAGTAACCGTGCAGGATAGTGGCGTCGGTGGTCATCGCGTCGATGTTGCCCTGGCGGAGCGCCTCGACGCATGAGGAGTAGGTGTCGTATTCCTGCAGCTGCACACCGGGCAGGACGTCCTTGACCGTCTGTGCAGGGGTGGAGCCGGTGACGGAGCAGAGGATCTTACCGTCGAGGCTCTCGAGGTCGGTGATCTCGGTCTCGTCCTCGCGGACCAGCAGCGCCTGGTGGGTCAGCAGATAAGGCCCACCGAAGTTCACGGACTCGGAACGGCCCGGGTTGATCGAGTAGGTCGCGGCGATCATGTCGACCTCGCCGTTCTGGATCAGCGTCTCGCGCTGGGCGGACGGGGTCTCCCGCCAGTTCACGGACGGTTGTTCCCAACCGTTGGCTTCGGCGATGTGATTGACCACGTACTGGGCGACGTCGACGTCGAAACCTGCCATGGTGCCGTCAGGGTTGCGCAGGCCCAGACCCGGCTGGTCGTATTTGGTGCCGATGGTGACGCTGCCTGACTCGATATTGGCCAGCAGGCCTTCGGAGGAACTACCGGCGCAGGCGGTCAGGGTCACCCCCGTCAGCAGCGCTGCGGAGACGATGGCGGCGGAGCGGCGAATGGAGGGGAACATGGAAAACTCCTTCAGTGGGCCGGCCTGAACGGTGGCCGGTCGGGGAAAAGTGGCGTCTAATGGGAGAGGATTTTGCCCAGAAAGTCCTTGGCGCGGTCCGTTTTCGGATTGGTGAAAAACTCGTCGGGGGTGGCGTCCTCGACGATCGCCCCGTCCGACATGAACAGGACCCGGTCGGCCACCCGGCGGGCGAAGCCCATCTCGTGGCTGACCACGAGCATGGTCCGGCCCTCCCGCGCCAACCCGGCCATGACGTCGAGCACCTCATTGACCATCTCCGGGTCGAGCGCGGACGTCGGCTCGTCGAAGAGCATGATCTTCGGATCCATCGCCAGGGCGCGGGCGATGGCCACGCGTTGCTGCTGCCCGCCGGAGAGCTGGGCCGGGTACTTGGACGCCTGGTTGGCGATGCCGACCCGTTCCAACAGGGCCATGGCACGCTCCTCGGCGGCCTTCTTCTTCAGCTTCCGCACCTTCATCGGCCCGAGGGTGACGTTGTCCCGGATCGTCAGGTGGGGAAAGAGGTTGAACTGCTGGAAGACCATGCCGACGTCGGCGCGCAACTTCGCCAGGTCCCGACCTTCCTCCGGAATTTTCTTCCCGTCGATCTCGATGGTGCCGTTCTCGATCGTCTCCAGGCGATTGATCGTGCGGCACAGCGTCGACTTGCCGGATCCGGAGGGGCCCAGGACGACGACGACTTGGCCGCGGGGGACCTCAAGGTTGATGTCCCTGAGCGCTTGAAAATCATCGAAGTACTTCTGGACGTCCACCATGCGGATCATCGGGGTGTCAGGTCCGGCACGTGTGGGCGATGGTGTGCTCTGCGTCATAGCTGGAACATTAGCCCGAACTTAGTTGATTCGTGCCCATTTTCCCGTAACTTTTCAACGGCCCCCGGATTGGGGTAACCAATATGTGTCATGGAAGTGGTAATCGCCCGTGATCAGGCAGATCCGGGCGGTTAGGCCATCTTCCGGAGGGGGACTAGACTGTCCCCCCGTGGCGCAGCAGATTCTTCCCGACACCAGGACCAACCCCGCAGGCGAAGCCCGGACCTACGAGGTCCGCACCTTCGGCTGCCAGATGAACGTGCATGATTCCGAACGGCTCGCCGGCCTGCTCGAAGAGGCCGGTTACGTCGCCGCGGACTCCGTGGGTGAGGCCGGGGAGGCGGACCTGGTGGTCTTCAACACTTGTGCCGTCCGCGAGAACGCCGACATGAAGCTCTACGGCACCCTCGGCAACCTCAAGCAGACCAAGGACAATCATCCGGGCATGCAGATCGCCGTGGGCGGGTGCCTGGCGCAGAAGGACCGGGACACCGTCCTGAAGAAGGCCCCGTGGGTCGACGCCGTCTTCGGCACCCACAACATCGGCTCCCTGCCGGCGCTGCTTGAGCGCGCCCGTCACAATGACGAGGCCCAGATCGAAATCGTGGAATCCCTCGAGCAGTTCCCGTCCGTGCTGCCAGCCAAGCGTGAGTCCGCCTACGCCGGCTGGGTCTCCATCTCGGTGGGGTGCAACAACACCTGCACCTTCTGTATCGTGCCCTCCCTGCGCGGCAAAGAGGTCGACCGTCGGCCAGGGGAGATCCTCGCCGAGGTGCAGGCGCTCGTGGACCAGGGCGTCACCGAGGTCACCCTGCTGGGGCAGAACGTCAATGCCTACGGCGTGAATTTCGCTGATCCTGACATCGAGCGGGATCGTTCGGCGTTCTCCAAGCTGTTGCGCGCCTGCGGCGGGGTCGAGGGACTTGAGCGGGTGCGTTTCACCTCCCCGCACCCGGCGGAGTTCACCTCCGACGTCATCGACGCGATGGCCGAGACCCCGAATATCTGCCCGCAGCTGCACATGCCGCTGCAATCCGGTTCGGACAAAGTGCTCAAGGAGATGCGCCGTTCCTACCGGTCGAAGAAGTTCCTGGGGATCCTCGAGGAGGTCCGTGCCAAGATCCCGCACGCCTCCATCACCACCGACCTCATCGTCGGCTTCCCCGGCGAGACGGAGGAGGACTTCCAGGACACCCTCGACGTGGTTGAGCAGGCCCGGTTCACCTCCGCCTTCACCTTCCAGTACTCGCCGCGCCCGGGCACTCCGGCCGCGGACTACGAACAGCAGGTGCCCAAGGAGGTCGTGCAGGAGCGTTTCGAGCGACTCGTCGCCCTACAGGACCGCATCAGCGCCGAGGAGAACGCCAACCTCGTCGGCACCGACGTCGAGCTGCTGGTACAGGCCGGGGGCGGCCGGAAGAACGACCGGACCAGGCGCCTGACCGGCCGCGCCCGCGACGGCCGTCTCGTGCACTTCGCCCCGGAGGGCGACCTCGACGGGGACATCCGTCCCGGCGACGTCGTGACCACCACGGTCACCGACTCCGCCCCGTACTTCCTCATCGCCGACGCGGGCGTGGTCGCCCACCGCCGCACGAGGGCCGGTGACATGTCGGCGGCCGGACGCGTGCCGACGACCGCGCCTATCGGCGTCGGCCTCGGGCTGCCGACCATCGGCGCACCCGCGCCCGCCCCGGCCGTCCAGGCGGAAGGTGCGTGCGGGCTGCACTGATCCCGCCTTGGCCGGGTTACGATGGTCAACGGGTGCGACGACGGGTCAGCTGGCCCGGTCCCGCCGCACCCACCCCGCTGAACAAGGAGAAACGCACCCAGTGAGCGAGAAGAACCCGTCCCAGGACGACATCCGCCAGGCGGCGGACAACCGCCGCGACCTGGCACGGGAGGAGAAGCAGGCGGCCCGGACCATGACCCTGGGCAATCACCGCTGGGCCCTGCTGGTGGCCCTCGTGCTCTACCTCGCCTACCTCGTCCTCCCGCACGCCGGTAGCGTGCTCGGCTTCCAGGTGTTGCTGCGCATGGACGCGGCCACCGAGGCGGGCATCAAGATCACCGAGTACATCTACGCCATCCTGCTCTTCCTGGGCCTGGGGGTGTTCACCACCCTGACCGTGATCACCCGGCGCACCGTTTTCGGGTTGATCGCCTGGATGTTCAGCACCGTGGGGTTGTTCTACTCGGTGTTCGCCCTCTGGCTGCGCCAGACCCGGCCGGTCTCCGAGGCGGAGAACGTCACCGGGATCGGCCTGTGGTTGAGCATCATCGCCGTCGCACTGGCCGTGGTGGCCTACAGCATGGTCGCCCTGCGCCGGGATCCACGGCAGAAGCGCATCGCCGAGGAGCGCGCGCGGGGCGAGAACCTCGACGAGGTCGGATTCGCCCAGCGTGAGGCGCGGGTGAGCGACCAGAACACCTCCTACGAGGCGAACCCGCTGTTCGTCGACGACCGTCGCAGGCGCGCCGCCGAACGGCACCGACGCCCCGGTCAGGCCGACGGCCAGGGACAGGGTTAGTCCAGCACCTTCTGCCAGGCGGAGCTGACGCTGATCGCCCGGACCCCCAGCCGGGCGTTGACGGCGCGCATGCCGGCATTCGAGACCGCGTTTGAGGTGTAGACCCGCCTCACCTGCGGCCACGCGGCACGCAGCTGCCCCAGCCCGGCCGCCTTCACCGCCGTCCCGAGCCCGCGCCCGCGGGCCCGCGGCGCGACGATGGTCACACCCTGTTCGGCCACCGCCGGATCGGAGCCGGCGTGGCGGGAGAATTCGGTCAGCGCCACCACGCCCGCCCCGTCGTGAAGCACCACCATGAGGTTTTGCGCTTCCCGATCCCGCAGCCGGGCCGCCGCAGCGAGGAGGCGTTCCCGCGTCCAGACGGCCGTTCCCGCGTCCAGGCCCCCGTGGGGGACGTCGGTGGAGGCCGCGGTCATCAGCGCCAGCACGCCTGCCGTCAGCTCCTCGGGCACCCGGTAGTCGTCGACGACCGTGCATGCCACGCCGGCGGGCGGCGGCGCGGGGGACGATGCGGCGTCGGCAAGTTCGATGACCCCCTGGATCTCGGCCAGGCCGAGGAGGAAGCCTCGCCCGCTCAGAACGCGGGCGAAGGTCCCCTCGCCGGGTTCCTGCCCCGCCGGGTGCATCAGCCACACCTGGAGGGTCGTCCGGTTCAACCGGCGTGCCACCGCCTCGACCTCGTCGAGCAACCGGCGGAAGACCGCGCGGCCCTCGGCGGAGAGTTCCTCCCCGGGGATCGGCAGAAGGCCGACGTCGAGCACGCACTCAAACTCCACCACGTGCCGATCCTCGATCAGTGGCAGGCTCAGGTGCACGAAACCGAGGTACTCCGCAGGCTCACCCTCCCCGTCCCCGGAACCGTCCTCGACGGCCGGCAGCAGGGGATAACCGAGCTCAGACAACTGGTCCTGCGCCGCGGTCGTCCCTGTCTCCTCGTCGACGAGCGCGAGGAGCACGGAATCCGACTCCTCCGAACCTTTCAACCGGTGGAGCACCCGTTCCGGCGACACCGAGGACGCGGTGTCGCCGCTGCTCTCCTGGGCGGCAAGGTTGGCGGTGAAGACGAAGGTGCGCACGGCGTCGGCCGGCGACGTCTCCACCCCGGGAGTCGTCACCGGCCGATCGAGCTGGTGAAAGCGGGCCACCTACCGGTCCTCGACCGCGTTGAACGCGGCCTCCGCCCACTCCTGCCACTGGTCGGCCTGAGCCCGCAGCTGACCGGCCTTCTTGGTGTCGCCCTTTGCCTCAGCGGCCTCGGCCTGGGCGGTGAACTCCTCGACCTTCGCCGTGAACTGCGCGGCCCGCGCCTGCGCCGCCGGGTCCGTGCGACGCCACTGGGACTCCTCGGCGTCGGTCACGCGCTTCTCCAGGGCACCGATCTTGGCCTCGTACTCGGCGACGCGTCCGCGGGGGACAAAACCGATCGCGTCCCACTTCTCCTGCAGCTCCCGCAGTTTCGCCCGGGCGGCGTCGAGGTTCTTCGCCGGGTCGATCTGCGGGCCGTATTCGGCGATCAGCGCGTCCTTGGCCTCGGCGTTGGCGGTGAACTCCTTGTCGCGCTCCGCGTTGACGGCGTTGCGGGCGTTGAAGAAGTGGTCCTGGGCGGCCCGGAACTCTTCCCACAGCTTGTCGTCGACCTCGCGCGGGGCGCGGCCGGCGGCCTTCCACTCACCCATCAGGTCACGGTAGGCCCGGGCAGTGTCGTTCCAGTCGGTGGAGTCCTGCAGGCCACGGGCACGCTCGACGAGCTCCTCCTTTTTCCGGCGGGCGGAGGCCCGACCGCGGTCCAGCTCGGCGAAGTGCGCCCCCCGCCGGCGGTGGAAGGCGTCCCGGGCGCGGGAGTAACGCTTCCATAGGAGGTCGTCGGTCTTGCGGTCGATGCCGCGGATGGCCTTCCACTGCTCGAGGATGGCACGCAACCGGTCGCCGGAGGCCTTCCACTCGGTCGAATTCTCCGCGATGTCCTCGGCCTCCGCGGCGAGCTTCTCCTTCGCCTCGATGGCCTCCGCCCGACGGCGGGCCTTCTCGGCCTTCGCCTGCTCACCGGCGGCGTCGGAGTGCTCGATGATGTCACCCAGGCGACGGTCGAGGGCATTGAGATCGCCGATGACGGCGGCCGTCGGCAAGGTCTCGCGCAGGCTGCGGGCGGTCTCCCGGATCGATTCCGCGTCCCCCGGGTGGGCGATCAGGCGGGCCTCGAGAAGCTCGACCTCGGTGGCCAGGTCATCAAAGCGGGTGCCGTAGTGGGCGAGCCCCTCGGCGGGGGTGCCGGCCTGCCAGGAACCGATCTCACGTTCCCCATCGGCGGTCTTCACGAAGACGGTGCCGTCCTCGGCGACCCGGCCCCAATCAGCGGGGTCGCTCTTCGGCCGGACGGGAACAGGCACCGTCTTCGGGACCGGTGACGGGGTCGGACGGGCTCCCGTCTGCCCTCCCGGACGGGGGCCCGGCTTCGGCATGGTGCCCGGAGTCGGACGCGGGCCCGGCTTCGGCAGGTCGCCGGGATTCGGGGAGGGCGTCGAGGGAGTGGTCATGATGGCTCGTCCTGTTCTGTCGTTGCGCCGCGCGACACGGCTGCCGGGGCCCGGGGCCCACTGAAATCTCTGCACACACTGAAAGCGCTGTCCGCGCTCGATAACGATGTACCCCACCAGGGTCTGCGGACAAACCCCGGCGAGGTGCTGTAAACAACATACCGCGCGGCTTCCCCGAGTGTCGGCGTTACGCGCCCGCCTCCCGGGTCGTTCCCGCCGGGGGAGTGGGGCCGGTGGAAAAGGGCCCCGACTAGGGTGGTGGGCGTGACCGTCAATCTCGTGGTGATGCCCGCCGGGCCGGCCCTCGTGCGTGAGCTGGCCCCGGCCGACAGCGTGGGAGAACAGCTGCTCAAGGCGGCGTCCACGCTCATTGACGCCGCCCTGGCCGGGCGCCCGGGGTGGGGAATCGATCTCGTCGGTAGCCGGAACCCCCGTTGGGAGACCGGTCTGACCGGTTCCTTCGCCGCCTGGGGCGCACCCCAGGTCAACGTCGGCGCCGGCGTCCACCTGCCGGAGCTGGTGCAGCGCTATCTGCTGGGCGAGCGGGCGGAACAGATCGCCGATACCCGCGATACACTCGGGAATATCAGGGATGACGCCTTGACTTTGGTGGCCGTCGACGGAAGTGCGGGCCTCACTGCCCGAGCTCCGCTGGCCCTGCTCGACACCGCCGCCCAGGCCGACCGCTGGTGTCGCGCCATTCTGGCGGGGAACACGCCTGCCGTCGCCCTGGACGCGACGGCACTACGCGCGGCCGGGATCCTCGAACCGGACCTGTGGCTGGAGCTCGCCGCCGCCCGTCCCCGCAGCGCGCGGTTGCTCGCCGCCGACACCACCCACGGGGTGGGCCGCTACGTCGCCGCCTGGGAGATCTGAATGTCCGGACCTGCCGCATCCCTGACCCCCATCGCCGTCGTCGGGCCCACCGCCTCCGGCAAATCGGCGCTCGGCCTGGCGCTGGCGCACGAACTCGGCGGGGAGGTCGTCAACGTCGACTCCATGCAGCTCTACCGCGGCATGGACATCGGCACCGCGAAACTCACCGTCGAGGAACGGGAGGGGATCCCGCACCACCAGCTCGACGTGTGGGACGTGACCGAAACCGCTTCCGTCGCCCGCTACCAGGCCGACGCCGTCGCTGACGTCGAGGCCATTCTCGCTCGGGGGAAAGTGCCCATCCTGGTCGGCGGCTCCATGCTCTACGTGCAATCGCTCGTCGACGACTGGCGCTTCCCGCCCACCGATCCGGTGGTGCGGGCCCGCTGGGAGGCCCGCCTGGCCGAGATCGGCGTCGACGCCCTGCACGAGGAGCTCGCCGCGGTGGACCCCGCGGCCGCACGCGTCATCGAGGACAAGGATCCCCGCCGCACCGTGCGCGCGCTTGAGGTCATTGAACTGACCGGGCGGCCCTTCCAGGCCAGCCAGCCGCCGAAGAACGCCCCGCCACGCTGGGGAACCCGCATCCTGGGGTTGCGGACCACCCCGGACTGGCTCAATCCCCGCATCGAGCTGCGTACCCACCAGATGTTCGACCGCGGTCTGGTCGCGGAGGTGGAGTCCCTCACGGCGCACGGCCTGGTGGCGGACTCCACGGCCGGGCGCGCCATCGGCTACGCCCAGGTGCTCGCCGCCATGGCCGGTGAGTTGACCTGGGAGGAGGCCCTGGAACGCACCATCACCGGCACACGGCGCTATGTTCGACGTCAGCGCTCCTGGTTCAACCGTGACCAGCGGATCACCTGGCTGGAAGCCGCCGCCGACACCCGCGCCCAAGCGCTAGAATCACTCGGGTGAATTCCCCTGAACAGCCCACGCCCAGCCAGCTCTCCTTCGCCAAGGGCCACGGCACCGGCAACGATTTCCTGATCATCCCCGACGAACACGCGCGCCTGCCCCTCGACGCGGCGGTGATCGCGGCGTTGTGCCACCGTCGCACGGGCCTGGGCGCCGATGGCGTGCTCCGCGTGGTCCGCGCCGGCGCCCTCCGCAGAGCGGGGGAGATCGGCCGGCTCGGGGAGGGGATCCGCGACGACGACTGGTTCATGGACTACCGCAACGCGGACGGCTCCATCGCCGAGATGTGCGGCAACGGGGTGAGGGTCTTCGCCCACTGGGTGCGCTCCCGCGGGCTGGTGGACGTGGACGCGTTCACCGTGGGTACCCGCGCCGGGGCCAGAGCGGTGACCATCCACGCCTGCGAGGAACACGCCGCCCGGGTCTCCGTCGGCATGGGTCCCGCCCAGGTCACCGGAGTGTCCACCGCCCGGATGGGTGGGTTGGACTTCGCCGGTCTGGGCGTGGACCTGGGCAACCCCCACCTCGCGGCGGTCATCCCCGGTCTGAGCCGCGCCGGGCTGGCGGAGCTCATTCTCGACGAGCCGGTCTATGACACGGACTTCTTCCCCGACGGCGTGAACGTCGAGGTCCTCACCGAGCTTGTCGACGGTCGCGTGGGCATGCGCGTCTTCGAACGGGGGGTGGGGGAGACGCTCTCCTGCGGCACCGGCACCGTCGCCGCCGCACGTGCCGCGCTGGCGGACGCCGGCCTGACCGATGGCCGCGTCACCGTCGACATCCCCGGCGGGGAGGTCGAGGTCGAGATCGACGGGGAGAACTCGACGCTGACCGGCCCGTCGCGCATCATCGCCACCGGCCACATCGACCTGCGGGCCGTGGTCGGGGATCAGTAGTCGGGGCCCAGCCGCTTCGCGGCCTGGCGGGCGGACAGCCACGACTCCTTCAGCTCGAGGGCGCGCTGATCAGTCACCGACAGCAGCGTCTCGAGCTGGACGATCTCCAGGTCGGGATTGGCCAGCCGCGCGTCCAATCGGTTGAGGAACCGGCGCGCGGTGGCCTGCTGGTAGTGGAAGTCCTCGATATCGGGATCCGTGCAGTCATGGTCGAGCAACGCCGGTCGGTGCAGCGTCCGGTCCGCGAGCGCGTCGGCGTCCGGGTCCCCGGTGAACTGGTCGTATTCCTCCAGCACGTCGACGATGTCTTCGGCCGAGAGGCGTATCGAGGACCGCAGAGCGGTGACCTCAGTGGCGTCCGGCCGGTACCGCAACATCATGATGGCGACCAGCAGGATCGGGACGAGCAGGATCACCCCCTGCAGCCGGAACCAGGCCAACACCAGCAGGCAGGCGGCGACGGTGGCGGCCAGCACCCACCGATGACGGCTGGGTCCGGGCCCGCCGTCCCGGTGGGACAGAGATTTCTCCGGCATGAATCGAATGACCTCCCGGTCAGCGTCTCTAGTGCCCCCCGCAGCCGCAGCTCCCGCCGCCGCAGCCGCAGCCACCACCGCCGATGGGGCTGAGCACCGAAGCGGTGAGGACGGCGGTGCCGGTGATGACGCTGTCGCGCGCCGGCACCGCGGGGGCGTCGGGCAGGCAGACGTCGAAGGGGAACGCGCCATCGACGGTGGCGTGGATGAATCGCTGACCGGTCAGCTGGTTGTGGCGGTATTCCGCGTCGAGCACCCGGGCGGAGAAGGTCGCCGAGGCGTCCGGAACGGCGGAGCCGGAACCGGATGCGACGATCTGCGCACCCTCGGAGATCAGCACGCCGAGGACCTCGCCGGTGGCGGACTCATAGCTCTCGACGTCGTCATAATGGGCCACGTCGATGCCCAATGCGGTCACACCGACCTGCTGCCAGGCCTGGGCCGGCTCGTCGACCAGCAGGGGCCCCTGCGCCAGGTTGCAGGTCACGGAAGTCTGCACGTTCCCGAACGGATCGAGGATCTCGAGGAAGGCCAGCACATCGCTGACCATGCTCACGTTGGCGAAGGTCTGGGTGACGGACTCGAAACCGGCGTAGGTGGCGAACGGCTCAACGGCGAGGATGTTGATCTGCGCGCCGGAGGCGTCCGTGAACTGGATCAGTTGACCCCCGCGGGTTTCGCCGGTCACCACCAGCTGGTTGGTGGCGATGGCCGCCTCGACGGCGTCCTGCCAGCGGTCGAATCCCAGGCCAATGCTCTTCAGGTCGGTGCTCATGCGCGTCAGTCTAACCCTTGAGCCCTCCGCAGTGAACTCGTCGTCCGGGACCTATCCTCCCTGTTCCCCGTCCGTGATCGACCCGTGATCGTGGCGTGACCAATGTTCGCTGCCAGCGTTCATCGCACCCCTGGGTTTTCCGGTCCCGACATGCCAGAATGGGGGACAATGACCAATTCTCACCACACCGATCACACCGACGGCACCCACGATGAGCTCCTCGCCCGCGCATTCCGGGACCACCACCCGCAGCCGGAGCCGCAGGAGGACCCGGGGGAGGACCAGTCGGGACTGCTGACGCCGACCGTCGGCGAACTGGACCTGGCCGAGCGCAACGCCTTCCGCCGGGTGACCCGTGAGACCACGATCCGCTCCGAGGACGCCACCGACATCACGGAGGTCGAGTACCGCAAGCTCCGGCTTGAGCAGGTCATCCTCGTCGGCGTCTGGACCGAGGGCACCACCGCGGAAATCGACGCCAACATGGCCGAACTCGCCGCCCTGGCGGAGACCGCGGGCGCCGAGGTGCTCGAGATGCTCTACCAGAAGCGCGACAAACCGGACCCGGGCACCTACATCGGTTCCGGCAAAGTCGAGGAGCTGCGCGACGTCATCGCCGCCACCGGCGCCGACACCGTCGTCTGCGACGGCGAACTGACCCCCGGCCAGCTCGTGGCGCTCGAGAAGACGCTCAACACCAAGGTCATCGACCGCACCATGCTTATCCTCGACATCTTCGCCCAGCACGCGAAGTCCAAGGAAGGCAAGGCGCAGGTCAGCCTCGCCCAGATGGAGTATCTGATCACCCGCGTCCGTGGCTGGGGCGGCAACTTGTCCCGTCAGGCCGGTGGCCGTGCGGGTTCCAACGGTGGCGTGGGCCTGCGTGGCCCGGGTGAGACGAAGATCGAGGCCGACCGTCGCCGCCTGCGCACCGACATGTCCAAGCTGCGCCGCGAACTGTCCGGGATGAAGACCTCGCGTGAGATCAAGCGTCAGCGCCGCCAGGCCTCCACCGTGCCGCAGATCGCCATCGCCGGTTACACCAACGCAGGTAAATCCTCCCTGATCAACGCCATGACCGGGGCCGGCGTGCTTGTCGAGGACGCACTGTTCGCGACGCTGGATCCGACCACGCGCCGGGCGTCGCTGGCAGATGGTCGTTCCGTGGTGTTCACCGACACCGTCGGTTTCGTCCGCCACCTGCCCACCCAGCTCGTCGAGGCCTTCAAGTCGACGCTGGAGGAAGTGCTGGCCGCCGACCTCATGCTGCACGTCGTCGACGGTTCCGACCCCTTCCCGTTGAAGCAGATCGAGGCCGTCAACAAGGTCGTCTACGACATCGTCCGCGACAGCGGTGAGGAAGCGCCCCCCGAGATCATCGTGGTGAACAAGGTCGACGCCGCCGATCCCCTCGCGCTCGCCGAGCTACGCCATGTCCTCGACCGGGACGATGTGGTATTCGTCTCCGCGCTGACGGGGGAGGGCATCCCCGAGCTGGAGGCCCGCATCGAGCTGTTCCTCAATTCGCTCGACGCCCACCTGACGGTGCTCATCCCCTTCACCCGGGGTGAGCTGGTTTCCCGGATTCACGAATTCGGGACGGTGCGCCACGAGGAGTACACCTCGGAGGGAACCCTCATCGACGTCCGCCTCCCGCGTTCGCTGGCCGGTGAGCTTGAGGAGTTCGTCGTAGAAGCCGAACACGACCAGGACGCGGGCGCGGGTCCGGGCTCCGGGCAATAGTCCGTCGACCCCGGGGTGACCGCCCGATTGTCCGATCCCGCCCGCGCGCGGGATAATCGGCAGTCGTGAAGACACCCCTCGGCTGGACCGTCCACGGTGACGGCAAGAAAATTCTCCCCGGCGCCGTCGTCGCACCCGAAGAACGGCTGAGCTGGCCGCGGACGGTCGGCATCGGCATGCAGCACGTGGTGGCCATGTTCGGCGCCACCCTGCTGGTGCCCACCTTGACGGGTTTCCCCGTCAACACCACCCTCCTGTTCTCCGGCGTCGGCACGATGCTCTTCCTCCTGCTCACCCGCAATCGGCTGCCCTCCTACCTGGGCAGTTCCTTCGCCTTCATCGCCCCGCTGTCGGCCAGCCAGTCCTCCGGCATCGGGGCCCAGATCGGCGGTGTCCTCGTCACCGGGTTGGCCCTGGTCGCCATCGGTTTCATCGTCAAGGCCGCCGGCCGGAAGGTCATCGACGCGATCATGCCCCCGGCCGTCACGGGCGCGATCGTCGCGCTGATCGGCCTGAACCTGGCCCCGACTGCCACGGTGAACTTCGCCTCCCAGCCGTTGGTCGCGACCGTGACCCTGCTGGTCATCCTCCTGGCGACGGTGGCCGGCCGCGGCATGATCGCCCGTCTGGGCATCCTGCTCGGCGTGATCGCCGGTTGGATCTTCGCGGCTCTGACCGGCAATCTCTCCGAAGGCTCGGCCGAGGCGGTCGAGGAGGCCGCCTGGTTCGGCCTGCCGGAGTTCCACGCGCCGGAGTTCCAACTCTCGGCGATCCTGGTCACGCTGCCCGTGCTTATCGTCCTCGTCGCCGAGAACGTCGGCCACGTCAAGGCCGTCAGCGCCATGACCGGACGCAATCTGGATGACCTGGCCGGCAATGCGCTGATCGCCGATGGCCTGGCGACCTCGCTGGCGGGTGGTTTCGGCGGCTCCGGAACCACCACCTACGCCGAGAACATCGGGGTCATGGCGGCCACCCGCGTCTATTCGACGGCAGCCTACTGGGTCGCCGCCTTCACCGCGGTCGCATTGGCGTTCATCCCCAAATTCGGCGCCCTGATTTTCACTATCCCCACCGGTGTGCTGGGTGGGGCCACCCTGGTGCTCTACGGCCTGATCGGCATGCTCGGCATTCGCATCTGGCTGGACAACCAGCTCGACTTCAACAATCCCGTCAATCTCACCACCGCCGCCGTGGCGCTGGTCGCGGGCATCGGCAACCTGACCTTGACGGTCTTCGGCGTGACGCTCGAGGGCATCGCCTGGGGTTCAGCGGGCATCATCATCGCCTACCCGGTGCTCAAATGGCTCTATGTCCGGGTGGGTGAGGGCCGCAACGCCCGGTTCGATTCCCGCACCCGCGCCTGATTCCTCCCGCGTTCCTGCCCGGTAGTCATCAGGCGAACCAGGCGTTGATGAGGCACGGGTGGCGAGCCATCCACCCGCGTGCGGCCCTCAGCGGGTCGGACCCGTGGCGATTGACGGCCAGGTCCATCTCGTTGGCCGCTCCAATGGGGCAGCTGATCCCCGACCACACCCGACGGGAACGCTCGGGCAGATTTCCACAGTTCCTGGGGTCGGTCAACGGGCGCAGGTCATGGACCTCGTCGAGGAACTGCGGTTGTCACAGCGGGGTGACGCAGCGGCACCTCCTCCACGACGGCCGCCGTGGCCTGACGGGGAGGAGTCGTGCCCGGCATCCTTGTCCGCCGGGTCTGGTGTGGGAGTGGGGTGGCTGGGCGCGGGGGTGTCTCAGGGGATGAAAAAACTCCCCGGCCGGGCGCCACCCGCAGGTGGTCCGGGGCAGGGGAGCGACTCCGCGGGGTGGGCTACTCCGCGTCGAGGTCCTGCTCGATCAGAGCGGCGATCTTCTCCACGGCCTCGGTGTTGTCCGAGGTGACGGTGACCTGGTCACCCTGCTCGGCGCCCATGGCCATGATCATCAGGGACGAGGCTGCGTCGGTCTCCTCCGGGTCGTCGTCACCGACGAGGGTGAGGAAGATGTCATCGTCGTATTCGCCGGCGGCGTCGGCGATGACGGCCGCGGGACGGGCGTGCAGGCCGACGGAGGAACCTACGGTGACGGTCTTCGAAGCCATGGTGTGTCCTTTCGTGTGGGGCGCGGGGCCCCGACGGGGTCATTGGTCCGGTGCCGTCCCTTCCAGGACGACACCGGGTTCTCCCACCGAGTTTAGGTAGTTGGTCGTACTCCTGCCACGGGGGATCAGGCGGCCACGGTCGTCCTCTCGGCGGCGGCGTTCGCCTCCGCCATCGCCCGGCTGGGCCAGAACTGCTTGAGCGCGAGAACCGCCAGCGCGGAGACCACCGTGCCCACGATGATGGCCACGAGGAAGCCCCACCAGGGATCAATGGCGAAGAGGACGAACACGCCACCGTGCGGCGCCCGGGAGCCGACGCCGAGCGCCATCGACACCGCCCCGGTGGCAGCACCACCGACCATCATCGACGGGATGACACGCAACGGATCGGCTGCGGCGAAGGGGATCGCGCCCTCGGAGACGAAGGAGAGGCCGAGCAGCCAGGCGGACTTGCCGTTCTCCTGCTCGGCCGGGGAGAACAGGTTCGCCCGCAGCAGGGTCGCCGCCGACAGTGCGATGGGCGGCACCATGCCGGCGGCCATGACGGCGGCCATGATCTGCATGCTGGCCTCGTCACCGGTGGACAGGCCGGCGGTGGCGAACAGGTAGGCGGCCTTGTTGACGGGGCCACCCAGGTCGAAACACATCATCAGACCGAGGATGACGCCCAGCACCACTGCCGAGGAACCCGAGAGGGAACTCAGCCAGTCGGTCAGGCCGGTCATGATCTGCTCCAGGGGGCGTCCCAGCAGAAGGAACATGGCCAGGCCCACGACCAGTGAAGTCAGCAGCGGGATGATGACCACCGGCATCAGGGAGGCCATGATCCGCGGAACCCGCCAGCTGCCGATCCACAGGGCGACCAGGCCGGCGAGGATGCCGGTGACCAGCCCACCGATGAAGCCGGCGCCCAGGAGGACCGAGATGGCGCCACCGACGAAACCGGGGGCGATGCCGGGCCGGCCGCCGAGTGCGAAGGCGATGTAACCGGACAGGGCGGAGACGATGAAGCCCATGGCCATCTGGCCGGTGGCGAAGAGCACGGCGCCGAGATAGAGAGCGAGCCCCGACCGATCGAAGGTGACCGGTTCGCCATCGACGAGTACGGTGTCACCCGGCAGGTTGGTCAGCGAGTGGCCGGTGGCGATCGCCTGCCAACCGTTGGCCATGTCGTAACCGCCGACCAGGAAGCCCAGTGCGAGCAGCAGTCCACCGGCGGCGACGAACGGGATCATGTAGGACACGCCCGTCATCACGGCCTGCTGGATGCGCCGGGCCCAACCGGGCTGCCCGGAGTCGGCGCCTCCGGCCTCGGAGCCGGCCGCCACGGCGGTGCCGGACACCCGTCGGGCGGAGGGGTTCGCGGCCGCCGCGACGGCCTCGTCGAGCATCACGCCGGGCTCGTTGATCGCCCGTTTCACCCCGGACTCGATCACCGGTTTGCCCGCGAACCGCTCGCGGTCACGCACACCGACGTCGGTGGCGAAGATGACCGCGTCGGCTGATTCGATGAGCACCGGGTCCATGGCCTTCGTCGAGGACGAACCCTGGGTCTCCACGGTGAACTCGACGTCGTCCCGGTTCGCCGCGGTCTGGCTCAGCGCGTCGGCGGCCATGTAGGTGTGGGCGATGCCCGTTGGGCAGGCGGTCACCGCGACGATGCGGGTCACCCGGGGGCGGTCCCCTGCGGAGGTGGCCGCTTCGTCGACCGGGGGAGCGGGATCCGTGTCCCCTCCTGCGGTACCGGCAGCCGCCTTCGGTTTCTTCTCGGCGGTGATCACCTCGGTGACCGCGGCGACCACCGCATCGGCGTCAGCCGCCTCCCGCAGCCGGGAGACGAAGTCCCCGCGTACGAGTGCCCGCGCCAGCTTGGACAGGATCTTCAGATGCTCCTTGCCACCGCCGGCAGGTGCCGCAATGAGGAAAATCAGGTCGGCGTCGCCGTCCGGCCCGCCGAAATTGACCGGACGCGACAACCTGGCGAAAGCGAGAGTGGGTTCCGTCACGGCCTCGGAACGGCAGTGGGGGATGGCCACCCGCCCCGGCACGCCGGTGCCGGCCTGTTCCTCCCGGGCTCGGGCGTCACTGGCGAGCATCTCGGCATCGGTGGCCCGACCCGCGGCGTGGACGAGGCCGGCCAGAGTGGCGATGACCTCTGAGGTGGTGGAGCCGGCGTCGACGTCGAGCCGAACCAGCTCGGTGGTGATGATGGGGGATGACATTGCGTGTCCTCAGGTGGGCAGAGCGGCGGGGGTGTAAGCGTCAGCGAGCGCCGGACAGGGCACGGACGTGCGTGTCGACCAGGTTGATGAGGTCAGGGGTGGGCATGGTGGTGCCGGGAAGCGCGGCGGCGGCCGAACCGTAGGCGACGGCACGGATGAGACAGTCGGCCGGTGATGCTCCGTCGACGCGCCCCATGATGTAACCGGCGAGGGAGCTGTCACCGGCGCCGACGGTCGAGGCGACCGTCACGGGAGGGGGACTGGCATGCCAACCGCCATCCTCGGTCACGAGCACCGCGCCGGACGGACCGAGGGTGACGAGCACCTCGGCCACCCCCCGCTCGACGACGCGGCGGGCGGCCGAGACCGCAGGTTCGAAGTCACCGGCCGCAGCCGCCTCCTCGATCACTTCACCGTCCTCACCCACCAGCTGTCCGAGTTCCATGCCGTTGGGCTTGATGAGGGTGGGCGCGGCGGAGTCCAACGCGCGGCCTAATTCGATCATCGCGGTATCCGATGTGTCGACCGCGATGGGAAGGTCCGGATGAACCGCCCGCACCGCGGTAATCAACGTCGTATACCAGGTGGCGGGGATCCCGGGCGGGAGGGACCCGGCCATCACCAGCCAGTCGGCCTGGCCCGCGAGCTCAATGACCAATGCCTTGATACGTAGGCGGGTCTCCTGATTGATGAAAGCGCCGGGACCGTTGATCTTCGTGGTGGTGCCGTCCGGCTCGGTCAGCGTGTTGTTGATCCGTACGCTTTCGGCGACGGCGACCGAACGAAAGGGCAGGCCGGCCTCCCGCACCAGTGCAGTGAAGGGATCGGTGTCCCGCGCCGGGAAGATCGCCAGGGTTTCCCGTCCCGCGAGCTGCACGGCATGGGTGACGTTCACGCCCTTGCCACCGGCCACCCGGGTGACCGAGTCGGGTCGTTGCACGGCGCCGCGTTTGAGCGGGCCTCGCAGCTGCATCGTGGTGTCCATGCTCGGATTCGGGGTAAGGGTGAGTATCACAGGAGAGCTCCCTGTCCGTTCGGGGTGATTGGGTGGACCGTCGCGGCCGACGTGGTCTGGGGTTGATCTGGGGTTGATCTGACGAAAGCGACCCGGGTCTCTCTCAGGGGGATGACCCGCGGAACCCGCCTGTGGTGCGGGTCTGCCCTCGATTCCCTGCGTCTCTGGACCACGACTCCCGGCTGTGAGCCGTCTCACTATATGGTTGTCTTTGTGAGTTTAGCATTGTCCGAACTTGCCCGTTTGTCAAGTGTCTGTGTCTGATTGATTGCGAATACAGGGGAGATATGGTGGTCTAGTGGTATCTATTCCTGTGAGACCTAACTGGGAGAACGGCATGAGTGACGAGCCATCCATCACTGTCCTGAAGGGGACCGGCGTCGTCGCCGGTGCCGCCTACGCCCCCGCTGTCCGGGTCCGGCCGCGTCCGGAGCTGCCCACCGCGGGGGAAACGGTCGCGGAGGACGACCGCCCGTTCGAGTATGACCGTTTCGCCACCGCCGCGGACGCCGTCGCCGAGCGGCTCACCTCCCGCGCGGGCCGTGCTGAAGGCGCGGCCGCCGACGTTCTCCGGGCCACCGCCGGCATGGTCGCCGACCGTGGGTGGCGGAAGGCGGTGCGCAAGGCGGTCAACTCCGGGCACTCCGCCGAATACGCGACCGTCGTGGCCACCGACAAGTTCATCGCCATGTTCGAAGCCGCCGGTGGGGTCATGGTCGAGCGCACCACTGACCTGCGGGACATCCGGGACCGGACCATCGCGGAACTGCGCGGGCAGGAAGAGCCCGGTTTGCCGACCATTGACGGGCAGGCCGTGCTCCTCGCCGAGGATCTCTCGCCCGCAGACACCGCCACCCTCGACCCTGAACACGTCGTCGCCCTGGTCACCGAACTGGGTGGCCCCACCAGCCACACCGCGATCATCGCGCGTCAGCTCAACGTTCCCTGTGTCGTCGCAGTCGGCGCCGCCCTGCGAGACGTCGAGGCCGGCGCCGTGATCTTCGTCGACGGCGCGCTGGGCACGATCAGCCGGGGCGTGGATCCCCGGGTCGCCGAAGCGGCCGTCGACGAGTCCCGGGAACGGGCCGCCGTGATCGCCGGTTGGCACGGCCCCGCGCGCACCTCCGACGGTCATCGCGTACAGCTGCTGGCCAATGTCGCCGACGGGAACGCCGCCCGTGTGGCCGCCGACACCCAGGCGGAGGGCATCGGTCTCTACCGGACCGAGATGAGCTTCCTGTCGACCCCGGAGGAGCCGAGCGTCGAGGAACAGGCGAAGGTCTATCGCCGGGTGTTTGACGCCTTCCCGGATTCCAAGGTCGTGATCCGCACCCTGGACGCCGGGTCAGACAAGCCGATCGCCTACGCCACCCTGGACAAGGAGGAGAACCCCGCCCTTGGCGTGCGCGGTCTGCGCATCGCCCGTCGTAACGAGGGCCTGCTGACGCGCCAGCTCGACGCCATCGCCCGCGCGGCCGAAGAACGAGGGGAAAACGCTCCCACCTGGGTCATGGCCCCCATGGTCGCGACCGCCGGAGAGGCGGAGTGGTTCGCCAGCCTGTGTCGTGAGCGGGGATTGACCCCGGGCGCCATGATCGAGGTGCCGGCGGCGGTGCTGATGGCCGACAAGATCATGCCGCACCTCGACTTCGTGTCCATCGGCACGAACGATCTGACCCAGTACACGATGGCCGCCGATCGACTCTCCCCACACCTGGCGGACCTGACTGACCCCTGGCAGCCGGCCGTGCTGCGACTGGTTCGCGACACCTGCACCGCGGCCGCCGACGTGGGAATCCCGGTCGGCGTATGCGGCGAGGCGGCCGCCGACCCGCTGCTCGCCTGTGTGCTCACCGGACTGGGCGTGACCTCCCTGTCAGCGGCCGCCACCGCCGTGGCTGGCGTGGGGGCCCAACTTGCCGAGGTGGACCTGGCCACCTGTGGGGAGGCTGCGGCGGCCGCGCTGGCGGCCGGGAGCGCCGACGAGGCCCGAGAGGCGGTGCGTTCCGCGCTGGGGCGGTGACCCGGGTGAGGGAAACAGATATGGCCCCCAGGTGAGTAACCTGGGGGCCATATTTGTCGGACTATTGGACTGGCCGGGCGGGAGGAGGCTCAGTCTGCGACGACGACCTCGATCTCCCGGTCGCGCAACGCGCTGAGGAAGGACTCAGGGGCGGAGGGGTCGGTGACCACCACGTCGATGTCGTTGATCCCCGCGAAGCTGACCAGGTAATCATTGCCCAGTTTCGTGGAGTCACAGAGTACGACGACCTTGTGGGCGTTGGTGACCATGGCGGCCTTGATCGCGGCTTCCTGGGCATCGGCGGTGGACAGTCCGTGGTCCAGGGTCAGGGCATTGGTACCGATGAAAGCGACGTCGGCACGCATCAGGGCCAGCGTACGCAGGGCG
Source organism: uncultured Corynebacterium sp. (assembly GCA_964431055.1). GTDB lineage: Bacteria > Actinomycetota > Actinomycetes > Mycobacteriales > Mycobacteriaceae > Corynebacterium. Next base: position 3,981 of record CAYSIP010000015.1, on the reverse strand, counting down.
GTGTCCCCGACTACCGCCTGGGTGATCGCCCGCACACTGCCTCCGAGCAATTGAACCTCGGGCAGACCCTTATTCGCCAGGTTGAGGGCGATGGGCAGGCTGTTGGTCACGATGGACCAGTGACGGGACTGCGGTTGCTCGGAAATGAGCTCGGCGAGAGTGCCGATCGTCGACCCGGAGTCGAGGAAGAGGCCCCCCTCTGGCTCGGGGAGAAACTGCAGGGCGGCACGCGCGATGGCTGACTTGGCGGTCGGTGCCGAACGGAACCTGGCATCGAGCGAGAACTCCGCGGTCTGAAAGGTCTGACTGGCGACGGCCCCGCCGTGGACACGGTGGACCACGCCCTCACGATCGAGGACCGCAAGATCGCGGCGGATGGTTTCTGCGGTCACATTGAACCGGTTCGCCAACTCGGTGACGTTGACGCGTCCCTCTACGGCGGTGAGAGAGGCGATTTGGCGGCGGCGCTCCTCTGCGTACATGGTCCCTCACAGACAAACAGGGTAATCGGGCGGATGCCCACAGCAGCCATTGTGGCAAATTTTCATGGTCATTTGTGCGGTTGGGGGAGAGGTTTCTCCATGTCGCCGCGTCACAGACCCGGCTGGTGACAAGTCATCACCTTCCAAATGTGCGGGTCAGGCGGCTGTTGTGCGCTTTCCGTTCGCGTGGGAATGTGTGGCATTTCCGCCGGCCGGGGGTAACCCATTACGGGGGTGAAGGTGCAGCTGAATGCCTCTTTCCCGTCGGCCGACAGGCCCGAGCGGAAGTCAGAGCTTGCGCATCACGGAGACGACCTTGCCCATGATCTCGGCATTCTTCCCGGCAATGGGGGCGTAGGCGTCATTGTGCGGAAGCAGCCAGACCCCGGTGGAGTCACGGTGGAATTCCTTGACGGTCGCCTCGCCGTCGATGAGTGCGGCGACGAATTCACCCTCCTCGGCCACCGGCTGGGAGCGTACGACCACCCAGTCGCCGTTGAGAATGCCGGCGTCGCGCATGGATTCTCCGATGACCTTGAGCATGTAGAGCTCCCCGTCGCCCACGATCTCGGAAGGTAGGGGGAAATACTCGTCCACGCGCTGGTCCGCGAGAATCGGGGAGCCGGCGGCGATGTTGCCGACCACGGGGATGTAACTGGCGGCCCCGGCGTCGGCGGGAGCCTGTGTTCCTGCACCCTTTCCGCGGCCGGGCCGAGGCAGGTCATCAGTGCCCGGCAGGTGACGGACGTCCACTGCACGCGGCTTGTTCGGGTCGCGCCGCAGAAAGCCCTTCTTCTCGAGCTCCTTCAACTGGTAGGCCACCGAGGAGGTGGACTGCAGGCCGGCGGCGTCACCGATCTCCCGGATGCTCGGCGGGTAACCCCGTAGCACCACGGCGTCACGGATCACCTCCAGGATCCGGCGCTGGCGGTCGGACAGGGAGGCCGGGTCCGGCTTGCCGGTGGGGGTAACGGTGGCTTTTGACCTCGAGCTCTGGCGTGCCATGTCTGCAAGCTCCTTTGCTGGATGGGGGTTGTTGATCAGCTCCGACCGGCCGGTCACCTGGGCCGATCCTCTCCTACATGTCTAGCACGAAGTGGCACTAATGTTCGACTATCTTCGGCTGCGATCTGGACACGTGTTCGAGAGGGTGCTATAAATCGAACACAGAAGCGGTATCGAACACATGGTCGGGTGGCCTGTTCGAAGCCGTCCGAAGTCCGGATATGCTCCACGGTGTCAGAAAGGACGATGTCATGATCATGTCAATCAGCCACGTTAAGCCAGCTAGAGCCAGTCGCGACTCCTCCCCGTCGGTCGTTCCTGCCGCTGCAGTGTGGGAACCGACCCCCTCGCCGCGGGATGATCGCGACCCGTCCACTGTTCGAACGTTGCATCTTGATGATCGAACGGAGAGGCGACGTTCATTATGGCCCGGATGGGGCGTCGTGGTGGGTGACATGGGGGAAGGCGAATCCTCCCGTGGAACGTTTGCGGGGGCCTGTCTCGCGGGCGCCGTCTTCGGTCTGTGTATCGTCCTCGGGACCTTCCTGGTGGGCGGGTCGGGGGAGTCGGGAGTGCCCGAGCGGACGGATCCCCTCACCGTCTCGGTCTCTCCGGAGCGCTGAGTCAGGAGGCCGGAAAGGTGAATGTGGGAGGTAGGCTGGTTGGTCACCGTCCCGCTCGCCCCATAACCGGAAAGGCCAGGGTTTCGCCCTCGTGTACTGCCCCTTTTGCCATCACGACCACTCCCGGGTCATTGACTCGCGCGTCATTGACGGGGGTTCGGCGATTCGTCGCCGCAGGGAATGCACCAGTTGTCAGGGCCGTTTCACCACCATTGAGAAGGCGGTCCTGCTCGTCGTCAAGCGCAACGGCCTGACGGAACCTTTCAGTCGGGAGAAGGTCATCCTCGGCGTGCGCCGCGCGTGCCAGGGCCGTGACGTCTCCGACGACGCACTCAAGCGCCTCGCCCAGCAGGTCGAGGAGTCCGTGCGCAGCCACGGCAGTTCACAGGTGAACGCCAATGAGATCGGCCTGGCCATCCTCGAACCTCTGCGCGAACTCGACGAGGTGGCGTACCTGCGATTCGCTTCCGTCTACAAGTCCTTCGAAAGCGCCGAGGACTTCGAATCGGAGATCCGCCTGATGCGTCGCCGCAATCGCGAGCAGCCCGGGCTGGGCTGAGCAAAGCACTCAGCGCAGCTTGTCCGCGGCCTTTTCTATGCGACGCCGCGAGATCGGTCGGGCGGTGCCCAACCGCTGGGCGAAGAGACTCACGCGCAGTTCCTCAATCATCCAGCGGATCTCCTTGACCTCCCGGGTCTTCTCCCGCCCCTTCGGCAGGCCGGTCAGTTTCCTGGCGAGGTAGTCCTTCGCGGCGTCGATCTCGTCCTGCCGGTCCGCATCCTTGTCCGGGTCGAGTGTCATCTCCTCCAGGCGGATCCGCATGGCCTGCAGATAGCGCGGCAGGTGCTGCAGGTGGTTCATCCCGTGGACGATCACGGCATTCTTGGGCAGGAGAAAAGCCAGTTGCTTCCGCATGTCCTCGACCGCCGGCCCAGTCCAGTCCTTGAGTTCCTCGACCAGTGACTGGTACTGCACCAGGGCGGGAGCGAGCGCCACGACGCTGCGACGCACCCGTCCGGGAACCTCGGGTTTGACCTTTCCCTTCAATCCGGTGAAGGCTTCCGGGTCGCGCACCGGACCACCATGCTCGAGCATGAGATCGCGGATGGCGGCGACCCGCGCATCCTCGACCAGTCCGGCCGCGCCACCGTGCGGGTAATGGTCGACGGCCACGCGTTGCTGCAGCGGTAACCCCTTGACCATCTGGGCGGTATTGACGGTGATCTCCCGCATCAACAGGGTCAGTGTGGTGGTCATCATAGCGGCGTCGGCGGCGGCCCTGGTCGGGTGGACCTTGACCTCCACGCCGTCGGCGGTGGCCACGAGCGCGGGGTAGGCGGTGACCTCATGCCCGTCGACGGTGGTGGTGATTTCCTCGTCCACCTGGCCGATCGTCTCCGGCGTCCATTCCGGCACGGCCTTCGACTCGGATTTCCGGCTCACCCGGCTGACGGAGGAGCGGATGTGGCCGGCCTGTCGTTCGACGAGCGCGGCGAGGCTCTTGTCGGTGTCGATCACCTCGCCCCGTTTGTCCACGGCCCCGTAGGTCATCCGCAGGTGCGGAGGGAGCGCTGAGTGCCGGAAATCGGAGGCGTTGATACCGCTGCCTCCCAGGGCGCGCAACACGTCGGCCAGCTGATCGGTCACCCGCCCCTGGTATGGAATCAGCTTCGGCAGTGCCCGTGCGGCGAAGTCTGGGGCGGGCACGACGCTGCGGCGCAGCGCCTTCGGCAGGGTGCGGATCAGCTCCGTGACCAGTTCTTCCCGCAGTCCGGGCACGAGCCAGTCGAAACCCTCGGTGTCCATGCCCGCCAACAACGGCACCGGCACCAGGACCGTCACGCCGTCCTGCGGATGGCCGGGTTCGAAG
>CAYSIP010000014.1:3884-24944 GCA_964431055.1 uncultured Corynebacterium sp. | reverse complement strand
GGGCGTGTTCCAGCTGGATGGTGGCGGCATGCAGGAACTGCTCAAGCGCATGAAGCCCACCGGCTTCAACGACATCGTCGCCTCCCTGGCGCTCTACCGACCGGGCCCGATGGGTGTGAACGCCCACTGGGACTACGCCGACCGCAAGAATGGCCGCAAGCCGATCGAGCCGATCCACCCCGAGCTGGAGGAACCGCTCAAGGAGATCCTGGGCGAGACCTACGGTCTGATCGTCTACCAGGAGCAGATCATGGAGATCGCGCGCAAGGTGGCGGACTACACCGCCGGTGAGGCAGACGGTTTCCGTAAGGCCATGGGTAAGAAGAAGCCGGAGGTGCTGGAGGAGGAGTACGCCAAGTTCGAGGCGGGGATGCAGTCCAACGGCTTCTCCAAGGAGGCCATCAAGGCGCTGTGGGACACGATCCTGCCGTTCGCCTCCTACGCGTTCAACAAGTCGCACGCCGCCGGTTACGGCCTCGTGTCCTTCTGGACCGCCTACCTCAAGGCCAACTACGCGCCCGAGTACATGGCTGCGCTGCTGACCTCGGTGTCGGACAAGAAGGACAAGTCCGCCATCTACCTCTCGGACTGCCGTCACCTGGGCATCAAGGTGCTCTCCCCGGACATCAACGAATCCGAGCGGGACTTCCAGGCCGTCGGCGAGGACATCCGCTTCGGCCTCGGCGCCATCCGCAACGTCGGCGACGACGTCGTGGAATCGATCGTCGCGACGCGCAAGGCCAAGGGGAACTTCACGGACTTCAGTGACTACCTCGACAAGATCGACCTGCTGCCCTGCAACAAGCGCATCACGGAATCGTTGATCAAGGGCGGGGCCTTCGACTCGTTGGAGCATCCCCGCAAGGGGCTCATGCTCATCCACGAGGACGCCGTCGATTCGGTGCTGGCGACGAAGAAAGCCGCCGACAAGGGGCAGTTCGACCTGTTCGCGGCCCTCGGCGGGGGAGACGACGATTCCCCGGCCAACATCTTCGCCATCGAGGTGCCCCAGGAGACCTGGGACCGCAAGCACGAACTGGCCCTCGAACGCGAGATGCTCGGCCTCTACGTCTCCGGTCACCCGCTGGACGGTTTCGAGGACGCCCTGTCCGCCCAGACGGACACCCCGCTGACGCGGATCCTCTCCGGGGAGATGCGCCACGGCGCCGAGGTGACCATCGGCGGCATCATCTCCGCCGTGGACCGCCGCTTCTCCAAGAAGGACGGTTCCCCCTGGGCGATCGTCACGGTGGAGGACCACAACGGCGCGCAGGTCGAGCTGCTGGTGTTCAACAAGATCTATTCGCTGGTGGCCTCCCAGATCGTGGAGGACAACATCATCCTCGCGAAGGCGCACATCTCCATCCGCGACGACCGCATGTCCCTGTTCTGCGACGACCTCAAGGTCCCCGACCTGGGACCGGGTAATGGGGCGGGCCTGCCGCTGCGCCTGACCATGCGCACCGACCAGTGCACCATGGACAACATCGCCAGGCTGAAGAACGTGCTGGTGGCCAACACCGGCGACTCGGACGTCTACCTCAACCTGGTCGACGGCGAGGAGTCGACGATGATGATCCTGGGCGAGCATCTGCGGGTCAAACGCTCCGCGTCCCTGATGGGCGATCTCAAGGCGACGATGGGGCCGAGCATCCTGGGGTAGGGAAGAGGGATAAAATGACCGGGTGACCACCATCCGCCGTTTCTCCCAGGTCGACGTCTTCTCCGCCGTGCCCTACCAGGGCAATCCGGTGGCGGTGCTTCTCGACGCCGAGGATCTCACCGACGAGGCGATGCAACGCATCGCGCGCTGGACGAACCTCTCGGAGACCACGTTCGTCTCCCCGCCCACGGACCCGGCGGCCGACTACCGGCTGCGGATCTTCACCCCCGGTGGGGAACTGCCCTTCGCCGGCCACCCCACCCTCGGTTCGGCCCACGCCTGGCTCGAACACGGTGGCGCCCCGCGCCACGGCGACCGTATCGTCCAGGAATGCGCCGCCGGCCTGATCACCATCCGGCGGGACGACCGCGCCCTGTCGTTCGCGGCCCCGCCCACCGTCCGCTCAGGTGAGCTGGACGCGGATGACCTGGTCCGGGTGCGCGCCGCGTTCGGCCTGCGGGAGGAACAGATCCTCGCCCACCAGTGGGTGGACAACGGCCCCGGCTGGGCGGTCGTCCACCTGCCGGACGCGCAGACGGTGCTCGACCTGAACCCCGACTTCACCGGAGCGGAGGACCTGAAGATCGGGGTGCTCGGCGCCTACCCCGAGGGCGGTGACTTCGCCTTCGAGATCCGGGCCTTCGTGCCCGGCATCGGGGTGGCCGAGGACCCGGTCACCGGCAGCCTGAACGCCTCCGTCGCCCAGTGGCTCTACCGCACCGGGAGGATCAACCGCGACTACCGCGTCTCCCAGGGCACCCGGTTGGGGCGCGCCGGGGCCGTGTCCGTCCACCGGGCGGAGGACGAGACCGTGTGGATCGGCGGGGCGACCACCACCTGCTTCACGGGCACGGCGCTGGCCTGAGCGCTCACCAGGTGGGCAGCACGCCCTCACCGGGGGTCACGCGCAGCTCGTCCCCGGAGATGGCGACGTCGTTGATGCTGGCCTCGCGCTGGACCATGTAGCCGTCGGCGTCGAAAAGCCAGACCTCGTTGCCGTAGGAGCGGTACCACCGGCCCTGGTCATCGTGCCATTCGTACTGGAAACGGGCGGTGATGCGGTCGTCGGTGAACGACCAGAGGTTCTTGCGTAGCCGGTAGTCCAGCTCCTTCTCCCACTTACTCCGCAGGAAGGCGATGACGGCCTCGCGGCCGGTAATCTCCTCACCACGGTTGCGCCAGCGGGTGTCCACGCTGTAGGCGCCGGCCACCTTCTCCGGGTCGCGGGTGTTCCAGGCGTCCTCCGCGGCCTGGACCTTCTGCTCGGCGGTCTCGCGCGTGAACGGGGGAACGGGATGTCGCTGTGCCATGTTGATTCCTCTCAACGGGGGGGGACAAGTGGAGTGCCACCCCCAATCTAGAGAGACCGTGCGGTCACTGCAGAACGCGGTTTTCCCAGGTCGGTGGGCCAGTGACAGTTGAGCCGGCCGGGGTGGGGGGAAGCCTGGCATAGTGGGCCCCGATGAGCACTGACACTGATCCGCAGAAATTCGGCCCAGAAGCAGAGTCCCGCGAGGAACAGCCCGACCGTTCCGTCATCCTCGGCGGCGACGGTCGGCGCGCAGCCGGGTGGGCGTTACGTTTCATCGTCTTCGTCATCGCCGGTTACATCACCTTCCAGCTGCTCGGCATCGTCTGGACCGGCCTGCTGCCCATCCTCCTGGCGATTCTGCTGTGCAGCGTGTTGTGGCCGCCGGCCAGGTTCCTGCGCGACAAGTTGAAATTTCCGGCCGCGCTGGCCTCCATCAGCACCATCGTCGGTTTCCTCGTGGTCATCGGCGGCATTTTCACGGTCATGGCCCCCACGGTGATGGATCAGGGCCGGCAGCTGATCGACCAGGCGGACACCGGTTTCAATGACATCCTGGGGTGGCTCGAGGGAGCGCCGTTCAACTTCGACACCCGGCAACTGGACGAGGTCGTCGGGGACGTCACCTCCTTCCTCCAGGAGCAGGCCGGAACCATCGCCTCCGGGGTGTTCACGGGACTGTCGGTGGTCACCTCCATCGTGGTCACCCTCGTGGTGATGTTCGTGCTCACTTTCTTCTTCCTCAAGGACGGTGACCGCTTCCTGCCCTGGATGCGCAGGTACACCGGTGAGAAGGTCGGCTGGCACCTGACGGAGGTGCTCACCCGGACCTGGAACACGGTGAGCGGTTATATCCGCACGGAGGCCATCGTCGCCTTCGTCGACGCCCTGTTCATCGGCATCGGCCTGGCCATCCTGGGTGTGCCGCTGGCGTTCGTCCTGGCCGTGCTCACCTTCTTCGGTGGTTTCATCCCGATCATCGGCGCCGTCCTCGCCGGGGCCCTGGCGGTGGTCGTCGCGCTGGCCGCGAACGGTTTCACCACCGCGCTGCTTGTCCTGGTGCTCGTCGTGGCGGTCCAGCAGCTGGAGGGCAATGTCCTTCAGCCCGTGTTGCAGGCCCGGGTGATGAATCTGCACGCGGCCGTCATCCTGCTGGTCGTCTCCGTCGGCGGCACCCTGTTCGGCATCATCGGCGCCTTCCTCGCCGTGCCCATCGCCGCCGCCGTCGCCGTGTGGTTCCGTTACCACTCCGAGCTGACGGCGCTGCGGGCGGGAGAGATCACCATCGAGGACATCGAGATCGCCACCTCCCGCGGGTCCACCCCGACCCTGAAGAACCAGGAGGCCTTCGCCGCCGTGCGACAGCGCATGGCGGAACTCGGCCGGTTCCGGCGGGATGCGGGGCTGAGCCGCAAGGTCACCAACCTCAGCGACACGGACGTCGCGGACGATTCGGGCAGCACCCCGGTGGGGACGGGAGGGTGATGAATCCAAAGCCGCGTCGCGTTCCATCGGAACGGGCGGGTACGTTAGGATAGACCGCACAGTCTATTTCCCGTATTGGAGTACGCATGTCTGTCAACCACATCCGCACCACCCACGTCGGCTCGCTGCCGCGCACCCCGGAGCTGCTCGAGGCCAACCTCAAGCGCGCCAACGGTGAGCTCGCCGACGAGCCCTTCTTCGAGATCCTGCAGAAGTCCGTCGACGAGGTCGTCCAGCGGCAGGTCGACCTGGGCATCGACATCATCAACGAGGGCGAGTACGGCCACATCACCTCCGGTGCGGTCGACTACGGTGCGTGGTGGAACTACTCCTTCACCCGCCTGGGTGGTCTGACCATGACGGATGAGGACCGCTGGGCATCCCAGGACGTCGTCCGCTCCGAGCCGGGCAACATCAAGCTGACCTCCTTCGCGGACCGCCGCGACCGCGCGCTGTTCAGCGAGGCCTACGCGGACCCCGAGTCCGGCATCTTCACCGGCCGCGCCAAGGTCGGCAACCCCAAGTTCACCGGCCCCATCACCTACATCGGCCAGCAGGAGGTCGAGACCGACGCCCAGCTGCTGAAGCAGGCCATGGACAAGGCCGGCGCCAAGGACGCCTTCGTCGCGGCCCTGTCCCCGGGCTCCGCGGCGCGCCTGAAGAACGAGTACTACGACACCGACGAAGAGGTCCTGCAGGCCTGCTCCGCCGCCATGGCGCAGGAGTACAAGGCCATCACCGACGCCGGTCTGACCGTCCAGCTCGATGCCCCGGACCTGGCCGAGTCCTGGGACCAGATCAACCCTGAGCCGACGATCGAGGACTACCGCGCCTGGCTGCGCCTGCGCATCGACGCCATCAACGACGCCGTGAAGGGCCTGCCCAAGGAGCAGACCCGCCTGCACATCTGCTGGGGCTCCTGGCACGGCCCGCACGTCACCGACGTCCCCTTCGGCGACATCATCGAGGAGATCCTGCGCGCCGAGGTCGGCGGCTTCTCCTTCGAGGGCGCCTCCCCGCGCCACGCCCACGAGTGGCGCGTCTGGCAGGAGCACAAGCTGCCCGAGGGCTCCCTCATCTATCCGGGCGTGGTCTCGCACAACACCAACGCCGTCGAGCACCCGCGCCTGGTCGCCGACCGCATCCTGAAGTTCGCAGAGGTCGTCGGCCCGGAGAACGTCGTCGCCTCCACCGATTGCGGCCTGGGTGGGCGCCTGCACCACCAGATCGCCTGGGCGAAGCTCGAGTCCCTCGTCGAGGGGGCCCGCATCGCCAGCGCCGAGCTGTTCTAACCGCACGCTTGCCGACGGCCGCGGCCGTCGCGGCCGTCGGCAAGCAGCGAGAGAGGACGGGGGCCCACGGTTTTCACCGTGGGCCCCCGTCCTCTCGGCCTGTCGTGGTTCCTACGCGTTGTCGGAGGGAACCGGGATGCCCAGGCTGGTGATGAGGTCACGCAGCATGTCGACGCCGCCCGGCAGGATCGGGAGGAGGATCGCGGCTACCTGGGCCACGGTCGCGCCGACCGAGAGGAGGGCGGTGATGATCGCGAGCGGCAATTCGAGCTGCTCCGGCACGGCGAGCGAACCGGCCCAGTCCGGCAACTCCGGCTCCTCCTCTTCCACCACGTCGCCAGCCCCGCCGCCGGTGTTCTCGTCCTCCGGCACGCCGGAGCTGCCGTAACCCCCGGCGATCGAACGGACCAGGTCCATCGGACCCATGAACGAGGACCCGTCCTCCGCGGTCTCCGTGGTGGTCTCCTGGTTCTCCTGAGGGGCCGGATCCGTATTCGATTCAACGGCCTGCGCCGGACTCACCAGGGCGAGGGCGGTGGTGGCGGCTGCCACCAGGGTGACAGACATGCGACGACGATTCACGGGGTGACTCCTTGGGTGGTGGGAAGATCGGTACTGAATCTAGCAGGCGCACCGAAACAGGGTGTGGGGATCAGAAGCGGAGGAGCCGATCGATCTCGGCCTGGAGGGGAACCAGGAGGTTCGGGACGCCGACGAACAAGGCGCCGATGGCCGCCGCCAGCGTGGCGATCATGCCCACCGCGCCGATCGAGGAACCGTTGCCGGATCCGGTGGTGCCGGAGACCTCACCATTGTCATCGCCACCCAGGGTCCGGATCTCGAAGATCGTGGTGGTGCCGGAGACCTCATTTCCCACGGCGAGCAGGTCAGAGCCGTTGGGGGAGTCGGAGGCGGGGATGAACACCAGGCCTTCGGGGCCCAGATCACCGCCCTGCGCCCAGTTGGGGTTGAGCTCCTCGGTCTCCTCATCGATGGCGCTGACGGAGAAGTCGCGGTTGTTGACGTAGGTGACGTACTCGGAGTCGGCCGGGTCGGTCACGTCATAGACGAAGATGCCACCGATGCGTTCGAGGCCGATGAACGCGTAAGTGCGGCCGTCAACCTCACCGAGCGCGACGCCTTCCGGTTCCGGGCCCTTGTTGTCCGAACGTGAGTCGAACCACGCCTCATCATGGCTGGCGTTGAAGAGCAACTTGCCTTCCTCGTCCAGCTCAGCCAGCTTCTGTTCGAACTGGGCGCCTGAGGTGAAGACCTCCGTGCCGGCGGTGTCGAAGATGGAGAAACCGCGAGAGCCGTAGGAGTAGAGCTCGGTGTAGCAGTTGTTCTCCTCGTCAAGACCCAGGGAAGTGGTGATGTTGAGGCGACCGAGGTTCTCGTCGGCCTGCAGCTCCTCGACGGTCGTGTCGAAACCGGAGGCGAAGCCACCGCAGAGCGGGGGCAGTTCCTCTTCCTCGTCACCGAGGTCCTTCATGCGGGCTTCCTCGGAATAGGCTTCCCAGTCACGGGCGTCACCCTCGTTGGCCATGACCAGGTAGGGGTTGCCGTCGGCGGCCGTGTAGGACTCGATGGCGTCCGGTTGCGGAATGCCCTTGATCGGCCAGGGGGCGATGTTGATTTCACCGTCGCGGTCCGAGGCGTCGATCGGGACCTCCAGGTGGTCGACGAAACCGATGGGCCAGATTTCCTCCACCGAGGCGCTCGCCAGGTCGATGACGGCGACGGCGTTGTTCTCCTGCAGGGTGGTGTAGGCCTTGCCGTCGATCTCCGTGATGTACTCGGGTTCGAGATTCTGGGCGATGCTGGTGGAGTCACCCACCTGGCCGAAGATGCGGATGTCCTCGTGCAGGGTGTTCGGGCCGTCCTCATTCCAGGCCTCAAAGCCGGCGACGCGGACGTCCGCCTGGCCAGGGGCCTCGACGGTGCCGAGTGCGGGCAGGGTGACCACGGAGACCGAACCCTCGGGGTCGACGGAGTAGTCCTCGGCCGGTTCGCCCTCGTTGGCGGAAAAGGCGAAACGTCCGTCCGCGCTGATGCCCACCATGTCGGGCAGCGAACCCCCGAGCATCACGGTGCCGAGCGTCTCGCCGGTGGTGGCGTTGAAGAAGAGCATGGAGCCCTCGGCGGTCTTGTCAGCGGGTTCGACATTGGCCACCGCCAGCCCGTCGGAGCGCACGGCGACGGAGTTGATGCCGCTGCCCGCCCCCGCACTGACCTCGCCGGACTTGGTCGGATTCGCCGGGTCGTTGATGTCGAGTAGATCGATGTTGCCGGAGACCGCGTTGACGACCAGCAACTTCTTCGTCTCGGCGTGGTAGGCGACGATCTCGGCGGCGGACTCGTCGAACTGTCCGGTGTCGTGGGAGCCGATCGGGGCCACCGAAATGGCGGCGCCGGGCGCGGAGTCGATGATCGGATCATCGACGACGAGGGCGTGGGCCGGGGTGACGAGCGCCAGGCTGGTGGCCGCGGCCGCGCAGAGCGCAATCGCGTGACGGGCACGACGACGGGAAGACACGATTCAGTTCTCCTGAAGATAGGTAAACAAAAAGATGTGGGTCGCCTGTCAGCTTCTCCAGGGAAGGTGAAGGGGAGGGGAATTCCAGGGCCGGGGTCGAGTGTCTGTCGAATGAATACTGTGTGAACTTGCCCACCTCGTAGGTGAGAGCCCGGTGCGGGACTAGACTTGTGTCCCATGAGTGAGACACGATCCGGCGGCGCCATTGACTTCGCCGCAGACCAGGCCACAGACCGTCCGACCTTCGAGCCCATTCGGGCCTCGGACATTCAGCTGGCACAGGCCCGGATTTCCGCCGTGATCGCACCCACCCCGCTGCAGTACTGCCCGCGCCTGTCCCAGCAGACCGGCACCGAGGTCTACCTCAAGCGCGAGGACCTCCAGGACGTGCGGTCCTACAAGATTCGCGGGGCCTACTATTCAGTCTCCCTGCTCTCTGATGAGCAGCGGGCGGCGGGCATCGTCGCCGCCTCCGCCGGCAACCACGCCCAGGGCGTGGCCTATGCCTGCCGCACCATGGGCATCAGCGGGCGGATTTTCGTGCCCAGCCAGACCCCGAAGCAGAAGCGCGACCGCATCAAGGTCCACGGTGGTGACATGGTCGAACTCGTCGTCACCGGTGCCAACTTCGACGAGGCCTCGGCCGCCGCGCGTGCCGACGCAGCCGAGCGGGGCGCGACCGTCGTCGAACCTTTCGACGCACGCGACACCATCATCGGCCAGGGCACCGTCGCGGCGGAGATCCTCTCCCAGCTGACCTCCCTCGGCAAGGCTCCCGAGACCGTCTTCGTGCCGGTCGGCGGCGCGGGCCTGCTCGCCGGAGTGACCAGTTACCTGGCGGACATGGCCCCGCGTACCGCGATCGTCGGGGTCGAGCCCCGCGGGGCGGCGTCGCTCCAGGCGGCCCTCGTCCATGAAGGGCCCGTCACCCTCGACACGGTCGACCCGTTCGTCGACGGCGCGGCCGTCAAGCGCGTCGGGGCGCACACCTACGACATCATCGAGCGCAACCTCGGACGCATCCATATCATGGACGTCTCCGAGGGGGCGGTGTGCACCGAGATGCTCGACCTGTACCAGAACGAGGGCATCATCGCCGAGCCTGCCGGGGCCCTGTCCGTCACGGCGCTGCAGGAAATGAACCTTACCCCCGGTTCCGTGGTGGTCTGCATCATCTCAGGCGGCAACAACGATGTCCTGCGTTACGCGGAGATCATGGAGCGCTCCCTGGTCCACCGTGGACTCAAGCATTACTTCCTGGTCAATTTCCCGCAGGAACCGGGCCAGCTGCGTCATTTCCTCAACGATATCCTCGGTCCGGACGACGACATCACCTATTTCGAGTACCTCAAACGCAACAACCGGGAGACCGGCACGGCGATGGTGGGTCTCGAACTCGGCCGCGCCAGCGACCTCGACCCGCTGCTGCAGCGCATGGAGGCATCGAAGATCACCTGCCAGCACCTCAAGCCCGGCACCTCCGAGTACGACTACCTGGTTTCCGCGAGCATCTAGATGACCTCGGTCTTCTGAGCTGCGCGTTTCCCGCCGGGGGTGCGTGTGGGTGGCTGTGCCCGGGGCTGGTGTTAGCCTGCGGGAAATCGAACAACAATTCGACTCCCTGGGGGAGAAGCCGATGCTCACCGAAATCACGGACCTGCCCGATGATGACCTGATCCACTCCCTGAGCACCGCCCACCGCACCCTGACCCGACACCAGGCCCGGTTCATCGTCTCCCTGGCTGAGTTCCACGACCGCGCCCTGGCCACGCGGTTCGGGGCGCCGAACACCGTCACGTGGCTGATGCGACACCACGATCCTGCCAGACGAACGGCCTTCGAATACCTCGGGGTGGGCAGGAGTCTGCGGGGATTTCCGCTGGTGGTGGATGAGTTCCTGGCAGGTACGCTGCCCTCCTCCAAGGTGCGTTTCCTCCTGCGGTACGTGACCGTCGGGAACGAAGACGAGCTGGTGGAGTTGGCACGGCGCCACTGCCTGTCGGAGCTGGAGCAGGCTCTGGCAGGACGGCCCCGCAAACCGAGAGGCACTTCCTTCACCGTGGTCACCGACCGAGGAGACCGGGGAATTCCGGTTCTGGGGTTCCCTCGACGCCGAGGTAGAAGCCGCGCACCGGGAAGCTGAACAGCAGGAGCGGACACATCAGGCTGATGCGGGCCCAGGTGATGACCACGCACAGGCATCGGCCACCCGGTTCGGGACGGAGAGCGCGCATCTGCTGCGCAGTGTCCTCAACGGTGCGCTGCGTTTCCATGTGCTCGACAAGAAAGGTCTGCACGTCAATCTCGGGCGCTCAGCCAGATTGGTGTCCGCGGCGCAGGAAAATGCCCTGCTCACCCGGTGGGGGGCACCGGTGCGCGATCCCGGGGTGCAGTCATACCCGGTTCCTCGAGTTCCATCACATCATCGACTGGGCGTCCGGTGGCGCCACGGATCTGGATAACCTGGTCCCGTTGTGTTCCGGACGTCATGCGCTGGTCACCTCAGGTCAGATGCCCATCCACGTCGATGAGATCAGCCCGGAGATGGTGCGCTTCAGGCTCCCCGGTGGTGAGTCCCTCACCTCCACGGGCCGGGAACTTCCGGTGCGCAACGACCGGATGGGGCGCTGGAAGGACGCCTACACCCACGGTCCCGTACCGGCGGGCGACGAGAACCTGCTCCAGGTGTGGGATTCCCCCGACTCCTTCGATGACCCCGGTGGTTCCGGTAGCGGACGGGGCGTGGGATAGCGCGGAAAAGTGCGCGGCTGCACACTACCCGCCGGGGTCGGACGTCGGCGGCGGGGCGGCGGCGGTCGTCTCTCCGACCTCGGTCAGGGCTGTCCATGAGCGGTGCTGATCCTGGCTGATCGCGTCGACGACCAGGCGGAGATACACCTTCTCCCGGTAGCGCTGCTCATAGAACAGACACATCCGGAGCCGCAGGTCGACGATCACCGTCCCCTTGAAGGTCCGGTCAGCCGCGCAGGACAATTCGATGCGGGCGAGATCCCCGGGCGTGTCAGAGGCCTGCCATTGCGGCTCGCCTTCGGCCATCACCGCCGTCTCCTGCCAGAGAACGTCGACCGCTCCCGGTAGGAGGTGGTCGGGTTGGTGCCGGATCCCTCCCCAGATGGGCAGGGCATCGTAGAAAACCAGGTTGGAAGGGTGCCCCAGGTTTGCCCGGGGAATAGGACCGCGTGAGCGTTCGCCACCACTCACCCGGCCTGACCGGCCGAGGTTGGTGTCGGAGCTGCCGCCCTCGAACTCGACGTGCCAGGTGTTGTAGGCCGGGGAAATCTCCATCAGGAACCACCGGGCCTTCTCGTCGTCGCGCATCGTGCGCCCGAGAACTCCCAGGTCCAGGATCGGGGAGGGGCCGATCAACGATTCCAGCACCCCGGAGGAGTGGATGTTCCCGAACCGGCGGACGAACTGCCGCCTGAGGGTTCCGCCGAAGACGGCGTACCCCTTGTTGCCCACGCCCCGGGCCGCGACCAGCCGGTTCCAGTACTCATCGGCCTCCCGGGGCGTCTCGGTCATGTCGCTCAACGTCGGATCAGCGCGAATTCCCAGGGGCCCAGGGCGGTCTGCCGGGCGGCGACATCGGGCGAGGTGAAGCTGTAGATCAGCTCGCCGCCGTAGGGTGCGGTGACTGGTTCATCGGAGAGATTGGCCACCAGCATGACATCCTCATGGCCCATGGCCAGCCAGCGGTCGTCCTCCCCGCCGGTCTCGACGATCAGGGTTGACAGGTCCGGGCGAGCCAGGCCGAGCTCGCCACGCAGGCGCAGCAGGGTGCGGTAGGCGTCGAGGATCCCGCGCTGCTCCTCGTCGAAGTCCCAGTCCAGCTTCGAGGCCTCGAAGGTGGCGGGATCGGCGGGGTCCGGAACCTCATCGGGGTTCCAACCGGCACGCGCGAACTCACGGGCCCGCCCCTCGGAGGTCAGACGGTTGAGCTCATCGTCGGTGTGGGAGACGAAGAACGCGAAGGGGGTCTTCGCGCCGAATTCCTCGCCCATGAACAGCATGGGGGTGTACGGCGAGGAATAGATCACCGCGGCCTTGAGCACCTGTTGGGCCGGGGTCAGATTCATCGACGGCCGGTCCCCGCTGGCCCGGTTGCCCACCTGATCGTGCGTGGTGGTGTAGGTGACCAACCGGTGGGCCGGGATCTCGCGGGTGTTCAGCGGTCGACCATGGTTGCGGCCGCGGAAGCTGGAGTGGTCACCGGTGAAGTAGTAGGCCTCCCGCAGGGTCTTCCTCAGCGCGGCCATGGAGCCGAAATCCTCGTAGTAGGCGTGGTTCTCACCCGAGACCAGGGTGTGGAGGGCGTGGTGGATGTCGTCGACCCACTGGCCGGCCAGGCCGTAACCACCGGCCTCCGGCTCGGTGATCAGGCGGGGATCATTCATGTCGGATTCGGCGATCACGCTGCGCGGGATGTTGGTGCGGGCGGCCACGTCGTCGGCGACGGCCTGGATCTGCTCCATCAGGGAATAGGCGCCACGGTCGTCGTAGGCGTGCACGGCGTCCAAGCGCAGCCCGTCGATGTGGAACTGCTCGAACCACAGGCGCACCGAGTCGAGGATGTAGGCGCGCACCTCGTCGGAGTTGTCGCCGGAGATGTTGACCATGTCACCCCAACCGGTGTTGCCCGGGACGGTATAGGGGCCGAACATGCCGTTGTAGTTGCCGTCGGGACCGAAGTGGTTGTAGACCACGTCGAGGAAAACGGCCAGGCCGGCGTCATGCGCGGCGTCGACAAGCCGCTTGAGGCCGTCGGGCCCGCCGTAGGACTGCTGCACGGCGTGCCACTCGACGCCGTCGTAACCCCAGTTTCGCTCACCACCGAAGGGCTGGACCGGCATCAGTTCGATGGCGGTGACGCCCAGGTCTCGCAGGTAACCGAGTTTCTCGATGGTGCTGTCGAAGGTGCCGCCCGGGGTGAAGGTGCCGACGTGCAGCTCGTAGATGACCTGACCGGCGAGTGCCCGCCCGGTCCACGAGGCGTCCGTCCAGTCGAAGTGGGGGTCAGTGACCTCGGAGAGCCCGTGCGGGCCGTCCGGCTGGGCGGTACTGCGCGGATCGGGCAGCGTCTTCGACCAGTTCTCCCCGTCATGGAGTTCGAACCCGTAGCGCTGGCCTGGCTCAGCCAGCTGGTCGGCGACCCACCGGTCACCGTCTTCGCGGCGCATCGGATGAGTCTGCCCATTGAGGTGCAGTCGGACGTCCTGGGCGTGCGGGGCCCACACGGAAAAGGGCTTGGCGGCGGTCATGGCCACCAGGCTAGGGAAAAGCGACCGTGCCTGCCAGGTAACATGCGCAGACATGTACCGCCTTCCCACCCCCGACGTCACCTGGACCCACGAGTGGGAGGTCAAACGGTCCCGGTTCATCACCCTGATCCGCCGCGTGCGCTCGGAGGAGGAGGCCCGCGAGTTCATCCATGAGGTGCGTGCCGGCTACCCGGACGCCCGCCACCACTGCAGCGCCTTCCTCATCCATGTCGATGACGCCAACCCCATCGAGCGTTCCTCCGACGATGGGGAGCCCTCCGGCACCGCGGGCAAGCCGATGCTGGAACAGCTCAAGGGTTCCGGGATGCTCGACGTCGCGGCGGTGGTGGTGCGCTATTTCGGCGGCATCAAACTCGGCGCCGGGGGCCTGGTCCACGCCTACTCCAACTCCGTGGGAGACGCTCTGCCCCAGGTCAGTCAGGTGGTGCGTTCCATCCGGGAGCTCTACACCGTCGAGTTCCCGCACGCGGACGCCGGGCGGCTCGAAGCGGAACTGCGCGCCCGCGGGGTGGAGGTCACCGACGCGAAGTACGGTCTGGCGGTGACCTACACCCTGGCCGTTGACCCGGGCGGGCGGGAAGAGCTGGAATCGACGCTCGCGTCCCTGACGTCGGGCGCCGCCACCCTGCGGGAGGCGGGCGTCGCCTGGGTGGAAAATCAGGGAAAGGCCTGATATCCACCGCATGTCGTTGCCGCTATGCTTGTGACCATGACAATGCAGCCCCGCCCCCGCAATCCCATTGAGGCCCGCAAGCAGGCCGTGCGCAAATACGCCCGCAACGGTGCCGTGAGCGTTGCTGGTGGTGTGGGCGGAGGCCTCCTCCTGGCCTTCCTCCTGGCCAACAGTTCCTTCTGGCTCATCCTGGGCCTGGTCGTCGCGGTTGTCGGCGGCGTCTACAACTGGCGTCAGATCCAGAAGACCCTCAGCCACAAGGACAACTACTGACGATGACGGCACCGGACGGCAATCCCGTCCGCATCGACGTCTGGGTGTGGGCGGTGCGAATGTTCAAGACCCGTGGCGACGCCGCCGAGGCGGTGCGCGCCGGGCACGTCAAGCTCAACGGGGCGTCGGTCAAGCCCGCCCAGCAGGTCGTTCCCGGCGACCGGGTGCGGGTCTGGAAGGATCACCGCGAAATGGACCTGGAGGTGCTTGCCACCGTGCGCAAACGGGTCGGCGCCCCCGTCGCCCGCGGTTGCTACGCCGACCATTCCCCGCCACCCCCACCGAAGGAGGTCTTGGCCTCCCAGCCCCGGCGTGACCGCGGAGCCGGCCGGCCGACGAAGCGGGAACGCCGCCAGCTCGACCAGCTCCACGGGCGCGGATAACCGGCGCCCGTCTAGTCCTGCCTGGCGGCGAGAATGCGCCGCACGCGCGGGATGACCTCTTCCCCGTAGAGACGGATGGTGTCCATCGCATGCTCATGGGGGACCGGCCCGTTCGAGTACTTGAGGGTGAAGCGGTCCAGATCCAGGGCGGCCACGGTGTCGGCGATCTTCGCCGCGACCGTATCCGGGGAGCCGACGTAGAGGGCGCCGTGGTTGATCTCCCGCGTGAACTGGTCCTTCGTCGGCGTCGGCCAGCCGCGCTCCGCCCCGATGCGGCGGTTCGCGGACATCCAGTGGAAGAACAGTCGCTCCTGGGCTTCCGCGTCGGTCTCCGCGATCAACCCGGGAGAGTGGATGCCGACCGGCAGCTGCGGCTGGCCCAGCTCGTCGTTGGCGCGCCTGTACAGGTCCACGAAGGGGCGGAAGCGACGGGCGGCGCCGCCGATGACCGCCAGCATCAGTGGCATGCGGTGCCGGGCCGCGCGCACCACCGATTCGGGGGAACCGCCGACCGCGACCCAGGCGGTCAGTGGGTCGGTGGTCGGCGGGAAGAGCCGCTGATTGTCGAGGCTGGGGCGCATGGTGCCGGACCACGTCACCGGTTGATCATTCCGGTCGGCCTCGAGGATGGCGCGCATCAGGTCGAGCTTCTCCTCGAAGAGGGCCTCGTAGTCCTTCAGGTCGAAACCGAAGAGCGGGAAGGACTCGATGAAGGAGCCCCGGCCCAGGGTCATCTCGGCGCGACCGGCCGAAATCGCCTGCAGGGTGGAGAACCGTTCGAAGATGCGCACCGGATCGTCGGAGGAGAGCACCACGACCGATGTCGTGAGGCGGATGCGGGCGGTGCGGGCCGCGATGGCGGTGAGCACGATGTCCGGGGCGGAGACGGCGTAATCGTCGCGGTGGTGCTCGCCGATGCCGAAGACGTCCACCCCCACCTCGTCCGCCAGGGCGCCCTCGGCCACGATATTGCGGATGACCTGGTCGTAGGGGAGCGTTTCGCCGTCGACCGAGCGGGTGACGTCGCCGAAGGTGTCGAGACCGAACTGGGTGCGCGGGGTGGTCATGGAGGACTCCTGGGGTGCGGATCGGATCAAAAAGCGGATACGTCAACAATCAACGACGCCGCCAACCGGATTATTCCGGGCGGCGGCGTGTCGGGGGTGAAGCGGGCTGGGATCAGAAGAGGCCCCAGTCCGGCGGCGGGAAGTCAATGCCCACGGGTCGGAAGAAATCGGCGATGGACAGCGCCCAGACGTGAATGAAGTCTGCGAGCAGGGGAAGATCCTCACGGATGGAAGAACCCATGGTGCACTCCTGAGGTGTAGACGGTAGGTCAACTAGTGAGACTACTTCGTGTCTTCGGTGATGTGTGCCTCCCGCATCAGTCGGAGACGGGAAGAAAGCCGTACAGGTCGCTGTGCGGCACGTGTGCCCGAGTTGCCCGTGCGGTCGATGTGCGCCTGACCGAAACGACGCAACAGCAGGTCATCGAGCAACCGCACCTGCCCGGGCCGGAAGCGGTAGTTCATGGCGGTGTGGAGGGCGGCGATATCGGAATCGTTGAGCAGCTCCTCGAGCTCGACGACCGTCGTGACGCCGTTGGCCTGCAACAGTTCCTCGAGCCACGGGTAGTGCTCCGAGCGGGAACGGGGGAAGCGGTTGCCCAGCAGCATGGACAGCACACCGGGCAGGGTTTCGGCGTTCAGATCCACGTTGTCGGCGGGGGAGCTGCCCGACTGCTGGAGCGCGGCGATCTGGTCGAACTGCTGGTCGGCCAGTTCTATGAGTCCGGCGGCCAGGGTGAAGGCGCGGTCGACCTGCGGGTCGACGACCGGGGAACCGCGTTTGTAGCGGATGTCGTGCTCGAACTCCGCCCACGCGTGCTGGAGCACCGTGCGCACCTGGGCCTCGAAGATCAACCCCTCATAGGCGGAGAGCTCCTCCACCGAGGTGGGGACCTGCAGCACGAGGTGGTGGGATCCGTAGCCGAAACCGCCGGACACCCGGGTCTCCGCGGTCTTGTTCACCGAACGCAGCACGGTGAATGATTCCCGCAGCACCGACAGGGCCGCCGGGATCTCCGTCGAATGGAACGTGGTCACCCGCACCCCGACGAGGTCGTGGATGTCCGCCCACGGATCGGGGTAGAGGAAGGAACCGTCCGCGGTGCGCTTGCGGGCCTTCGCCTTGAACGACGACCAGTCCTTCACCCGCGCGGTCACCCGGTCGAAGGTGACGCCGGCGTCGGTGATCAGGTCCTCCACGGCATCACGGAAATCCTCCGCGGCACCGGGGTGGGCGCGGGTCCAGTCGTGGTAGGCATTGCCCAGTCGGGAGATGCGGTTGTCCTGCATGAGCGGGTGGAGTCCTCGGATCAGTTCAGGTGGGTGGAGACGAGCAGGGCGGCGGGGAACAGGTCGAACACCTTCACCAGCGGCACCGTACCGGACCAGGTGCGTCCCGTCAGCTCGTCGGTCCACTCCCCTTCGGGCAGCGTCACGGTGGTGGTGGTCCAACCACCGCGCTCCTGCAACCGCAGGGGGCGGCGGGTGGCCAACGAGATCACACCCAGGTCAGTGGCTCCCGGGGTGTCACCGGCGCCGCGCGCCAGACCGATGAGGTGGGACTCGGCCGGGCCGACCGCGAAGACGGCCTGGTGATCGCCCCCGACGAAGAAGTCGGGGAACCGGGAACGCACCTTCAGACCCTGGTGGAGAACATGCAGCTTGACGCGGTCCGCGTAGTCGTCCAGGTGGGGGTAGGGGCAACCGGTGGCGTCCTCCGCCTGCGACTGCTCCGCCAGCTCCCGCCAGTCCACCCCTTCCTCGATCATCTGCAGCACCTGCTGGCGGGCGGTGTAGTCGACGAAGCGCCGGTTGTCCGGATCCACCAGTGAATCATCCAGGAACTCCGTGCCCTGGTAGGTGTCCGGGATGCCCGGCCCGGTGAGCTGCAGCAGCTTGCGTCCCAGCGTGATCTGGACGGCATCACGGTGCAGCGGGCCCACGAAATCAGTGATCAGCGAGGTGATCGGCCCGTCGAAGAGCACGTCCACCCAGTCCATCACGGCGTTCTCGAAGGAAGCGACCGGGTCGACCCAGCTGGTGTGCACCCCGGCCTCCCGGATCGCCTTGAGTGCATAGGCCCGGAACCGCTCACGCAGGGAATCGGTGACCTGACCGTCGGCGGGCCAGATGCCCAGCAGGTTCTGGATGAGGAAGTGACCGGTGCCGTGGTCAGGGGCCGGGACCATGGCCATGGCGCGGCGGACGAACTCGGTGAATTCGCTGGGCCGCTCCGTCAGCTCGATAATGCGGGCCCGCACGTCCTCACCGCGCTTGGTGTCGTGGGTCATCAGCGTGGTCATGGCCTTCGGCCACAACCGTGCCCGCTCCTGCTGCAGCAGGTGGAACTCGGAGGCGGAGACGCCGAAGCGGCCCGGCGACCCACCGACCTCCTGGAGGGCGACCAACCGGGAGGCCCGATAGTAGGTCGTGTCCTCTACGCCCTTGGCCATCACGGCGCCACAGACCTGGGCGAAGCGGATCTTGGCCTCCCCGTTGGCGTTGAGTGCGGCGGCGATGAGATCCAGCGCACGCCGGCGCGACGGGAAGCGGTGCGTCATCTCGGCCACGACGGTGGCGGTCACCCGCGTCAGCGACAGGTAGTCCGCCCGGTAGACCGGCATCGCGGCGACCAGCTCGACGATCGTGCTGATCAGGTCCGGCTCGGAGACGGTGGAACCGGCGGTGGAGAAGTTGTCCCGGCGGATGGCGCGCGCCAGACGGCGGATCTCGGCGGCCAGCTCCGACTCGGCGACCTCCCGCTTCAGCTGCTGCCGCGCGACTTCGATGGCCGCCTCGTCCCAGGTGGAACCAGACTGCTGGAGCGCGAGCATCGACAGCTGGTCCTCTGCCCCGCGGGAGACGAACACACCGTCAAGCTCCCGCAGGGCGTCGTAACCGGTGGTGCCGTCGACCGCCAGACGGGGGTCGAGCACCTCATTGACCTCGAGGATCTTCTCGATGACCAGCCACCGGTCCGGGCCGACCAGATCCCGCAGGCGGGTCAGGTAGCCGAAGGGGTCCGACAGGCCGTCCGGGTGATCGACACGGATGCCGTCGATGAGGTCCTCACCGATGAGCTGGCGCAGGATTCGGTGGGTGTGCTCGAACACCAGCGGATCCTCCTGCCGGATGCCGGCCAGGCCGTTGACGGAGAAGAAGCGACGGTAGGAGATCACCCCGTCGCGCCAGAACATCAACCGGTAGTGCTGACGGTCGTACACGGTCTGGACGTCATCGTCCACGCCCTCCGCGCTGCCCTCGGTGACGGGGAAGTAGTTGTCGTAGTAGGCCAGCATCAGCTCACCGTCGACCTCCTTGAGCTCGAGCTTGGCCTCGTCCCCCGGCGCGCCCAGGATCGGCATCCCCAGCTTCCCGCCGGCGCCGTTGTCGGCATGCCAGTCGATGTCGAAGTAGGTCTCGTACTCCGAGTCCTGCCCGTTCTTCAGCACGTCCCACCACCAGCGGTTCAATCGCGGGTCGTCGACACCCAGGTGGTTGGGGACGATGTCGATGATCAGTCCCAGACCCGCGTCGTGGGCCGTGGCGGCCAGTTCCCGCAGTCCCTCGAGTCCGCCGAGTTCCGGGTTGATCTCGGTGGGGTCGGTGACGTCGTAGTTGTGCGTCGACTCCGGCGGGGCGGTGAGGATAGGGGAGAGGTAGAGGTGACTGACACCGAGTTTCCGCAGGTAGGGGACCAGGGCGGCGGCTTCGGCGAAACCGAAGGCGCGCCCCGCGGGGTCGGCCTGTGGTCCACGCAGTTGGAGGCGGTAGGTGGCGGTGATGGGCCGGCGCATGAGACTCCTTGATCCAGGGATGGGGGAAACGAGGGACGGCCGGAGCCGTCCGATCATCTACCACCCTAGGCGCGCTCAGTCGACGACGGCCGGAAAGCCATGCCGCCACACGAGGGCACGCCGCGTCAGCAGGGGACGGGAAACCGTGGCGTCGACGGCGCGCCGGGCCCACCGCTGCCCGGCGCCCGCCGCGGAACCAGGCAGCGCCAGCAGGACTCCGGGCGTGGGGGCGAGATAAATCACCGGTTCACCGGCCAGCCGGGAGAGATGACGGTCGAGGACCGTGAAGGTGTGGGGATGCGCCAGCCATGCGGTGGCGGGCGCCCCCGGGGTGGCCAGCTGCAACCCCGGGGTGTCCGGGCCCAGGAACCGGGTGGCGGGCCGGGTGAGGAAGCGGGTTCCCTCACTGGTCTGTGCGGCACTCAGGAGGTTGTCCGCCGCGCGGTCCCAGGCGCGGTGGACGGACAGGTCGAGTTCCCCCAGTCCCCGTTGGCTGACGCTGGCACCGTGGCAGGACAGGGTGCCGCACATCTCCCGGGATAGGGCGACGTAGGCCACGGAATCGCAGAAACCGTCGTCGCTCAACCCCCGGGTGTGCGTCTCATCCAGGGGTCTCAGCTCCGGCAGCAGCGCATCCGGCCTGAGTGGTGGGGCGGTGTTGGCGGGGGCGGGGGCAAGGGTCGCGGTGGTCATGGGCGGCGGGTCTCCTCCTGGCCGGCGGTGGGGGTCCGGTGCGGGGTGGCGTGTGTGCCCCGCACCTGTCTAGACCCCGGACAACCCGGCGACGGTTCCCGCGACCGGTCAGAAGGGGGGTTCGTCGTCGAGGATCGGATCAACGGCCGCTGCCGGGTCGAGCCCCAGGACGGCGTAGAGCTGCTCGGAGGACCAGATCTCGATCTCCTGCCCCTTGGCCATCAGTTCCTCGGCGCGCTTCTGCTTGGACGTCTTCGTCGCCCATGTGCCGGCGACCAGGATGGTCGTCTTCTTCGTGACGTTCTTGCCGACGGTCGCGCCCTGCTCGGCCATGCCCGACCACAGCTGGCCCTTGTCGAAGGGCTCGAAATCACCGGAGAGCGTGACGTTCTGACCGAACAGGACCCCGTCCGGATCCGCGTTCGGATTGGGCTCCGGGATGACATCCGGGGTGGCCACCGACTGCCAGGGCGCCGGCCCGCGGCCACGGGGTCGTCCGCCTGCGTCGGCGGGGGAGTCGGCCGCGGTGGCGATGGCGGGTTCGGTCACCGGGTCGGTCGCCGCCCAGGGGTCGGGAGTGGGACCGGCA
>CAYSIP010000014.1:0-3784 GCA_964431055.1 uncultured Corynebacterium sp. | reverse complement strand
TCGGTGTCGGCCGCCCGGGCGAGTCGACGGGCCTGGAGGGCCACACCGGCGCCGGAGCGATCGCGCAGGACGGGGTAGACCCGCTCCGGGTCGATGTTGCCGAGCGTGAAGCCGCGGGAGTGGAACAGCTCGACGAGGCTGCCGCTGTGGCGGAGCGTGCGCGCCAGCTCAACGGTGATCAGTGCGGCCGCGCGGGCGTCCTCCGTGGCGTCGTGGTGGTTGTTCAACGGCACGTCGAAGTGGGCGGCCACGGTCGGCAGTCGGTTGTTGGCCAGTCCGAGCCGTTCGCCGCGGACCAGCGTCAGGGAGCAGGCGAACCACAGCTCGGGTACGTCGACTCCGGAGGCGCGGCAGGCCCGCTGGAGGGCGGTTGCGTCGAACTGGGCGTTGTGGGCCACGAACGGCAGGTCGCCGACGAAGTCGAGGAGGGCGGGCAGCCGCTCCGCGAAGGTGGGCTGGTCGGCGACGTCCTCGGCGGTGATGCCGTGGACGGCGACGTTGCCCGGGTGGAAGGAATCCAGTCCGGGCGGGGGAGCGCACAGCCAGGATTCCGCAGCGACCTCGACGCCGTCGACGATGCGGACGACCCCGAGCTGGCAGATCGACCCCCAGTCGCCGTTGGCGGTCTCGACGTCGAAACCGACGAAGTTCAGGCCCGGGGCGGCGCCCTCGGCGCGGGGAGCGTCGCCACGCAGGGCCGCCTCCACGTCGGCGACGAAGTCCTCGGCGGACTGCGCCTGGTTCGGGGCGAAGGGCACGCGGATATCGACGCCGGTGAGGAGCACCCAACCGGCGTCGAGGGCGGTCGGATCGTGCCTGTTGACGCCCGTGACCTCAGACAGGGGGATCTCGATGTCGCGGGCATCGGGCTTCCCCGACTCGGTCTCACCGAGCAGGGCTGCGGCGAGGCCCGAGCGCTGGATCCGGATGCTTGATTCGGTGACGCTCAGCTGGGCACCGTGGGCCGGGATCACGTGGACAACTCCCTTTCGTCGGCGGATGGTTGCTGCCCAAGCCTACTCGGCGCCCGGACACCCAGAACCCGGTCCCCGACCCCGGTTCCCCGCCTCAGGCGTCGGCGACGGTGAACCTGGCCCGATTGTGGGAGGGCTGCTCGATTTCGTCGAGGGCGGCCGCGGCGAAGGTGCCGGTGGTCACGCGCTCACCGGCGGGGGCGTCGTCGGCGAGGAGGTAGGAGGCGGCCTTCTCCCCGGGCTCAATGACCGGTGAGGGAGCGAGCATGACCCAGTCGAGATCCTCCGGGGCGGCCAGGTAGTCATCCAGGACCCGGGCGAAGGTGCGCGGCTCCTCGGCGTATTCCTCCGGGATGAGCCCGGCGTCGACCAGCCGGGTGCCGTCCTCGGTGAGCAGGCCACCGGCGCCGCCGACGATGAACACCCGCGTGGCCGGGCGCGCCGCGATCAGGTTCCGGTGGGCGGTGAGCACGGGCTCCCAGTCACCGGTTTCGCGTCCTGAGGCGGTGGAGACGACCAGGACGTCGGCGCCTCCGGCCAGGGCCAGGACGTCGTCCAGGTTGGAGAGGTCGCCGGTGCGGTACTCGACGCCCTCGACCGGTTCAGCCGGCTCGCCCGAACGGGAGACCCCGATGACCCGGTGGCCGCGGGAGGCGGCTTCGGCGGCGATGGCTGACCCGATCATGCCGGTGGCCCCGATGACGGTGATGGTGGACATGGAGGATGCCTTTCTATGGGGAAGGTGCTGGCCGTGCCGCACCACATTCCTTATTGAATGTTACGAACCAAACTACAGTAAGGAACGAAAGGGGTGTAATATATCCGCCATGACTGAATCAACGACCACCGAGGTTCGGGAGGGGAGTCGGGCGTCCGAGGACTGGGACCCCTTCAGCCGCGCCTGCCCCTCCCGCCGACTACTCGACTCCATCGGCGACAAGTGGGCCATCCTCATCCTGCTCACGCTGGAAGACCGCGCCCTGCGCTACGGCGAGATCGAACACGCCGTTGACGGCATCTCCCAGAAGATGCTCTCCCAGCGGTTGCGCACCCTGACCGCCGACGGCCTGGTCAGCCGCACCGCCCACACCGAGATCCCCCCACGGGTGGTCTATGACCTCACCGACCTGGGCCGCAGCGCCCTGCCCGTGCTACGGGGACTCTACGACTGGACCGTGCGGAACATGTCCAGAATCGAAAAGCACCGCACGGAGGCCTGATCCGTGGATCGGGCTCCGTGCGGTGCGGGGCGCGGGTGATTACTTCCCGTCGTCGGTGACCGTCTCGTCGTCCTCGCCCTCGGCCGGGGCGTCGGGGGACGCCGGCAGCTGGGCCTCATCGGCGTCGGACTTCTGCGCGTCGGGATCCTGTCCCTCGGCGGGGTCATCGGTGGAGACGGGGAAGTTCTTGTCATCGGGGGTGGCGGTGGACATGGGAGGCTCCTCCTCGGGGGCGGCGGTGCCGGGCTCGGCACCCTCGTCCCCATTATCCTCACCCTCGACGGGAGCGTCACTGGAAACGGCGCCCTCCTCCGAATCCGCCTGCGGATCCTCGTGCGCCTGGGCGTGCATCGGCCAGCCCTCCTCGATCTTGAGGGCCTTCCCGGGCTTCTTCGCCGGGGCCTGGTCGTCGGTCGTCTCGGCAGGGGCGTCGGTGGAGACGGGGTCTTCTTCCGCCTCCGGCTCGGACCCCGCCGCAGCGACGGTCTGAGAGGAGACCTGGTCGTAGCCGACGGTCTCCCGCTCTCGATTGCCGCCGGCGGCCTCGATCTCCGCGTCGAGCTCCTCGTAGGACGGCGGCTCGATCTGCTTGAGCACCATCGTCGAACGGGCGGGCACGGTGATGGTGCCCTTCGCGTCGATGATGGAGGCCTCGAGCGGGAAACCGATGTCCTCGGTCGTGTCGACGATCAGCTGCCAGCGCACGCCGAAACTCTTCGGCGGCAGGGTGTACTCGATCTCCTCGTAGTGCGCGTTGAACATGAGGATGAACGAGTCATCCTCCATCTTCTTGCCGCGCGTGTCCGGCTCCATGATCGCCTTGCCGTTGAAATAGACCATCAACGCCTTGCCGAACGCGAAATCCCAGTCGTCCTGGGTCATCAGCTTGCCCGAGGGAACCAGCCAGGCGATGTCACGGTCGCGCACGTCCGAGCCCAGCGGGCCTCCCGCGAGGAAGCGACGCCGGCGGAAAACAGGATGGCGGGAACGGATGTTGATCAACCGGCGGGTGAACGCGTGCAGGGCCGAGTTCTTCTCGAGCAGGTCCCAGTCCATCCAGGCGATCTCGTTGTCCTGGCAGTAGACGTTGTTGTTGCCCCCCTGCGTGCGGGCGATCTCGTCACCGTGGGAGATCATCGGCGTGCCCTGACTCAGCAACAGCGTCGTCAGGAAGTTGCGGCGCTGGCGGGCCCGCAGCGTCAGGATGTCCGGGTTGTCGGTCGGGCCCTCTTCACCGTGGTTCCAGGAACGGTTGTGGCTCTCACCGTCGCGACTGTCCTCGCCGTTGGCCTCGTTGTGCTTTTCGTTGTAGCTGACCAGGTCATTGAGGGTGAAGCCGTCGTGGGCGGTGATGAAGTTGATGGACGCCGTGGGTCGGCGGCCGTTATTGGCGTACAGGTCCGAGGAACCGGTCAGGCGGGAAGCGAACTCACCCAGGGTGGCAGGCTCACCGCGCCAGAAATCACGCACCGTGTCGCGGTATTTTCCGTTCCACTCCGTCCACAGCGGCGGGAAGTTACCTACCTGGTAACCGTTCTCACCGACGTCCCAGGGCTCTACGCGGACTGGCCGCGCCGTGATTCGCTGGTG
>CAYSIP010000013.1:0-25550 GCA_964431055.1 uncultured Corynebacterium sp. | reverse complement strand
CGGCGATGCTGCGCCGCAACGGCATCGAGTGCGAGACCGTCCTCAAGGCCTCCGACGTCCGCGAGGGCGCCGAGGGCAGGTCCATCGTGGACCTGATCACCGCCGGGGAGGTCGACCTCATCCTCAACACCCCGGCGGGTTCCGCCGGCGCCCGCCACGACGGTTACGACATCCGTGGCGCCGCCGTGCACGCCGGGGTGCCGCTGGTGACCACCGTCCAGGGCGTGACCGCCGCAGTTCAGGGCATCGAGGCGTTGCGCGCCGGCGAGCTCACCGTCCGCGCCCTGCAGGAGCTCGAACACGGCGCCGACAGCGTCAAGGCCGCGGCCGGCGCCGTGGCGGAGGTCAGGCGGTGACCGGTTCGACCACCTTCGGGCAGCGGCTGCTCGATGCGGCCGCCGACCGCGGTCGGCTGTGCGTGGGCATCGATCCGCATGCCTCGCTCCTCCATTCCTGGGGGTTGACGGATGACGTCGCCGGGCTGGCAGAGTTCAGCCGCCGCTGCGTCGAGGCCTTCGCCGACACCGCCGCACTCGTCAAGCCGCAGGTGGCCTTCTACGAGCGCTTCGGCTCGGCGGGTTTCGCCGTGCTGGAGGAGACGCTCATGGCCCTGCGGGAGGCCGGTTGTCTGACGGTCGCCGACGCCAAGCGCGGCGACATCGGCTCCACCATGGCCGGATACGCCGAGGCCTGGCTGGGGGAGGGGTCACCGTTGCGTGCCGACGCCGTGACCGTCTCCCCCTACCTGGGGGTCGGGGCACTGGCCCCGGTGTTCGAACTGGCCGAGGAGAACGGCGCCGGCGTGTTCGTCCTGGCGGCGACCTCCAACCCCGAGGCCGTGGCCCTGCAGACGCTGACGGACGACGGCGGGCGCACGGTCGCTCAGCAGATCGTGGACGCCTGTGCCGAACGCAACGCCGCCCATGCGCAGCGGGGCGTGGCCGGCAACATCGGCGTCGTCGTCGGCGCCACGCTGGAACAGTGGTGCACTCCGGACCTGTCCCGACTCAACGGACCGGTTCTCATGCCGGGCGTCGGAGCCCAGGGGGCCACCGCCGCGGACGTCGACCGGATCGCGGCGGGCGTGGGGCACCTTGCCTTCCCGAATATTTCACGTGCCGTCCTCTCGGCCGGGCCGCAGGTGTCTGACCTGCGGAAATCGGTTCTGTTTGCTGCCAGCGAATTCCCAGGTCGGGCCTGATCGACTCAGGGTGCCATGAGCTGGTACTTTATAGAACGCACCGCGTTGACGTGCTTAAACAGATGCGTCGACCGGTGTGTGCCCGGGCCGGTGTTAAACTGGCCCAAGCCCAGTGGCGGAGCGTGCGTGTCAGGCGCTTCCGTCGCTGAGATCTGGTACTGATGTACCGAACAAGCAATTATCCCATCTGAATCGGAGGAACCCCGTGGCCCTTCCCAAGTTGACCGATGAGCAGCGCAAGGAAGCTCTCGCCAAGGCCGCCGAGGCCCGCAAGGCCCGTGCAGAGCTCAAGGCCGAGCTCAAGCGTGGCGGCACCAACCTCAAGGAGGTTCTGGACAAGGCTCAGACCGATGAGATCATCGGCAAGACCAAGGTCTCCGCTCTCCTCGAGGCTCTCCCGAAGGTCGGCAAGGTCAAGGCCAAGGAGATCATGGAGGAGCTCGAGATCGCCCAGACCCGTCGTCTGCGTGGCCTCGGCGACCGCCAGCGTCGCGCCCTGCTGGAGCGCTTCGGCTTCTCCGAGGACTAGTCCATGACAGGCGAGAACGCCTCCGGCCGCCTCGTCGTTCTGGCGGGCCCCTCGGCGGTGGGAAAGTCCACGGTGGTTCATCGCCTCCGCAACGACGTCGACAAGCTGTACTTCAGCGTCTCGATGACCACCCGTTCCCCCCGTCCCGGTGAAGTTGACGGGGTGGACTATTTCTTCGTCACCCCGGAAGAATTCCAGGACCATATCGACCACAGCCGGATGCTTGAATGGGCCGACATCCACGGGGGCATCCAGCGGTCCGGCACCCCGGCCGCGCCTGTCCAGCAGGCGATGGCCGAGGGACGTCCCGTCCTGGTGGAGGTCGATCTCGAGGGTGCACGCAACGTCAAGGCCATGATGCCGCAGGCGGCGACCATCTTCCTGGCCCCGCCGTCCTGGGAAGTGCTGGTCGACCGTCTCACCGGTCGGGGCACTGAGCCCGAGGAGGTCATCGCCCGCCGGTTGGAGACAGCCCGCGAGGAGTTGGCCTGCCAGCACGAGTTCGACCACGTCGTGGTCAATGAGAACGTGGACGACGCTGTGGCCGCGATCAGTGCTATTCTGCAGGGAGCATTCCCGCACGACGCCGTGTGAATCCTCGGTTGGGCCCCCGGCAACGGGTGGTCCCCGTCCCTGTCGTGCGCGAACCCTGTTTCCTCAACCGATGAAAAGGTGCAAGTGACCAACGCAAGCAACGAGATCGTCAAGCCGCAACCTGTCTTCGATCCGCCGGAGGGCATCACCGCCCCGCCGATCGATGAGCTGCTGGACAAGGTCTCCTCCAAGTACGCGCTGGTGATCTTCGCGGCCAAGCGGGCGCGCCAGATCAACAGCTACTACCAGCAGCACGACGAGGGCGTCTTCGAGTTCGTCGGCCCGCTGGTGACCCCCGAGCCGGGGGAGAAGCCGCTGTCCATCGCCCTGCGCGAGATCGACGCCGGCCTCCTCGACCACGAGGAAGGCTAGTAGCCCACCGGCGGTGGCCTATCTGACGACACCCCCTTCCCCTCCCGTTTCACGGGTCGGGGAAGGGGGTGTCGTCTTTGTCCTTGGAAACAGCGGTTCAGGATGGGGCGACGCGGCCGTCGGACCTACGCCGGGTCCGTCACCTCGACCATGAACTCCGCGATGGCCTGCGGATCCGCCAGAAAATCCCGCAGGGCACGAAAAGCCGTGGTTTCCCCGACGCCGAGTCCGCGGTGCAGCACGCCTTCGGCGGTGATCTCCCAGACATCGGCCCCGGGCAGGGCGAGCAGGATGGGCGAGTGGGTCGCGATGACCAGCTGCGCCCCGGCGGCGGCCGCGCGGTGGAGTTCGGCCAGCAGCGTCATCTGGCGGATCGTCGACAAGCCCGACTCCGGCTCATCCAGCAGATAGAGGCCCCCACCGTGGAAGGACTCCTGGACGACCTGCATGACGGACTCCCCGTGTGACATCTGGTGCAGGTCCACCACGCCCGGCGCACTCTGGCCGAAAAGGGATGCGACGTTGAAGTGGGACTCAGCACGGAGAAAGTACCCGTCCATCGCCCGGTTGCTCCGGGTGACGGTCGCGACATGGCGCAACGGATTTTCGCGCCCCCGGACCTCCGCGCCGAAGGGACCGCCCACGTCATTGAAGCCACAGCTGACGGCCATGCCCTCCAACAGGGTGGACTTGCCCACCCCGTTCTCCCCGGTGATCAGGGTGATCGGCTGGCGCAGGGGGAGTCTGCCTGTCGCCCGTAGGGCCTGGAATGCGGGGACCTCGAAGACCCACTCGGGCGTGGGCGTGGAGGTGCGGGGCGGGTCGTAGAGGTGGTAGTCGTGAATGAAGGGGCCGGACTGGTTCATGTCTGGTCCCCGGTCTCCCCGGTCAGGAAGGCGGCGGTGCCCGCCGGGTCCGCGAGGAATTCGCGGGAGGCCCGGACGGCCTCGGTGTCCTCGAAGTCACGGCGGTGGATCCCGGCGGGGGAGATCTCGAGAATCTCCGCCCCGGGGAGTGCCATGAGGACGGGGGAATGGGTGGCCATGATGATCTGGGAGCCCGCGTCGGCCAGATGAAAGAGTCTTCCCATCAGTTCCAGCTGGCGCAGCACCGACAATCCCGCCTCGGGCTCGTCGAGGAGAAACAACCCACTGGTGTGGAAGCGCCGCTCGATCAGCGCCATCAACGACTGCCCGTGGCTCATCTTCAGCAGATCATCCATCCGTGGGCCGGTCGGCGGTGGCGGCTCCAGCCCCTCGTAGTAGCCGGCGATATTGAAGAAGGATTCGCCCCGCAGGAAGAACGCGTCCCGGGGATTGCGGGAGCGGGACAGGGTGAGCCACCGGTGCAGTGGGGAAACCGACGCAGACTCTGCCACCGTGGCGAAGTTTGCGTGGCGGGACCCACCTTCCGGGTTGAGCCGCATGCCGACGGCCAGCGCCTCAACCAGTGTGGACTTCCCCGCGCCGTTCTCGCCGGAGATGACCGTGACCGGGGCGGTGAACTGTAGCGGAGCCACGGCCAGGGCCCTCACCACGGGCAAATCAGTGAGGTAGGACCCCAGACGGCCCGGTGGGACGTCGAGACGCGCAGCGGTGAGGAACACACCTGGATCCTAGCTACCCTTCCGGACGCAAGCCACGTTCACGGCGGTGAATTTCAGTGGTGCTTTTCCACCACCTTCTCGGGCCGCGTCGAACGGGAGCAGTCTGCCGTATTGCTCCGAGGGGGTTCACCCTGGCAGTGCCGCTGGGCCGCCTGCTTCAGGGTGAGAGGCCCAGCATCTGCTCGGGTCACCTCACGTGTCCGACCCGTGATCGGCTACGACGCGGAAGCCGGTGTTTCCCGACGTGGAGTCAGGGGTGTTGGAGTTGCGGGCGGAGACCCGGTAGCGGTTGCAGTAGGAGTCGTGGCAGAGGTAGGAACCACCCCGCATGACCCGGCGGTCACCCGATTCCGGGCCGCGGGGATTCCGAGCCTCGGAGTGGGAGTAGTAACCGGGGTCGAACCAGTCCCGGCACCATTCCCACACGTTGCCGGCCATCTGCCACAGACCGTACCCATTGGGCCGGTAGGTCTTCACCGGCGCGGTGGTCAGGTGGCCGTCCTCGGCGGAGTTGTCGTACGGGAATTGTCCCTGCCAGATGTTGCAGTTCCACTCATCCTCCGGGGTCAGCTCATCTCCCCAGGCGAAGGCGCGTCCCGCGAGACCACCGCGGGCGGCGTACTCCCACTCCGCCTCGGTGGGCAGTCGCCCGCCGGCCCAGGCACAGTAGGCGGCGGCGTCCTCCCAGGAGACGTGGACCACGGGGTGGTCGGCCCTGCCTGCCAGAGTGGAACCGGGCCCGTCGGGATGACGCCAATCGGCACCTTTAACCGCGAGCCACCAGGGGACACCGGGCACCTGGCGGAGGATGTCGGAACGTCGTCCCTGGAAGGCGGCGTAGAAGACGGCGGAGACCCCGAACTGTTCGGCGGTGGTCCGGTAACCGGTCTCCTGCACGAATTCCTGGAACTGGGCATTGGTCACCGTCGTGGCCTGCATGCGGAAACCATCCAGACGTACCTGGTGGACGGGGGTTTCTCCGTCCTGCGGGTAGCCCTCGCCATGGTGGTCGCCCATGGTGAAGGCTCCGGCGGGGATGTTCACGAACTCGCCTCGTGGTGGTCGGTGAGTGGTGGTGCCCAGGGTGACGGGTCGGGCGCGGGCGGTCCCGGTTGCTGAAGCAGGCGCGGGGGACGGGAGGTCGGTGCTTGACGGGGTG
The DNA here is from genome assembly GCA_964431055.1 of uncultured Corynebacterium sp. GTDB lineage: Bacteria > Actinomycetota > Actinomycetes > Mycobacteriales > Mycobacteriaceae > Corynebacterium. The sequence continues at coordinate 20,089 of CAYSIP010000013.1, read as the reverse complement.
CAGCAGCTACTCATGGGTCGCATCTTCCGGCGTGGTCATCTCGTTGGCCCAATCGATGGAAAACGACCTGGCGGCCGACGCGGGCGCTGCTTCGTTGACGGCCTCGAAGTCGACAACGGCCACGCCGTTGTCCTCGGCGTACCGGTCCCACTTTCTGCTCAGCTCCTCGGCGATGTCGGGGTGGTCGGTGATGACGTCGGTGGTCTCCCCCGGGTCGGTGGCGAGGTTGTACAGCGCGTATTCGCCGGTGCCGCCGAAGGGCTCCGGGGTGAAGATCAGCTTCCAGTCCCCGGACCGGTAGGAGCGGGATCCGAAGTGCTCCCAGCCGAACTCGTCGTCGCCGATGGTCTCTGAGGTGCCCTCGAGCAGTGGTCGGGCGGAATCTCCCAGCAGAGTGCCGGCAGATGCGAGTTCGGCCCCCGCGTAGTCGACGAAAGTGGGGTAGAGGTCGGAGATGGTGGCGAAGGTGTCGACGATCCGGTGTTCACTGGGCCCGTCCGTCGAAGGGGTCTTGATGATCGCGGGCACCCTCGTTCCGCCCTCGGAGAGGGTGTTTTTGGCGTGGAAGAAGGGTCCGGAGGAGACCTGGGCGTTGGGCAGGCCCATGGAGGGGAAGGAACCCTCCTGGCCGTAGGATTCGACGTCCCCCATCAGCGGGTAGGTGCTGGTGTGCCAGTTTTGTCCTCCCGGCGGGACGTACAGCTCATGCGAGCTGGTGGCTGCGCCGTTGTCGCTGGCGACGACGATGAGCGTGTTGTCGTATTCGCCGGTGTCCTTGAGATGGTCGATCACGCGACCGATCTGCTCATCAGCTTCGTGGATGGCCGCGGCGTAAACGGCCATCCGGTAGGCGAGGTCCTTGCGCTGCTCCTCGGTGAGTGAATCCCAATGGGGTATCTGTTCCGGCCAGCGGGTCGCGGGGGTGCCCTCGAGGAGACCGAGTTCCGCCATGCGCTGGATACGTTGGTCACGCAGGTCGTGGTAGTTGTAGTCGTCCAGGTAGACGTCGAGGTATTTGTCGATCAATTCCTTGTTTTCCACATGCAGGGGATCATGTGGAGCGGTGTAGGCGAGGTAGCCGAAGAAGGGGGTGTCGTTTTCCACGCTCTTGTCGACCATCTGGAGCATCTCGTCGGTGTAGGAACGGGTGGCGAAGAAATCCTCCGGCAGCTCGTCGACCGCCTCTCCGTTGCGCTCGTAGAGGACGGTGTCGACCGGTTCGACCGCCCGGGGCGACAGGCGGTGCGCGTCCGCGAAATAGGAGGAGCCGCCATCGTAGAGGGTGAAGTTCTCGTCGAAACCGAGATCCTGCGGCCTCTGCCCTTCTTCTCCTCCCAGGTGCCACTTGCCTACCTGGTAGGTGTCGTACCCCGTCTCACCGAGTAGTTCGGCGATGCCCGTGAACTCCCCTTCCAGGCTGCCCTTGTAGCCCGGGGTGGTCTGCGGCACTCCTGGGGGAGTCAGCACCTCCATCGAGCCCAGCCCGACCTGGTGGGGATCTCGTCCGGTCATCAGGGCCGCCCGGGTGGGGGCGCACAGCGGGTAGGCGTGGAAATCGGTGAACTGGGTGCTTTCCTGGGTCAACGCATCGAGGGTCGGGGTTTCCGCCTCGCCGCCGTAAGAGCCGATATCGGAGTAGCCGAGGTCGTCGAGCAGCACCATCATGATGTTCGGCTGCTCCGGTGTTGCCGCAGAAGACGAGCTCGACGATGACTGGGAACTCATGGCAGACGAGGGGCTTCCACACGCGGTCAGGGTGGTGCCCAGCAGCAGGCAGGTGCCCAGGGCCAGGCCGGCCAGTGTAGTACGGGCAGGAGAGTTGCGGGGGGTGGATTGCATGAGGGGCGTTCGCCTTTCAGGTTCTGGGGAAGACAACGGTGTCGGGTCCCGGTGGTGAGATCACCGGGCCAGGCAAGGGGAGTGGTGACAGAGCTAGGCAGTGAACAGGGAAGTCTGACTCAGGGCCGGGCGTTGAGACGAACCCATCGGGATCGGGGGCAGGTCCGTCTCGTGATCCCCGGGTGCGGATGTCCGGTCAGGGAGTTCACGCAGCCTTGTTCAGGGAGGGCCCGGCCTTGGGTTCCGGTGAGGGCTCCGGGGTCCCTGGGGACATAACCCCCGGTGGAGTAGGGGACCCCTCGGCGTCATTGGGCGAGGTCGGATCGGATCGGTGCGGTGCGGTTGCCGGTGCTCTCGGAGGGGGTCGTTGTGTCCTCTTCGCCGGGGGTGAGGGCCCGTGGGCTCGGGGGCTGGGGTGAGGAAAGTGGGTGCATTGATGTCCTTCTTCGGGAGGAATGATCATGTGAGTGTGAGGGCCGGATGCGACCTTGGCTGGGGGACGACGGAGCTGCTCGGCAATCCGATTCCGGAGGCGGAAAACACTCCGGAAGTGAGGGAAACGAAAGAGCCACCTCTCTAGTGACGTGGATCTCCTGTGCGGGATTAACATATTGTTATCACAAACAGGGCAGGGGGGGGTGGTTTTCCGTGGAAGCTGCGGAGGTTCATCCCTCATCCGCAATTGCCGGCTGAAGGCTCGGCCCTGTCCGAATTACCCGTGCCATCCGTCTTGCCAGGCATTCTCCACCGACGTTCTGGGCTAAAAGATGACACGGTGCACGCCGCGTAACTGTGGTCAGGCGTCGTGTCGCCATAGTTGCCGCGGGTCAAACAGCGGGGCGCAGCAATGAAGGGGGACTTGTGGGGGAGGCGCCTGGCCCTTCGGCGGTGCGGTGGATCGACCCGGCGCGGGACGGCAGGTTCCGGGACGGTCCCAGGCATCCCGTCTGCTAAAGTTTCCGCCGAAGCTGACGTGATGTCGCGTTCGGCGCCGCATATTTTCAACCCCACCATGGATGTGAACCTGCCCGAGGCTTCCCATGAACCCACTTCTGAGGAGGCTCTTGTGTCACCGCTCGTCCGACGCATCATCTACGTCGTGTCATATGAGATCATCGCCATTATTTTCGTTACCACCACCCTTGTCGTCCTCGGTTTCGGTGGCGGCAGCTCGGGGTTGATTGCAGTGGTTTCCTCAGCGGTCGCCGTCGTGTGGAACTTCATCTGGAACACATTGTTTGAGGCGTGGGAGCGACGGCAGGACTCGCAGAAGCGCACCGTCGCCCGCAGGGTCGTCCACTCACTGGGTTTCGAAGGTGGCCTGGTCGTCTTCCTGGTCCCGATCCTGGCGTGGATCCTGCAGGTTTCGCTGGTTGAGGCGTTCATGCTCGAGATAGGTCTGCTGGTCTTCTTCCTGATTTACACCTTCGTGTTCGCCTGGGTGTTTGACCTGATTCTCCCGATGCGGGCCCGGGTCGTCGACAGCGTGGAACCTCACTGACATGCTCGTGCAGGGGATTCTGGACGTCATTGTGTCGGGGAGACTTTCTGACGCCCCAGCCCACGTAGCGCTGGGAGGGGAAGTGCCGGGGACCTTCCACCTCATACCCCGCACAATGGATGCACAGGCGACCGCGACGTCGATGAGAAGTGACCAACCCCAGGTCGGCTTGCCGGGATAGGCGGTGCACACCAAGGTCACGCTGGTGTGGCCGCGGGTAGAGTCGGCGGGGACTGATCCCCGAGCACAGGAGAGTGCATGACCGCCCAGCAACCGCGCCGTATCGTCGTCGGAGTCTCCGGTGGAATCGCCGCCTACAAGGCGTGCCACCTGGTCCGGGACCTCAAGGAGGGCGGTGATGACGTGCGCGTCGTGCCCACCCCGTCGGCCCTGAACTTCGTCGGGGCCGCCACCTTCGAGGCCTTGTCGGGGCATCCGGTCTCCACCACCGTCTTCGACGCCGTGGACGAGGTCCAGCACGTACGGGTGGGCCAGGAGGCCGACGTGCTGGTCATCGCGCCGGCCACCGCGGACGTCATCGCCCGGTTGGCCGCGGGACGGGCCGACGATCTGCTCACCGCCACCGCATTGGTGGCCACCTGCCCCGTGGTCGTGGCCCCGGCCATGCATACCGAGATGTGGCACAACCCCGCGACCCGGGACAACGTGGCCACGCTGCGCCGCCGCGGCATCATCGTCATGGAGCCGGCTCACGGACGCCTGACCGGCAAGGACACCGGGCCGGGGCGGTTGCCCGAACCGGGGCAGATCGCCGAGGTCACCCGCACCGCGCTCGACGGGCATCCACTCACCCACAACTGGACGGGGACGAAGGTGCTCATCACCGCCGGTGGCACCCAGGAGAATCTGGACCCGGTGCGCTACCTGGGCAACCGTTCCTCCGGCCGTCAGGGTTTCGCCCTGGCCGAGGCCGCGGCCCACCGCGGCGCGGAGGTGACCATCGTGGCGGGCAACACCATCGACCTGCCCACCCCGTCGGGTGCGAGGATCATCAAGGTGGTCTCCACCCGTGAGATGGAGCAGGCGGTGAATGAGCATGCCCCGGGCAGCGACGTGATCATCATGGCCGCGGCCGTCTCCGATTTCCGTCCCGCCTCCACGGCGGAGGTGAAGATGAAGAAAGGCTCGGACAATGACGCGCTCGCCGGACTCGAGCTGGTGGAGAACCCGGATATCCTGGCCGGTCTGGTGGAGCGCCGCCGGGCCGGCGGTCTGGCGGCGGACGCCACCATCGTGGGCTTTGCCGCGGAGACCGGGGATGCGGAGCATTCGGCCCTGGATTTTGCGCGGGCCAAGCTGCAGCGCAAGGGTTGTGACCTGTTGATGTGCAATGAGGTGGGGGAGGGAAAGGTCTTCGGTGAGGCCCGCAACCGCGGGTGGCTGCTCGACGCCGACGGATCGGTCACCGAGATCGCCGACGGGTCCAAGCTGTCGGTGGCCGCACAGATCCTCGAGGCGGTCGACCGGCACCAGGCCTGATTGCCGACTTAGACCGCTTGGTCTATATTGGACGGGGTACAAAGTACCTTTTCATTGATTATCCATACCGTTAGGAAGTTCCTCCGTGGCTCAGGACACCGCCAGCCCGACCGCCGTTCGCCTCTTCACCAGTGAATCGGTGACGGAAGGTCACCCCGACAAGATCTGTGACGCGATCTCCGACACCATCCTGGACGCGATGCTCACGGAGGACCCGCACGCCCGGGTCGCCGTCGAGACGCTCGTGACCACCGGTCAGGTGCACGTCGTCGGCGAGGTCCGCACCTCCGGTTATGTCGAGATCCCGCGGTTGGTGCGCCGCAAGCTCGTCGAGATCGGTTTCACGTCCTCCAACGTCGGTTTCGACGGACACACGTGCGGGGTGAGCATCGCGATCGGTGAGCAGTCCGTGGAGATCGGCAATGGTGTCGACAATTCCCACGAGGTTCGTTCGGGGCAGGAGTACGAGGACGAGGACCGCGCCGGCGCCGGCGACCAGGGCCTGATGTTCGGTTACGCCACGAATGAGACCGAGGAGTTCATGCCGCTGCCGATCGCGGTGGCCCACCGGCTGGCCCGCCGCCTGACACAGGTGCGCAAGGAGGGCATCGTCGATCATCTGCGTCCGGACGGCAAAACCCAGGTCACCTTCGCCTACGACGCCGATGACCGCCCGAGCCACCTCGACACCGTGGTCATCTCCACCCAGCACAGCCCGGAGATCACCCAGGAGTGGCTGGCGGGGCAGCTGCGCGAACACGTGCTCGACTGGGTCGTGGCCGACGCCGGCCTGGAGCGCTACGTCACCGAGGACCTGACCCTGTTGGTCAACCCCTCCGGGTCCTTCGTCCTGGGTGGCCCGATGGGGGATGCCGGTCTGACCGGTCGCAAGATCATCGTCGACACCTACGGAGGCATGGCCCGTCACGGTGGCGGCGCATTCTCCGGCAAGGATCCGAGCAAGGTCGACCGCTCCGGCGCCTACGCCATGCGCTGGGTGGCCAAGAACATCGTGGCCGCCGGATTGGCCGAGCGGGCCGAGGTCCAGGTCGCCTACGCCATCGGTCGCGCCAAGCCGGTCGGCCTCTACGTGGAGACCTTCGGCACGGCCGCGGACGGACTGACGGACGAGGCCATCCAGGCCGCCGTCGAGAAGGTCTTCGACCTGCGCCCGGCGGCGATCATCCGCGAGCTCGATCTGCTGCGCCCCATCTACGCCGACACGGCCGCCTACGGTCACTTCGGTCGCCTGGACCTGAATCTTCCTTGGGAGCGCACCGATCGTGCCGATGCCCTGCGGAAGGCCCTCGACCGGTAGAATCCCACCACATGGTCACCACCCGCGTCCCTGCCGAAGCAAAGCCGGTGGCGCGGGTGTTGCCGTTGCTGGGCCTGGCCCACCTCGACCGTCCCTTCGACTATCTCGTCGCCGACGACCAGGACGCCGACGCCCGTCCTGGGGTGCGTGTGCGGGTGCGCTTCGCCGGTCGGCTCGTCGACGCGATCCTGCTGGAGCGGGTCACCCGCTCCGGGCACACCGGCAATCTGCGCTACCTGGAGCGGGTCATCTCCCCGGACGTGGTCTACCCCGAGCGCACCGCGCGCCTCGTCGAATCGTTGACCGCCCGCTACGCCGGGGTCCGTTCTGACCTCATCCGCCTGGCGGTGCCCGCCCGCCACGCCCGCGCCGAGGAGTCAGAGACCGACATCCCCTGGGAGGAACTGGGGCCCCATAGCGAGCCGGATCTCTCGTCCTGGTCGGCCTATGTCCACGGGGAGTCCTTCGTCGACGCCGTCCTGGCCGGCACCACTGCGCGGGCCGCCTGGCAGATCGCCCCCGGTGACGACTGGGCGGCGGCCCTGGCCGCGCTCGCCGTCAAGGTAGTGCTGGGGGGCGGTGGGGCGCTGATCGTCGTGCCGGACCAGCGCGACGTCGATGCGCTGGAGACGGCCCTGCGCGAGGTGGTCTCCGCCAAGCAGGTCACCGTGCTCACCGCCAACCTCGGCCCGCAGGCCCGCTACCGGCGTTTTCTGTCGATCCTCCATGGGCAGGGGCGCCTGGTGGTGGGAACCCGCTCGGCGGCGTTCGCCCCGGTGGACAATCTGCGCCTGGCCGTCATCGTCCACGACGGCGACGACAATCTCGTCGACCCGCGCGCACCCTATCCCCACGCCCGGGAGGTGCTGACCACCCGTTCCGCGCTGGAGGGGGCGTCGCTGATCCTGGCGGGGCATTCGCGTACCGCGGAGGCCCAGCTGCTGGTGGAATCCGGCTGGGCCCACGACCTGGCTGCCTCCCGCGACGCCCTGCGCGCCCGCATGCCGTGGATCCACGCGGCCGCCGACTCCGACTTCCAGCTCGCCCGCGATCCGCAGGCCCGTTCGGCGCGCCTGCCGATGGTCGCCTTCGAGGCCCTGCGCAAGGCCATCGACCGGGATGAACCCGCCCTGGTCCAGGTGCCGCGCAAGGGGTATGTTCCCACCCTGGCCTGCGGTAGCTGCCGGGCGCCCGCGCGCTGCCGCCACTGCAACGGGCCCCTGGGGCTGCCGACCGAGAGCCAGGACCGGGGAGGGGTGCCCACCTGCCGCTGGTGCGGTCGCCCCGACCCACGCCACCGCTGCGGCGAATGCGGTTCCGTGAAACTGCGTGCGGTGGTGCTGGGAACGCAGCGCACCGCCGAGGAGCTCGGCCGCGCCTTCCCGAGCATCCGGGTGATCACCTCCGGCGGCAACAAGGTCGTCGACCACGTGGAGAACCGGGCGGGCCTGGTGGTCTCCACCCCGGGGGCGGAGCCGCGGGTGCTCGGAGGCCGCTACGGGTCGGCGCTGCTGCTGGACACCTGGGCGCTGCTGGGGCGCCAGGACCTGCGGGCGACGGAGGAGACGCTGGCCAAGTGGGCGGCCGTCGCCACGCTGGTGAGCCCACGGTCCAGGGGTGGGGAGGTCATCGTCGTGGCCGACCCAGGCCTGCCGGTCGTCCAGTCGTTGATCCGGTGGGACATGGTCGGCGCCGCCGCCACGGAACTCGCCCAGCGCCGCGACGTCCGCTTCCCGCCGTCCGTGCACATGGCCGCCGTCGACGGGGCGGGGGCGTCGCTGGACACCTTCCTCGAGATCATCGAGCTGCCCGAGCACGCCGAAGTCCTCGGGCCCGTCGACCTGCCGCCCGGGGTCACCCTGCCCGGTGAATACGACGAGCGGAAATTCGGGCCGGCGCAGCGCCTGCTCATCCGCACCCCGTTGGGCCCGCGCTCCGAACTGGGCGCCGCGCTCCGCGCCGGGCTCATCGCACGGGCCGGGCGCAAGGACGATCTGCCGCTGCGCATCCAGGTCGACCCCGTCCACGTCGGCTAGGGCGGGCCTGCGCCATTCCGGAATCGTGTCACCGATCACATCATGTCCTTATCATGGGGCACATGACCGAGCATCTGTTCACCCTGGACCCTGACCGTCCCTTCCACCAGCAGGACCATCTCGGCCACAACCGGTGGCACCCGGAGATCCCGCCCGTGGCCACCGTCCGCCCCGGCGAGACGTTCCGCGTCGATTGCCGCGACTGGTTCGACGGGCACGTGCGCAACGATGAATCCGCCGAGGACGTGCTCACCGCCCCCTTCCATATCGGGCATCCCCTCTCGGGACCCTTCCGCGTCGAGGGTGCGAAGCCCGGGGATCTGCTGGTGGTCGACATCGTCGACGTCCATCCCACCCGCGACGTCGGCGCAGCGGGGGAGACCGGCCGCCTGGCCGGCGAGGGCTGGGGGTACACCGGAATCTTCGCCCCCGCCAACGGTGGAGGTTTCCTCCACGAACACTTCCCCGACGCCCACAAGGCGGTCTGGGAGTTCCGCGACGGGAAGGCCACCTCCCGGCACATCCCCGGCGTCTCCTTCACCGGCGCCCCGCACCCCGGCGTGATGGGCACCGCCCCCTCGGAGAAACTGCTGGCCCGCTGGAATAAGCGGGAGGCGAAACTGGTGGCCCGCAACCCGCTGCGCGTGCCACCGCTGGCGCTGCCGCCGCTGCCCAAGGGAGCCGTGCTGGGCCAGACATCAGAGGCAACCGCCGAGCGCCTGGCGATGGAGGCCGCCCAGACCACCCCGCCGCGGGAGAACGGCGGCAACCAGGACATCAAGGACCTCACCCGCGGCAGCCGGGTGTTCTACCCCGTCTTCGTCGACGGCGCGAACCTCTCGGTGGGTGACCTGCACTTCTCCCAGGGCGACGGAGAGATCACCCTGTGCGGCGCGATCGAGATGGGTGGCGTCGTGGAACTGCACGTCGACCTGATCCCCGACGGGATGGCCACCTACCGGGTGGAGGAGAATGCCATCTTCGTCCCCGGCGACGGAGCGCCGAGCTACGACGACTGGCTGGCATTCCCGGGCATCTCCGTCACCGAGGACGACAAGCAGCGCTACCTCGACCCGTATCTGGCCTACCAGCGGGCCTGTCTGCACGCCATCGACTACCTCACCGCCTTCGGCTACACCCGCGAACAGGCCTTCCTGCTGCTCGGCGCCGCACCCGTGGAGGGGCACCTGTCGAGTGTGGTGGACATCCCCAACGCGTGTTCCACCCTCTACCTGCCCACCGGCATCTTCGACTTCGACATCCGACCCAGCACCGACGGCCCGCACCAGGTGGTCTCCGACCGGCAACCGCCGCGTGCCGACGCCGCCCGGTTACCCGAGGACGACATCCTGCGTGCGGTGCCGAAGAACAAGCGCGCCCTGCTGCCCGCCGCCCGCCGCCTCGGCGGCCAGGCCGCCCAACCCGTCAGCGCGGTCTTCGGCAAGCTGCGCGGCCTGCTCGGCAGGGAAGGGAGCAGGGAAGGGAAATGAGCGCGGGGCGCCGGATCCTGAACTTTGTGGCTGCCGCGACCGCGGTGGGTGGGTTCGCGGCCGATTACAACCGCACCCACCTGTTCAACCCGAACTGGCCACCCCACGCCCGCTTCCATGACGCGCAGACGATCACCCTCGGTGCGCTGCTGGGTGGTGCCGGGTTGGTGACGCTGCGCCGTGGCTGTGGCGCGGATCGGGGAGCGGCGGCGGGGGCGCTGTTGCCGGCCTTCTTCTGGGCGTCGATGGGTTCGGCCTTCCTCTATCCCGGCACCGCCGGCCTGCAGGCGGAATTCCCGCGCCTGATCCCGCGCATCCGCGGGGTGTGGATCGACGAACGCTTCGCCGCCGCCGGCATGCTGGGGCTGGGTGCACTCGGTTACGTGCTGGAACGCCGACACCGTTGAGCCAACGCCTGAAGGACCCGTTGAACCTACAATGATGCCCATGTCTCCAATAGTGCCCACGTCAAGGATCACCGCCGCCCTCGATCAGGTGCCGATCAATCCCTCAGAGCAGGATGAGGCCGACTTCGGCTGGGTGGTGGACGGGGAGCTGGTCCGTCGGTGGCAGGAATACGGCCCGTTGCGCGACGGCGTCCACGAAATGGCGGCCCACGCGCTGGCGGACATCACTGAGGCCATGCTGGACAGTCCCGTCTGCGACAGTGCTAGTTCACGCATCCTCCTGCTGGCGGGACCCGGTGGAAACGGCGCCGACGGCCTGCGCGCCGGACGGGTGCTCGCGGAGCGCGGCAGGAAGGTCGACGTCATGATCCTGCTGTCGGGCGAACAGGGTTATTCCCTCGATTACCCCGAAGGACACGAGAGCAGGCGCCTGCTGGCCGGCCTGGCCGCGGCCGGGGGAACGGTCATCACCGGCCACAACGTCATCCAGGAAGACATCGACCGCAGCCACGGCGTCATCCTCGAGGCGTTGGTGGGCAGTGGTTTCGAGGGACATCTCACAGGCCTGATGGCGAGCTGGGCGGAGATTTCCGGTTGGGTTCCCTCGGTGGCCGTGGACGTTCCCGCCGGTGTCGAAGCGGACACGGGCGAGCTGCCGCCCCTGCGTGGTCGTCACGGGGCGCGCGAGATGGATCACCGACATCCCCCGACCGTCACCGTCGCCCTCGGGGCACTGCGTCAGGCCCATGCGACGGCTCACTGTGGGAACGTGCTGCTCGCCCGGTGCGGACTCACGGTGGACCATGACTTCAACACCGATTTCAACCGCCTGATCGATCCTGCTCTCGGCTTCGACGTGCCGGAGACCGTCAACCCCATGGTCATGGATGTGGGAGAGCCGCTGGCCGACAACTGGCGTCACGTGCGCCGGGCTTCGGTGTGCGCGGTGATCGGCGACATCGACTGCCTCGGATTCGGGGACCTCGCCCTCCGGGCGCTGCGCGGCGCCGGCACCTGGCACCGGCTCGGGCTGGTGGCGGGGGAGGAGACCACCGCCCGCCTGGTGGCACAGCACCCGGACATCGACGTCCATCGTGATCTACCTGCTGCGGCGACCCAACCCCCGGCGGCGTGGGTCGCGGAGACCCGTGACGTCGACACGCTCACCGGGATACTCCGGCGTGGGGAGGAGGTCGTCCTCGGGCCATGCGCCATTGACGCTCTCAACCGGGCGCATCTGCTTGCGTTGGTACGCGAGCGCGAGGGGAAAACGACCGTGATCACCCGCGACTCCGAGCTGGCGGAGTTGGGTGTCGTGGCCACGGTGGTCCAGCTGACGGACCACACCATCACCACCCACCGCCCGGACAATCTCGAACCCGGGCAGACCATCCGCGCCTACCACGACCCCGTCGTCCCCCTGGGACAGGTGCAGGGAATCGAGGCCGTGCTCGCCGGGCTCTGCGCAGTGAGCGTCCACTACATGGCGCTCGCCTTCCTGGCCGAACGGATGCAACACCTCCAGGCTCAGTGGCCGGTGAGCGCGGCGGATCTGACGCGGCCCATCCCACGGCCCAGCCCCGGACGTCGGTAATCGTTACCACTCCTGATCGGGTGACGTCCCCCGGCTGACCCCCGCGCACCCCGTCGTCTCCACGTCAGATCTCCAGGCAGCTCTCGAGCAGGCGCTGGTCGCCCCACCGGAGCAGCAGGAGCAGGCCCGCTTCGGCTGGGTGATGGACAGGGACCTGATCAGGCGGTGGCAACGGTTCGACCGGCTGCGCGACGGCGCCCACGAGGTGGCGGCCCACGGACCGCACCCCACCTGGCGATCGCGTTGGTCGCCGACCGGATGAAAGGCTCAAACAACACTGACCGGTGACCGACGCAGAGATCGCCAGACCGGTTGAATAGTCATGAAGTCGGTGCTCAGTTGCGTCGGAGGCATCCCAGGCCCCCCGTGACTGTCCGTGATCACCGACTCACGACCGCGCGACTCACTAAGATTGATGCATGGGAATGACGGAGTGTGAGCACATGACCTGCCTTGGCCCGTCCGGAGGGCAACCATGAGTGACTGGCGGGGCGAGGATGCGCTTGCCGATGCCGCGGAGAAGCTCCTCGGGCGCCGCCACCCCGTGGTGGCACTGGCCACGGTCACCCCGGTCGGCACCTCCATCGCCCACCGGGGCGCGGGACTGGACGCCGACTACGAGATCGGGTCCATCTCCAAGGGAATCACCGGGCTGCTCTACCGCGACGCCATACAACGCGGGGTACTCACCGAGCGGACGACCCTGGGAGAGTTGTTTGATTTCGATCCCGACGTCGCCCTCTCGGGGGTCACGGTGGAGGCCCTGTCGCGGCACACCGCCGGTCTGCCCCGACTCCCGTCGGCGGCTGCACCGTGGCGCCGGACCCTGAGGCTGTGGCGGGAGGGCACCAACCCCTACGGTGAAACCCTCGAGGAGCGGCTCACACAGGCCGGCACGATCACCCTCCGCCGGCCGAAACCGCACTACTCCAACCTGGGTTTCGAGTTGCTCGGCCACGGCGTCGCCCGCGCATCCGGCGCCACCTACGCGGGACTCCTGGAACGCAGGATCAACCAGCCGCTGCAAGGCACGACGTTCTACGCACCCGCCGACACCGGACAACTGAGACCCGGCGCGCTGACCGGGCGAAGCCGCGCCGGGCGCCCCCGAGAGCCGTGGACGGGGGAGGCGGTGGCCCCGGCCGGTGGCATCCGGGCCACCATCACCGACCTGGCCACGTTGACCGAGGCACTGTTGGCGGGCACCGTCCCCGGCACCAGCGCGCTGGACCCGGTCGCCCGTTTCGGTAGCGGGGCGTGGATCGGGGCCGCCTGGATCACCGTCGAACACCAGGGGCGGACCATCACCTGGCATAACGGTGGCACCGGCGGTTTCCGCAGCTGGTTGGGGCTCGACCGCGCAGCGGGTTGCGGGGCGGTTATCCTCGCGGCCACCTCCACACCGGTGGACCGGCAGGGTTTCCGGCTCCTGGCCGGGCTGACGTGATCGGCACTCTCAGCCGGGGACGGAACCGCCGTCGGGTGGCAGTAGACTACTGGGGGTCAGTACACCGGGAAGTTCACGAAGGAGCCAAGCACCACATCATGACCATCCGCGACGTCCGATTCTTCGGAGACCCCGTCCTGACCACCCGCGCCGACGAGGTCACCGAATTCGACGACACCCTGGCCACCCTCGTCCAGGACATGCTCGAGACGATGGACCACACCGACGGGGTCGGTCTGGCCGCCAACCAGGTCGGCGTGACCCGGCGCGTGTTCGTCTTCGACTGCACCCACGTCGAGGATGGCCTGCGCGGCCACATCGTCAACCCCGTATGGGAACCGGTCGGGGACCAGACCCAGACCGGTCTCGAGGGATGCCTGTCCATCCCGGACATCTCCAAGGACACTGAGCGCTACAACACCGTGCGCGTCTCCGGTCAGGACGTGGAGGGCAGGCCGATCTCCCTGGTCGCCTCCGGCCTGATGGCCCGCTGCATCCAGCACGAGACCGACCACCTGGACGGTGTGCTCTTCCTCAAGCGACTGCGCCCCGAGCTGCGCAAGGAAGCCATGGCGGAGATCCGCACCGCCGACTGGTTCAACAACTAAGGAGCACGGACAAGAATGCGTCTGGTTTTCGCCGGAACCCCCGAGCCCGCGGTCGTCGCACTGCAGCGACTCCTCGACTCCGACCATGAGATCCTCGCCGTGATCACCCGCCCCGACGCGCGCCGGGGTCGCGGCCGCACCCTGCACCCCTCACCGGTGTCCGCGCTGGCTCAGGAGCGCGGCATCGAGGTGCTCACGCCCACGACCCTGAAACCGGGCACCGAGGACGGGGACGCCCTGCGCGCCCGCCTCACGGAGCTGGCGCCGGAGGCCATCCCGGTCGTCGCCTACGGCAACCTCATCACCAGGGACCTGCTCGATCTGCCCACCCACGGCTGGGTCAACCTGCACTTCTCGTTGCTTCCCGCCTGGCGGGGCGCAGCCCCCGTGCAGGCCGCCATCCGAGCCGGCGACGACATCACCGGCGCCTCCACCTTCCGCATCGAGGAGGGCCTGGACACCGGCCCGGTGCTGGGCACCGTCACGGAGGCCATCCGCCCCACGGACACCGCCGACGACCTGCTGACCCGCCTGGCCTACTCGGGTTCCGACCTGCTGGCCGTCACCATGGACGGCCTGGCGGCCGGGGCGATCGTCCCGCAGCCGCAGACCGGCGAGGCCACCTACGCCCACAAGATCACCACCGGGGACGCCCGCATCGACTGGCACAACCCCGACTTCGCCGTCGACCGGCACATCCGCGCGCACACCCCGGGACCCGGCGCCTGGACCATGCTGGGCGACGACCGCATCAAAGTCGGCCCCGTGGCCCTCACCGATGGAGAGGTCGAGGCCGAGCTCGCGCCGGGTCGGCTGGAGATCGGCAAGAGCGACGTGCTGGTCGGCACGGCCACCGGCCCGGTCCGGCTGGGCCAGGTCCAGCCGCCGGGCAAGAAGATGATGGCCGCCGCCGACTGGGCGCGCGGCAACAGCAACCTGCACGACGAGGATGGGGTGAGTTTCTCATGAACGGCGGATTTCGCTCCCGCGCCACCAGTGGGGACGACGAGAACAAGAAGACAGGCGACAGCACCGGCGGTTCCGCCAGGTCCGGTAAGCCGGGTAGCACGCAGGGTGGACGTCGCCCGCGTCCGAAGGGCAACCGGCCCACCGGTTCCCAACAGCAGCGCCCATCTCGCCCGGCACGTCCCCAGCGTCGCGACACGGGTGTCGACGCCGCTCGTGTGCTCGCCCTGGAGGTGCTCACCCGTGTGCGCGAGGACGAGGCCTACGCGAACCTGATCCTGCCGAAGGCCCTGCGCCAGCGGAAGATCAGCGGGCGCGACGCCGCCTTCACCACCGAGATCACCTACGGCACGCTGCGCACCCAGGGCGTGCTCGACGCGGTCATCGCCGAGTGCTCCTCGCGCGAGCTGGGCAAGATCGCCCCGGAGGTGCTCGACGCCCTGCGTCTGGGCGCCTACCAGCTGCTCTACACCCGCGTCGAGCCGCACGCGGCCGTCGACACGACCGTGCGCCTGGTTGAATCCACCGGCAACGACAAGGCCAAGGGTTTCGCCAACGCCATCATGCGCACCATCTCCCGCACACGCCCGGAGGAGTGGATCGAGAAGCTCACCCCCACCGGTGAGATCGCCGCGGCCGCCTTCCGTCACGCCCACCCGGAGTGGATCGCGCAGTCCTTCTCCCGCGTGCTGGGCCTGGGGGATCTCGATGCCGCCCTGGACGCCGACTCCGAGCGACCCACGGTGCACCTGGTGGCCCGCCCCGGGGAGATCAGCGCCGAGGAACTGGCCCTGATCACCGGGGGAGAGGAAGGCAAGTATTCGCCGTACGCCGTCCACCTCGCCTCCGGCGACCCGGGAGAGCTGGAACCGGTGCGCCAGGGTCTGGCCGCCGTGCAGGACGAGGGTTCGCAGCTGATCGCCCGCGCCGTCGTCGAAGCGCCCGTCGAGGGCGAGGACCACGGCCGCTGGCTGGATCTGTGCGCAGGCCCCGGTGGCAAGACCGCGCTCATGGGGGCGCTCGCGCGTTTCGACGGCGCGCATGTCGACGCCGTCGAGATCTCCCCGCACCGCGCGAAACTGGTGGAGAAATCCACCGCCGGACTGCCGGTGACCGTGCATGTCGCCGACGGCCGTGACCCCGGCCTTGAACCGGGCTACGACCGCGTGCTCGTCGACGCCCCCTGCTCAGGGCTCGGCGCCTTGCGGCGACGCCCCGAGGCACGGTGGCGCAAGGACGAGTCCGACATCGCGGGACTCAACCCGCTGCAGTTCGACCTGTTGGCCTCCGCGCTCAAGCAGGTGCGCCCCGGCGGGATCGTGGTCTATTCGACCTGCTCACCGGATCTACGTGAGACCCGCGCGATCGTCGACAAGGCCATCGCCGAGCTGGGCGCCGAGGAACTCGACGCCCACGGTCTCGTGCCCGGGATGGAGGACACCGGCGAGCACCTGTCGGTGCAGATGTGGCCGCACCGCCACGGCACCGACGCAATGTTCCTGTCCGTGCTGCGCCGGGGCGCGGAAGACTAGCGGAGGCCCCTGGCCCTAGCCCAGGTATTTCCTCTCGATCCTGGCCAGCGTCACCGCCCCCACCGCACGGAACGGGTGGATCGGGTCAGGCTCCCGTGAGCCGGTCGGACCACCCAGCTCGGTATGGGCCACCGCGCTCATGATCACGTAGGCGTCCTCTCTGGTGAAACCGTGGTCGGTGGTCAGGGCGTCGAAAAGCTGGCCGTAAGCCATGATGACCGAGTCCTGCACCGGGTCACCGAGGCCCACGCACACCAGCTCCTCTGGCGTCTCCACCCGGGGTGCACGCAGGCGTGACAGCGAACCGGCCGGATTCTTCACCAGGTCCACACTGACGGTCGCCTCACCCGCCGCCTCGATCGCGACGAAGGATGCTTCGCCGCGTGCCATCGCCGCGTGCAGGTCGCCGACGTAGAGCAGGGCACCGGGCACCTGAACCGGCAGGTAGACGGTGGATCCTGGAGCGGCGTCGGTCAAGTCCATGTTTCCACCGGTGGGGTAGGCGGGCATGACCGTCGACATCGTCCTGTCCGCCGCCGCGACACCGAGGCAGCCGATCATCGGCCGCACCGGGCAGCTGAGGGTTTCGGTCAGATGGACCCGGCCATCGCTGATCTCCACCGGGCGGGTGAACCAGCCGGTGCCCATCTGCCCTGCCAGCGCGCCGGCTCCCGGGAGGTAGACCGACCAGCCGCCGCGGGGGAAGGTGATGTCGTGGACGGTCACGGCCAACACATCACCGGGTTCAGCTCCCTCCACATACAGCGGTCCCGTCACCGGGTTGATCGTCGCGGTGACCTTCTCCATGTCATGGTGCTTGTGCATCTGGCGGTAGGCCTCATCACCGGTCTCGAAAGTGACGAGGTCCCCAGCGCCCGGCGCGACGGTCAAAGCCGGCTCCTTGTCGGCGGGGAAACCGGCGGTGCCGAACTCCCGGCTCAGAAAATGGGTCTTCTTCGGCTCACTCATGGGATCTGCTCCTGTCTCAGGGTTTGTACACCACGGTACTGACGAGGCTTCCCTGCCCAGGGGGGTTCGGCGGCAGGAATCAGTGCCCTGTGAAACGCGGGGGACGCTTCTCCTCCCGGGCGATCCGGGATTCCTCGATGTCCGCGGAGTGCCAGGCGGCCGCGGCCACTTCCTCCCGGGCAGCCTTGTCGTAGGGCCGGTGGGAGATGCGGGAGAACTCGTACTTGAGGTGGCGCATGGTCAGCGGGGCCTTCGACGCCACCAGCTGCGCGAGGGACATCGCGTCCTCAAAACCCCCCGCCGTCACGGCGAAACCGGAGGCCACCGCCCGCTCGTGGGACAGGGAGGCGCCGGTGAAGAGCATGGTGCGCGCCAGCGCCCCGCCCACGAGGCTCTCCAGGGTCCCGATCGTCACTTCGTCCAGGGCGATGGCCATGTCACCGATGGGCACCCGGAAATAAGCGGTGTCGGACACCACCCGCAGGTCGCAAGCCATGGCCAGCTGGGTGCCGGCGCCGATCGCCGGGCCGTTGATCCAGGCGATGACGGGAATCGGCAGGGTCTGGACCGTGCCCAGCATGTGCAGGAGGGTCTGGTAGAAACCGTCCGCGTACACCCCACCGGACAGGTCCGCGCCGGAGGAGAAGACCGTGCCCTCACCCTGGAGAAGCACCACCCGGGCACCGTCGGTCACCGCCTGCAGCATCGCCTGATTGATCGCCTCGCACATGGGGATGTTGAGGCAGTTGCGGTTCACATGACGGTTGAGGGTCAGCAACCGGACATGCCCGTCTGCCCGGTCCTCGGTGAGCACGAGTGGTTGGTCTGCGGGTGTGGCGTGGTGGGTCACGGGGACTGCTTTCTGCTGGACGGTGGCGAGTACGGCTCGCAGCCTCGAAGGGCGGTTTCAACTGACGGAGACAAGGGGAGCGGTGTTGCGCGCCGGCCTACGGGGCAGGGGTCAGTCCCACCATAATTGGAGGAGCAAACCGTATGTGGCGTTGCGGATGACCATGACGTCGGCGCAGGCGAGACGCAGGGTGCTGAGCATCTCGGTGAGATCTTCTGGGGGATCGGGGATGCGGGCCACCAGGTCGGTTTCCTGAGGGGATCATCGGGAAACACGGGTGCTGTGAGTCACTGTGTGTGCGTGTGGATGCGGCGCACCTGTGGCCGGCCACCTAGACCGAGAACATTGCCCGCGCCGTGGAGCTGGGCCGCCCATCCCCGTCACTGGCAGCCACCGCTGGTGGGAGTGCTCTCAAGGTCCCCGGGGCATCGATCTCCGGGGTGCTAGAGAACCTCCAGTTAAGAAAAGTCGTCGGGCCCCCACCCCGGATTAGACAGAGCCGCACGACGGCTCGGTGGTCTCACTGTCGGCGTAGATGGTGTCCGGAGTGGGGCCTGGTTCATAGCTGACGGTGGCGTCCTGCCTTGCCTCACGGTCGGGAAAACCGTTGATTGTGGGCTGGCTCCGGCCATGTGGCCGGGTGTTCTCAGCGGACAAGGCACACCCAGCCCGGCAGACCCCTTTTCCTTGAGGATGTGTTGTTCCTTCTGTCACCAGATAGCGGGGTTAGCCCTCCAGGTAGAGGACAGGGGAGCCGGGAAGGATCAGGCATCCATCTCCGCCACCTGTTTCCCAGTATCGGTCCGTCAGGAGATGGCGAGGCAGGGGAGGGAGGATGGCTGGGTTAGTCGTAGGTGAAGAACTGGCCGACGTAGACGTCCCCACCGGGCACCGACCAGGTCTCCACCCCAGCGCGCTTCGGGTCGTGCACCTTCCGCGGGGTAGCGGTCAGATACCCGTGACCGGTGGCCGCAAGGTCCCCCGGGCTGACCCGCGAGACAATGCCCTCACCATGCGGGAAGTAGATGGGCAGGGAGATCCCCTTGCCGTCGAGCCCGATTTCACCGTTGGAGCCCTGTTTGGCCAGCTTCAGAGCCTGCGCCTCCACCGCTCCGCCCCGATCGAGGGAAAAACCCTGGCCTGCCAGGTAGACCTCAATGGATCCCCGTAGGCCGTAACCTGCCTCAGTGGACGGAGTGGCCACGGTGGGTTCGAAGGGGTTTTTCAACCTGACATCCGATGACAGCTGCGGCAACTGTGGGAGGGGCGGGATGCTGGCCAGCTGGAACAAGGCGGGCAGGTCCGCGACAGACGACTGGGCGGTCGCGGTGGGCGTGGTGATCAGGGCGAGGGACATGGTGACAGCGGGGATGAGCCGACGGAAGAATTTGTTCAACCGTCAAATAATACGGTGAGAGGCGGCCCTCCACCTCTCGGGTACACCTGCCCACAGAGGACCGCAGTTCTGCAGACCGGACTGGGGCGGCTGGGACACTTTTCCGCTTCTCTCCCGCTTTCCCCACCCGAACAACCCCGCTCTGGACCTTGTGGACTGCCCGTGTGATGGGGGCAGGTCGGATCACCTTTCGGTGAGACTTCCGCTCCCGAGGAGCGTCAAGGGCCGGGGCCAGGGAGATTAATTCCCTGAGTGCGCGAACGGGAACCGTCGCTTCAGCACTGGCGTGTTGAGCGAAGGAATCCATCGGTTCAGCCAAACCGGCAGCACCGGCAGTCCCCTTGACCGACTGGGCGGCCTTGGCTTTATCTGAGAAGTCACCGGCGTCGAAGTACGCGGCCAACTTGAAACTTATGTCATCATTTTTCTTGTGCTTGAAGTTCTTTTTCGCCCGGGGTCATATCCCGGGCGGTGACTACATAGTCCCGGCCATGGTGTTGTTGCAACGATCCCTAGAAGCTGCCCTGGCCCGAAGATGAGAATAACCGCCGCACCCGAAGGTGTGGCGGTTATTCTTTGCCAAGCGAGTGGCTTACAGCGGGCGAACCTGCTGAGCCTGGGGGCCCTTGGCGCCCT
>CAYSIP010000012.1:9496-26261 GCA_964431055.1 uncultured Corynebacterium sp. | reverse complement strand
TCACCGGTCTCGATGATCTGCCGGGTGTTGGCCACCGTCTCCTTGTCGGCGTAGGTGACCGACCGCACGACGATGAACACCTGATCGTCGTAACGCTCCACCTTGGGCCGCTGGTGGGCGGAGACGACGTCCTCGACGATCAGCTCATGGATGCCGAACTGATCGGCGAGCTTCTCCATCTGCGCCTCGTCCGGCCCCTGCAACCCCAGCCAGATGAAACCCCTGCCGCGCTCCGCCACCTCGGCCAGCGCCAACGCCGGGGTGTACTCACCGGGCAGACGACGCCCGTCAATAAAGACCCGGCAGTGGTCGATGGCCCGCTCCACCGGCACCTTCAACCGGGTGGCCGGCCGATCCCCGTTACGGAGCGTGGAGCGCCGGTTCAACGGCAGACGGGCACGCTCGAAGGGTGCGGGCATCGGCGCGACCACCTTTCTCGTTCACGGGACATAAGACGCCCATCAGCATAACCGCCCCCCGCTCCTATACTGGCCGCATGGCTACCTGGAGAGAAGTCACCGCAGCAAACCCCGACCACTCGGAGAACTACGCCCGACGCTGGAAGATGATGGAGGCACAGGGCCAGGACATCCACGGCGAGGCCCGGCTCATCGACGCCCTGGCCGAGCGCGGCTCCCGCATCCTCGACGCCGGCTGCGGCACCGGCCGCCTCGGCGGCTACCTCGCCCGCCAGGGACACACCGTCGTGGGCACCGACCTCGACCCCGTCCTCATCGAACACGCCCGCACGGACCACCCCGACGCCCGCTGGGAGGTCGGGGACCTCAGCGCCGACGAGATCCCCGAGGGCAACTTCGACCTCGCCGTCTCCGCCGGCAACGTCATGGGCTTCCTCGCCGAGGAGGGCCGTAAACCGGCCCTGGAAAACATCGCCCGCGCACTCGCCACGCACGGCCGCTTCGTCGTCGGCTTCGGCGCCGGCCGCGGCTGGGGCTTCGACAACTTCATCGCCACCGCCGGGGAAGCCGGCCTCGAACTGGAAAACGTCTTCGAGTCCTGGGACCTCAAACCCTTCACCGAGAACTCCGACTTCCTGGTGGCCGTCTTCCACCGGGCCTAAAAGCTCCCGGCCAGATTCCTCACCAGGCGCGATCAGCCTGAGCGAAGAACTCCCGCTCATGCACGCACGCCGTCAGATACGCCTCCGCCGCCGCCGCCCGATCGGCGGGCGCGGCCTCCGCCAGCCCCTGCTCCACCCGGGCGATGGCGCGCCGGGTGCCGTCGAGGAACTCCTGGCCGCTGTACATGTCCAGCCACGCCCGGTAGGGGTGGTCGGCGTGGTTGCGCTCGGCCAACTCGAGACCGATCTCGGCGTAGAGCCAGTAGCAGGGCAGGACGGTGGCGGTGCCGACGACGTACGGGTTGACGTGGCAGGAGGCCACGAGGAAATCGGTGTAGGCCATCGTCACCGGTGAGGTGCCGGTCTCCACCAGGCGACGGTCGGTCAACCAGCTGTTGTGCAGTTCCTTCTCCGCGACGATGCAGTCGGTGGCGCCCCTGGCCCAGTCGACCTGGGCCTCGGCGTCGGGCGCGATGACCGCCAGGTGTGCCTGGGCGCGGGAGTAGCGGTTGAGGTAGGCGGCGTCCTGGGCGAGGTAGAAGTTGAAGTCCTCCTCGCTGAGCGTTCCGTCGCCCAGACCCCGGATGAACGGCAGGTCCATGATCTCCGCCCACAGGTCGCCCGTGGCCTCCCACAGGGCCTCGGTGTACGGACCGGCAGGGGTGAGACGGGCCTTCGGCGAC
The DNA here is from genome assembly GCA_964431055.1 of uncultured Corynebacterium sp. Lineage (GTDB taxonomy): Bacteria > Actinomycetota > Actinomycetes > Mycobacteriales > Mycobacteriaceae > Corynebacterium. The sequence continues at coordinate 24,497 of CAYSIP010000012.1, read as the reverse complement.
GGCGTGGACGAGGCTACGACGAAGTTTCCCGGCCCGGTGCCCTCCGGGGTGGATCGCGTCAGGTGTTCCCAGGGCTGGGTGGAGGCCGCCGCGGTCAGCTCGCGCTGGCGGTGGAAGTGGTCGACGGGCCCGCTGCCCGTACCAACGTTGAGCTTCTCCGCGTTGCGGATCGCCTGGTGCAGCCACCTGGTCGACCACCCCAGTGCCCGGCCCACCGGATCACCGGCGGCCAGGCGGGTGGCCAACGCCGCGGACAGGGAGCAGCCGGTGCCGTGGGTGTGGGGGGTGTCCACCCTCGGGGTGGGGACGTGGTGGACGGTTCCGTCCGGGGTGACCACCGCATTGTCCGCGTCCGGCCCGGTCAGGTGCCCGCCCTTGACGATGATGGTGGTGGAGTGCTCCCGGGCGAAGCCCCTGGCCTGTTCGATGGCCTCCTCCAGGCTCTCGGCCATGGGGCGCCCGGCCAGCACACCCAGTTCCCGGAGGTTCGGGGTGACCACGTCGACGCGGGTGGCCAGCTCACGCACGGCGGCCTCGGCGCCCTCGTCGAGCAACCGGTCGCCGCTGGTCGCGATCATGACGGGGTCGAGGACGACGACCGGGACGGGGTGCTCGGCCAGCCAGCGGGAGACGACCTCGACGGTCGCGGCGTCACCCAGCATCCCGATCTTCACGGCGTCGACGGTGACGTCATCGAAGACGGAGGCCAACTGTTCCTGCAGGAAGGCCAGGGGCGGGGTGTGCACCGAGCGCACCCCGTGGGTGTTCTGGGCGACGAGCGAGGTGACCACGCTCATGCCGAAACCCCCGGCCGCCCCGATCGACTTCAGGTCGGCCTGGATGCCGGCCCCGCCGGTCGGGTCGGTTCCGGCGATGGACAGAATACGGGGAATCATCGGTGGAAGCTCTCCTTCAGTTCATGTGCTGCGGCGGCCGGGTCCACGGCGGCCATGATTGCTGAGACGACGCAGATCCCGGCGACGTCGGTGCGGGCCAGATCGGAGGCGACGGTGGCGTCGATGCCCCCGATGCCCACCGAGGCGACGCCGGCGGACTTCGCCCGGGCGGCCAGCGCGGACACCTGGTTGACGCCGAGGCCGGCGGGGGCATCGGTCTTGGTGGCGGTGTCGCGCACCGGTCCGATGCCGAGCACGTCCGGCGGGCGGACGCCGTTGGCGGCCAGGTTGACGACGGCGTCGAGCTCGGCGTCCGAGCCGATCGACAGTCCGATCATCTGCTCCGGGCCCAGCAGCTCACGCGCCTGTTCATAGGGCAGGTCATTCTGCCCGATGTGCAGGTGGCAGCCCAGCTCGCGGGCGACGCCCACCCGGTCGTTGAGGAACAGCGGCACCTCCCCGAGCACGCCCAGCAGCGCGCGGGCGGTGACGGTGATCTCGGCGTCGGAGGCGTCCTTGTCGCGCAGCTGCACGACCGTGACACCGCCGGCGACGGCCTGTTCGACGACGGGGATCACACGGTCGCGGCCCCCGCCGAGGACGGGATCGGTGACCAGGTAGAGGCTCCAGTCCGTCACCGTCACACCTCCCGAGTTTCGGAGGTGGCCACCAGCCCGTTGACCTCGTCGGCGGTGAGTTGGTGCAGCGCGTCGATCCACGCGACGGCGAAGCTGCCCGGGGCGTCTGTGGTTCGTGCCGCGACCTGGCCGGCGGCTCCGGCGTGGGCGTGGGCGGCCAGCACCGCGTCATGCGGGTCGAGCCGGTCCGGGGCCGCGCCCAGGTAGGCGGCGGTCAGTGCGCCCAGGGAACAACCGGTGCCGATGACCTTCTGCAGCAGCGGATGACCGGACTCCAGCCAGGTGGTGCGCCCCTCGCTGACGATGAGGTCCCGCGGCCCGGAGACGGCGACGACCCCGCCGGTGCGGGCCGCAAGCTCCCTGGCGGCGGGCAGGGCGGAGGCGACCTCGTCGGTGGCGTCCACCCCGCGACCACCGGAGCCCAGGCCTGCCAGGGCGCTGATCTCGGAGGCGTTGCCACGGATGGCGTGCGGGCGGGCGTCGAGAAGCGAGCGCAGCCAGGTGGTGCGCCCCGGGAACACCCCGGCGGCGACCGGGTCCATGACCCAGGGAGTGCCGGCGGCGTTCGCGCCGCGGATGGCCTCGTGCATGCCCTCGTACTGGGCGGTCGACGGGGTGCCGGGGTTGATGAGCACGCCGGAGGCGATCGCCGCGAAGTCGGCGGCTTCATCGGGCGCGTCGGCCATCGCGGGTGAGGCGCCGGCGGCCAGGAGGGCGTTGGCGGTGATCTCCATGACCACCGTGTTGGTCAGGCACTGGACCAGGGGAGTGGTCTCCCGCAGGGCGGTCAGTGCGGGGGCGACGTCGTGGTCACCCGATGAGCCGGGTGCGGGCATGCGTGCGTCGGTCAAGACGATCCCTTCGCTAGTTCGAACTAGAGCAGGTTCGGTGGGTGTGATCTCAGCGCGCCCCAGACGGGCGCGCACCCCATGTCAGTGATTCGACCGTAGCAGAAGGGATTTTCCAGGGGTCAGGGACTTATCCCCTCCCCGGCTGGGAGGCCCAGCGAAAAAGAGTGAGGCACAGGACCAACCCGGTTGGTCCTGTGCCTCACTGGTTCAGCGGCTGATCTGCCGAGTCGCGGGGTCTGGACTTCGGTTAGCTCGACAGGTTGCTCGAGGAGCCGAACAACCGGGAGGAGAGGTTCCCGCCGTCATCGGTGGTGTCGTCTCCGCCGTTGTCGCCGTTGCCGTTGTCGCTGCCCTGGCCGTCGACGGTGAAGGTGAGGGTCTCGGTGTACTCGCGGCCGTGGACGTCGGTGGCGGTCACCTGGGCGGTGTGCTCACCGGCCTCGAGATCGGCGGGCAGTGGCAGGCGCCAGATATGTGCCGACCGGTCGGCGACGCTGCCTCCGTGGACCAGCTGCTGCTGGACGGCGGCCGGGTCCGACCACTCAGCGCCCACGTTCGGCCCCTCACCGTTCATCTGCTGGGTGCGTTCGGCAGGGGTCGCCTCGCCACCGTCAATGGAGACCTCGACCGTGGAACCGGTGGAGCCCATCCAGAAGTTGGTGGTCAGCCATGTCCCTGCCAACTCCTCCTCGGAAACGACCAGCGGGTCGGCGAATTCCTCGGCCTCACCGCGGTTGTCGATGTTCTCCTCGTACCAGTCCCGGTAGGCCGGGGTATTGAGGGACAGGGACATCTGGTCGTCCTGGTCCCCTCCGCGCACGGTGTAAAACTCGGAGACCTCGGTGCCGTCGATGTCGAGGGTCAGCACGCCGGGCAGAGAACCGTCGCGGGCCACCGCCTCGGGGTATCCACCCTCGAGCATCTCGCCGTTGTACCAGTCGCCGGAGATGGCGCCGGCCACGATATGCGTGAAGGGCAGTTCCTCGACGCCGTACAGCTCGTTCCAGCCCTCGAGGCTGTCGCCCTCGCGCATATTCGACAGCGCGTGGACGTGGCCGCCGACGGTGATCGTCTCACGGTCGCCGATGATCTCGTAGATCTCCTGGACCTGGTCGATCTGGTGCACGTCCGAGCCCTGGTCGGCGAAGGAGAGCAGCGGGACGTGGGTGGCGAGGACGATCAGCTTGTCCTCGGGGGTGTTGGCGATGTCCTGGCGCAGCCACTCAAGCTGCTCCTCGCCGAGCGCCCCGTTGTAACCGTTCCCCTCCGCCAGCGGATACTCCACCGACTCCAGCGCGACCACGTGTGCGTCACCGACGTCGAAGGAGTAGTACGACGGTCCGAAGTGGGAGCGGTAGGTGTCGAACTTGTGGTCTCCGTCGGGGGCGTCGAAGTCCAGGTCGTGGTTGCCGGGCAGGAAACGGGCCGGGCCGTTGAGCATGCCGGTCAGCTCACGGACATCCGGGTACAGGGACAGGTCATCACCGACGACGTCCCCGATGAACAGGGCGCCGCAGTTCGCGTAGTCCTCGCGGGCGGCCAGGTCGGCGAAGGCGCCGTGGCGGGCGTACTCGACCTCTTCGGCGGTGTAGGTCTGGATGTCCCCGCCGATCACGCAGCGCTGCTCGGGCGAGGCCGTCCCCTCCGACGGGGAGAGCGGGAAATTCACGGCGTCCGGCAGCGGTCCGGTCGGTTCGATGCCACCGTAACGCAGGTCGGGGGAGCCTTCGGGAACGTGGTTGTAGAAGAACTGGGCGACGTTGTTCTCGTCCACCGGAACCTGGTAGCCGGCCGGCTGGGTGATGAACACGGTCGTGTTGTCGTCGACCGGCACCTCATAACGGCCCTCGTCGTCCGTGGTGACGATGTCGCGGCCGTTGGAGACCGGTACCCCCGCGATGCCGGGTTCGCCCGCGTCCTGCTGGGAATTCTGGTTGGTGTCCTCGAAGACGACACCTTCCAGGGTGTCGTTGTCCTCCTGCTTCTCCACGACCTCGACGGAGCCGCGGTAGACGGTCTCCTCCCAGGGTGTCGACTCCTGGGCGGAGACCACCGGGGCGAGGACACCGGTGGCGGCGAGCGCCAGCCCCGACATCATGGCCGCCGTGCGGCGGACGGTGGTGCTCCTGGCGGGTGTGCGGTTCGTTGATTTCGGCCAATGCGGCGACAAGGTGATTCGACTTCCGATCATGGTGTTGAGCTCTGGTCCTATCATCTGGGATCACCCGGCGTCCTCGGGCGGAACGGTGGCCGCGGACACGGACGCGGGGCGGCGCCCTGGGGCCGCGGTGACGGCAGCCCGGGCGCCGGATACGAGGGTAGGACCCGGACTTGTCCACAGTGATAAGAAAAAGTTAACGACCGGACAACCTTGGCTGACCCCGGAGTTACCCCGGGGTCGATCAGTACACCTTGAGCCCGCGGGAGGAGAAGACCCCGCTGCTGACCCCACGGATTTCGGGGTGGGTGGGGGAGTCACCCTCGAGGGCGTGGGCGAAGTCTGGTGCACACCACTGGTCCATGCTCATGTCGTGGAGGGGCACGGCCTCCACGCGTTCGACGATGTCGGTGACGTTCTCCACGCCCCCGCGGGTGCCCGTCAGGCCGGGGACACCGGGACGAAGCGTACCCAGACGCGTTTACCGATCTGTGCGAACCGGTCACCGAAGACGATGGTCTGCTACCAGTGGCAGCGGACACCCGTCGGTGGCGTTCCGCCCGGGAAACCACGTCCTCGAGGCATTCCAGGGTGACGATGGTGGCCAGTGGGGTCCCTGGTCGGTGTTTTCAAGTGGTGGCAGCATGCAGCCACCACAGTCCCGGACGGGGGCGCGCACGCAGAGACGGGCCCGGCGAGGAACATTCCTCGCCGGGCCCGTCTCTGATCCGGTGGCTGGGTTTAGCGCAGCTTCCGGCCCAGCTGCTTGCCGCTGAACTTGCTGGTGTCCCGCAGCTCGATCGGGGTGTCACCCTCGATCTCGCTGGTCAGCTGCTGCAGCTTCATCAGACCCGTGCGGGCGTGCAGCTGCTGGCGGGTGGTCGCCAGGTTGTAACGGGTCCGCGAGACGGAGTTCAGGCCCCAGTTGAGCATGGAGATGAGCCGGTTGCGGAAGCCGACGAGGAACATCATGTGGACGATCAACCACAGGACCCAACCGATGAAGCCGGTGACCTCGACCTTGCCCATCTTCACCACCGCGCTGAAGCGGGAGACGATGGCCATGGAGCCCTTGTCGAAGTAGTCGAAGGGCTCGCGGGCGTCGGCACTGCGGCCGGCGACCTCCTCGGCGATCTGCTCAGCGGCGTACTGTCCGCCCTGGATGGCGGTCTGCGCGACGCCGGGCAGGTTGTTGAGCGCGATCATGTCGCCCACGACGAAGATGTTGCGGTGCTCACCGACCGACAGGTCCGGGTTGACCTTGACGCGCCCGGCGCGGTCGACCTCGGCGCCGGCCTGGTCGGCGACCAGCTTGCCCAGCGGGGAGGCCGCCACGCCGGCGGACCAGATCTTGGTGAACGCGTCGATGGTGTGCTCGGAGTCGTCCACCGTGGACTTGTAGGTCACGGAGTGTTCGTCGACGTCGGTGACCAGGGCGTTGAGCTTGACGGTCACGCCGAGCTTCTCCAGCTGGCGCTGGGCGTTGCGGCCCAGTCGCTTCCCGAAGGGCGGCAGCACCTGCGGTGCGCCGTCGAGCAGGATGATCTTCGCCGCGGAGGGGGAGAAGTTGCTGTACTCGCCCGCCAGGGTGCGGTTCGACAGCTCGGCCAGCTGGCCGGCGAGCTCGACGCCCGTGGGGCCGGCACCGACAATGACGAAGGTGAGCAGGCGCTCCCGCTCGGCCGGGTCCTGGGTCATCTCGGCGCGCTCGAAGGCGCCGACGATGCGGTCGCGCAACTCGAGGGCGTCGTCGATCGACTTCATGCCGGGCGCGAACTCGGAGAAGTGGTCGTTGCCGAAGTAGGACTGGCTGGCGCCGGCGGCCAGGATCAGGGAGTCGAACTCGATGACCCGGGTGAAATTGCCCAGGGTGGTGGTCACCGCGCGGCCGTCGAGGTTGATGTCGGTGACCTCGCCCTTGATCACGTTGACGTTGTCCTGGCCCTTGAGGATCTGACGGGTCGTCGGGGCGATCTCACCCGAGGAGAGGATGCCGGTGGCCACCTGGTAGAGCAGCGGCTGGAAGAGGTGGTGGTTGGTGCGGTCGATGATGGTGACATCGACATCCGCGTCCCTGAGCTCCTTGGCGGCGAACAGACCTCCGAACCCGGAACCGATGATGACGACGTGGTGTCGGCCGCCTTCAGGGCGGAAAGGAGTGTCAGACATGAGTGGTGGGTCTCCTCAGCGTTGATTTCGAGATCCCGTGCAGGATCCAATGCCTTCAATCCTAGCGAGCCGGAGGAATCTATTCAGGCTGGGGATTGACGGGAGTTCCGGTTGCCCCCGGTATGGCGGTTCACTTCCGCCGCGCCTGCGGGATTCGTCACGAAAACGGGGTTAGGCTGTGAGTCTGTCCCAACAGCCGGGCGGCGAGAAGGAGTATTCGGTCAGTGACACACACCCACCTGGAGGCCATCGACGCCAGTGCCTGGCCCGGAGTCTCCACGGTTCCGGACGGCACCCTCACCCCGTTCCGGGCCCGTCGGGCGGAGGCGGCCTTCGCGCGCGCCTGCGAGAAGGCCGGGTTGGTCCTGGACCCGGACACCGGTCCGGATCTCATCGTCGACCATGAGGCGCTGTTCTCGCGGATCGCCGCCGCAGGCTGGCTGGGGTTGGCGGAAGGCTACATGGCGGGGGAATGGCGCACGGACCGCCTCGTCCACGTGCTGACCGAACTGCTGCGGGCGGACTTCCGCCCACGATTGACCCGAACCGAGGTCGCGGCACGACGCTACGACGGCGGGGAACTCCCCGCGGAACTGGTCCGCCTCTCCTCTGGTGACGGAATGAGTTCTTTTGGCGGGGTCTTCGCCACCGGGGTGCCGACGACCGTGCGCACCGCGGTGCCCAGCCACGTGCCCGGCGCCGGCCGCGGAGCGGAACCGGCCACCCACTTCGTGGACCTGACCACCTACTCCGCACCAACGGCCGTGGAGCGCGCCGACCTTGGTGACGCCCAGACCCGGACAGTGGACATGCTTCTCGACGCCGCACAGGTCACCGCCGGCACGCATCTGCTGGAATACCCGAGCGTGGGCGGGGCGGTGGCGATCCGGGCGGCCGGGCGCCGGGCGACCGTCGACACGCTCACCGCGGACCCGGGGCAGGCGGAGACGGTGCAGGAGCGGTTGACGTTGGCCGGGGTCACAGACTCCGTGCACACCGAAGTCATCGAGCGCCCCGTGCCCGGGCCACGGGACTGGCGGGGGCGCTACGACGCGATCGTCAGTGTGGAGAAGCTTGAGGTGCTCCACCGCAACGACCGCGCGCCCTTCCTGCAGTCGCTTGACCGGTTGCTGGCGATCGGCGGACGGGTGAGCATGCAGACCGTCGTGGCCACCGAGGCGCTGAATGCCCCCGCCCGTGCCGCACTGAGCGTGCTGCGCGCCTATATCTGGCCGGGCCTGGAGTTTCCCCGCGCCGAGGAAGTCCACCGGTTGGCCGACCGGGAATCCGGACTGCGGATCATCGCGCAGACTCACCTGGGCAGCCACTACGCGCACACCTTGAACATGCAGCAGTCCGTGTTCGAGGGCCACACCCGGGAAGCGGCGGCCGACGGTTTCGACGCCGTCTACCGCCGCCTGTGGACCTACCAGTTCGCGCTGCGCGAGGCTCTGTTCCACCTGGGGATGCTCGACACCGTGCAATTCACGCTCACCCACCGCAACCGGCGGGGCCGACGCTGACCACAACCCTGTACCCACCACGGATGACCCGGTAAAATAACCGTCCACCACCGTCACCCCCCCACCGGATGGTCCCGGCGAGGAGCAGGACATGGACGAACGAGCCGGCCAGCACCTCGGACAACTCTTCGTGGACAACCACCGGACCGCAGTCCACGAACCGGTCGTCGCCCACTCCCAGGAGCCCACCTCCTCCCGCTTTCCGGGTCGAGGGATGGGAGTAGATCTTATCCACGATGACCGCCGCCGGGTGGGACAGTGCTGCCGGGGTCTGCCTGTTTCACTTTCAGCCCGTCACAGTCCGGGCCACCATCGTTTTACGCTGAGGTTATCAGCCGGTAATTCCGCCGCAACACCTCACCAACCCTGACGGTCCCTGTCGAGAAAGGCCTCGAGCCCGGGAGCTTCCCATCCAACGGGCACTGACCACATGTGTACAACGGCAGGATCGGTCTCCATACGCCTATCCTCCAGGGCATACAGCCCCATCTCCCGGTCTAGTGTCGCGAGGATCAGAGACTGTCCCGGGAAAACAAACGAGATGGGGCCAGGATCGGGCAGCCCGCTGCGGAAAACAAGGTGCACCATGGTTCCTTCAGCTGCGTCTTCCAGACCAGGTTCTGTACTTCTGATTTCCTCCCACTCGAGAAAGTGGTTCTGGAGCTTTCCCGGCCTCAGCAATTTTTTTATGCGTGAGGTCCCTCGAAACAACCCCACGCAGCATTCCGTTGACGTTTCTTTCTCGGAAACGAACAGGAGAGTGAGGCCAGATGAATTCATGAGGGGCAACTGCTCCTCTGTGCCATGATTATTCTTCCCGAGCGTTCATTATCGTCCAATTCTGCACGCAAGCCTATCGGGCTTGGTGGTGTCTTGTCCGTAATATGATCGACCTTCATACGTGATTTCGGCGTATGCCGTGCCCCAGAACTGAGTCACCGTATCACCAATGCAACCGGCTTCTATATTTGTTTGCTGAATCGAACCTGTGTTGTTGAATTCCTGGGTTGCATACGCTGCTTGGTCCCATCGTCCCCAATAGTCGTAGCGAAGCCACCCGTGCATTTTGACGTGTTCTGGAGATCACCCACCGGCGCGCCGGGATCATCGCGCCGGAGCAGTGATGGCCCACCGCCCGGTGCCCGACCGCGTGCGGTGGGCGGTGGACCTCCTGGCTCCCGCCCCACACGCACGCATCCTCGAAATCGGCGGCGGGCCGGGAGCCGCAGCTGAGCTGATCTGTGGTCTCCTCGTCGACGGCACGATGCACCTGATCGACCGCTCCGCCGTCGCGATCGAGCGCACCGTCGAGCGTAGTCACACCCATATCCGGGCGGGGCGGTTGCGGGTGAGCCAGCTCGCCCTGGCGGACTTGACCCCCGGGCTGGGATCCTACGACCTGGCCTTCGCCCTCAACGTCAACACCTTCTGGACCCACCCGGACGGTCCGGAATTGATGGTGCTGCACGAGGCGCTCGTTCCCGGTGGGGGGTTGGCGATCCTCTACGGTCCGGGGCCGACGCCGGCGCATGACGACGACCACCTGACCACCATCGCCGGTGCAGTCACCGCCGCGGGATTCGCGGGCGTCAGGATCGTCCGGGAGTCCCGCGGCAGCGGCGTCATCTGTGTGAGGCCGCCCGAGGCGGATCCGACACCGGGTGCCGGGAACTGAGCCTGGTGGCGTTCCCGGTCGGCCGACCCGTGGAGGAGGTCAAGCTCGGTTCCATCATCCGTCCCAGACGGAGCGTCACCTCTGTGGCCAGTCGATACCGGGGGCGGGCCATTGCCCGGGTTCTCAGCCGGGCCTATCCTGAAGGAACACACGTCATCCGGCGAAGGAGTGCCCGGCATGTCCGCTCCACGAGATTTCTATGACCATCTGATCATCGGGGGCGGGGTGGCGGCGGATAAGGCCGCCCGCGCCATCCGGGAGCGGCAACCCGAGGCGGGCATCGCGATCCTCTCGGCCGACGCCGACGGCCCCGTCTACCGCCCGGCCCTGACCAAGGACCTGTGGCTCAAGGCCGACCCTGATCCGGCTTCCCAGGACCTCAACACCGCCGGGGACACCGGTGCGGACCTGATCACCGGCCTGGAGGTTGTCTCCATGGACCCGGAGTCCCACCGCGTGACGACGGCCGCGGGGGACACCGTCGGCTACGGGAGCCTGCTGCTGGCCACCGGCGCGTCCCCGCGCCGCTTCGGTGGCGTCGAGGACGAGCGCGTGGTCTATTTGCGTACCGTCGCCGACTACCGCCAACTGCGCGCGCTGGTCGGGGAGGGCACCCGCGTCGCGGTCGTCGGCGGCGGTTACATCGGTTCCGAGATCGCGGCGGGATTGTCCACCACCGGGGCCGAGGTCACCGTTCATTTCCGGGGCGGGAAGCTGCTGGAGAACATGTTCCCGCCCTCGATCGTCGACCACCTCGCGGACGTGTTCGCCGCGCACGACATCGGCCAATACGGCGGTTTCGAACTGGCCGCCATCGACACCGGCCCGGAGCTGACGCTGCATTCCACGGACGGTCGACGGGTCACCGCCGACGTCGTGGTGCTCGGGCTGGGCGCGGTCCTCAACACCCGGCTCGCCGAGGCAGCCGGACTGCGGATGGCGTCCGGCGCCGTCGTCGTGGACCCGCAGCTGCGCACCAGCGCCCCCGATGTCTGGGCCGCCGGCGACATCATCCACTTCACCGACCCGCTCTTCGGTGCCCGCCACATCGAGCACATCGACAACGCCTGGCGGTCCGGGAGAACCGCCGGCCGGAACATGGCGGGGGAGTCCATGGACTACCACTACACCCCGTTGTTCTATTCCGACCTCTTCGACGACGGTTACGAGGCGATCGGCCACCTGTCCACCCACCATGAGATCCGGGAGGTGTGGAACGGCGACCACACAGCCGCGGTGATCTGGTACCTCGACCAGGGAGAGGTCGCCGGCGTGCTGTTGTGGAACACCTGGGATTCGGTGCCCCGTGCCCGGGAGGTGACCGCCGCCTCCCGCTCCGGGGAGCTCAGCGCCGATGAACTGGCTTCCCAGATCACCCCGGGAGGATAACGCCGTGAAAATTTCCGCCCCCCGTCATGTCGCGGTGGTGACCGAAGCCCCGCCGGAGGCCGTCTACGCCGTCGCCCGTGACCTCTCCCGCCTCCCGGAGTGGGCCGCGGGGCTGGCTGCCGGTGAGATGAGGATCGTCGACGACGCCACCGTCGAGCTGGACTCCCCGATGGGTCGGGTGCGCGCCGAATTCTGCCCGCGCAACGACACCGGGGTCCTGGACCACCGGGTGACGCTGCCGGACGGAAGCATCACGGACAACCCGCTGCGGGTGGTGGCGCACCCTGCGGGGGCGGAGGTCATCTTCACGGTCCGCCCCCGGTGGGGCGTCACAGGAGGAGTTCGAGCGGGACTGCCGGATGGTCGCCGGGGACCTGGGCAGGCTCGTGACCCTCGCCGCGAAGACCGGATGAAACGGAAAAAACCCCGACCGCCCGGAGTGAGCGGAAACGGGGTCGGGGTCGGGAAGTGTTTGCCGGAGCTGGCCCGGGTCAGATCTCGGTCAGATCCTTTTCGCGGGTCTCGCGCATCGTGATGATGGCGATCAACGAGATGCAGGCGACGATGATGAGGTAGAAGCCCACGGCCTGCACGCCGTACTCGGCGGCCAGGGCGGTGGCAATGAACGGCGCGATGGCCGCACCGAGGATCGACGAGACGTTATAGGAGATACCCGACCCGGTGTAGCGGACGTTCGTGGGGAACAGCTCCGGCAAAACAGCGGACATCGGGCCGAAGATCAGGCCCATCAGGAACATGCCGATGGTCAGGAAGGCCAGCACAGACCCTTCCGTGGCGGTGGCCGGGTCAAGGAAGAACCGGAAGGTGAAGCCGAAGGCGATGATCGCGATCGTCGTCCAGAACAACGTGGGCTTGCGGCCCTTCCGGTCGGCCAGATAACCGGCGATCGGGATGCCGACGATGAAGGCGAAGATCGAGATCAACTGGATGACCAGGAAGTCGGTGTAGGGGATGCCCAGACCGAGCCCAGCCTCACGATCGCCGATGCCGTAGGAGAGGATCCACGTGGTGACCAGATAGAAGATGGTGTAGCAACCGACCATGATGAAGGTGCCCGCGATCATCGGGCGCCACGCGGTGCGGAAGACCTCGTTGAGCGGCGACTTGACCTTCTTGCCGTCATCCACCGCCTGCTGGAAGACGGGGGTCTCCTCCAGACGCAGACGCACATACAGGCCGATGATCACCATCACCGCGGACGCCAGGAACGGGATGCGCCAACCCCACTCCATGAACGCGCCCTGCGTGTCACCGTTGGTGTGGCCGAGAGCGGTGACCAGGATCAGGAAGAAACCGTTGGCCAGGAAGAAACCGAAGGGGGCGCCGAACTGCGGCCACATCGCCGCGCGCGCACGCTCACCCTCGGCGGCGGTCTCCGAGGCCAGCAGCGCGGCCCCGGACCATTCGCCACCCAGGCCCAGGCCCTGACAGAAGCGCATCAGGGCGAGCAGAGCCGGGGCGAGGATGCCGACCTGGGCGTAGGTCGGCAACAGACCGATGATGAAGGTGGCGATGCCCATCGTCAGCAACGCGCCGACAAGGGTGGCCTTGCGACCCACCCGGTCGCCGAAGTGGCCGAAGATGACCGACCCGAGGGGGCGGGCGACGAACGCCAGGCCGAAGGTGGCGAAGGAGGCGAGCAGGCCGACGGTCGGATTATCTGATTCCGGAAAGAAGAGGAACGGGAACACTGCCACAGCGGCGGTGGCGTAGGCGTAGAAGTCGTAAAACTCGATCGTCGTGCCGATGGTGGAGGCGAACTTGACGCGGCGGCGTTCCTTGCCGGTCAGCTGCCTCGGCGCCGACTGGGACTGGTCGATGGTGGTCGACATGCTGGCCCACTTTCTGCGGAGGTCTGGGAGGGCGGGTTTTTACCCCGGAAACATTAGTTTCCCACCAAATGGGAAGCAAATTCCCACACTTTGGGATGATTTCTTCTCCACCCCCTGCGAGCCGACATGAAAACTCCATCCCGCCCGAAGGCGAAACCCCGTCAGAACCACGGGCCAACCCCACGCCCCACTGTGGTACTCCCCGTAGACACATCGCCACCCACGCCAGCCACCAGCCAATGGGAAACCTGGTCCGCACGCCCCAGCACTGGAGGCCCTCGACGGCCCAGCCCGCCACATCGTCGCAATGACGCCCTCCTGGGGTGGGGAAGACAACGACAGGGGAGCGATCACAGGCCCCGTCAGATCACCGCCCTCGGAAGAAGACGTCTACTCCACTACGAAGTGCACTGCTGGACCCACGGAAGCATCCCGGACCACGCTTTCGCCATCGACACCCCCGTGAAGATCCCACCGCCACCCGCGACGGAGAACCTGTTGAGACATCTCACCCGGATTCATGCGCTGACCCGGGGACGCCACCCCTTCGACACCCGCGACATGGGGAACTCAAACTCATCGATCTCCTCGCTTCTCACCCCCTACAGGAGTGGATCCTTCCAACCCCAGCCCGCCCTCACCGGGATGCGCGCCGGGCTGGGTGGGATCGTGGCCGCTGGCCATCTGGAAGGGGTGAAAATAGGTGGTGATGTCGAGACGCTCGGCCAACCGCAGGAGCTCGCGGTGTTGATGAAAAGTTGGGTGGGGAGCCGGGAAGGCTTCGTTGTTCATCGCCAGGTGAACGCTATGAGCCAGGTTTGTCTTCAGCATCTGTTTCTGCGGGGCCTAGCCTCATTTAGCACGAAACATGGGAGGTGGCCCTGCATGTTGTCCGGGAGTTCTCGGCGGGTGAGGTTTAGATGCCGGTGAGTTCTCCTCCGGCGGCGAGGTATTCTGCCCAGTTATCGACGTGGGGATTGTTCCGCAGCAGGGCACGGCGCTGGCGTTCGGTCAGCCCACCCCAGACCCCGAAATCTTCCCGGTTATCCAGAGCAGTGGCCAGACAATGACGCCGTACGGAGCAGGGCCGACAGAGTGCTGCGGCCGTGCGCTGTTGCGCGCCTTTGACGAAAAGCGCGTCTGGGTCGCCCTGTCGGCATGTGGCGTGGGTGACCCACTCTTCCCGTTCCAGGGGGATGTCCCGGTCGTCTGGGCGGGCGGGCTTCTGCCACACAGGAACAGGGTGCTGCTGGTCGAGATAAAGCGCTGCGGTCATTTTATTGTCCCCTAGAGATCGGTGCTGAACATAACATTGCATTAAGACTGCGACCGTATTCCCCGATGGATGGCCGTTCCACTTTTCCACCCAAAAGGGACCCCATTAATTTCAGGGATCATCTGCCCCGCCCGAATCGCCGACTTTTCGGAATGGAGGTGTACTCGGAAGAGTGCCCCTCTTCGCGAGTCACTGGGTGGAAGCATGAAAGCCGCCATCGAAGTGAAAGCTCACGGTAGGGCCCTCATGCGGGACCGGTGTTGTGCCGCAACCTCAGCTGACGCCATTCTCGTGTGGTGGAATAAAAAAGACGCCTCATCAGATGGTGGGGCGCCCTGGCCGTAAGGCTCAGTGGCAGGGCGAGGGTTGCCGATGGGTGGTCTGGCTTGGAGGCCATCTCCTGGATGGACGTGTCCTTCTTCGGGGTGGGATCCATCAGCCAGGCTGTCAAGCAGTCGAAGCCGATGCTCCAGAACGGAGCGGTGATCCCCGCGGCTGCAAGGGGTTGTCTCGCCAGGGTGAGTATCCGATCTCGTTCGGCGTGCAAATGGGAAGCGGGGAAAGGAAATCGTC
>CAYSIP010000012.1:3400-9396 GCA_964431055.1 uncultured Corynebacterium sp. | reverse complement strand
CAACTCGATGCCGTGGTCGCAGCCCTGCGCCATGCCGGTCTTGGTCGTTCCGGCAGGCCGGGAGACCCTCCAACGGTGACCATCGAACTCAAAAGCCACGCGCCAATCCGTCTGGGTCTGGAATATCCAGGCGAAACGGCTATCGCGGTACTCAACCCTGGTCCTAATCGAACTACGCCATTCTTACAGTGCGCCGTTGAAAGCCTGGGAGAAGCAGCCACCGCGCGGCGGCGCAGGAGCCGACGCCGGTGAAAGGTGTGGCGGGCCAGAAATCACGCCGGACAAGGGGTTGGGATCGGGTCGTATCGCCCCGCCCACAAGGAGCCATGGCCGAGAACGGTGGTTACTGCGGTGCGGGTAATGGAAGCCTCCCGCGGAGTCGCCCTCTTCGTGTGATGAGAGGGAGGACGTGCTGGGCTTCTCCGTGGGCTGTGCTGAGGCGGGGGGCCGTCTGGATGCTCCTCACTGCCAGGGAAAAGAAAACGGTTAGCGCAACAAGTGCTCGTCTCATACGCACAGCCCAAAGTGCGGGGCCTTTTAATGGTGCTGTCACAAACTTGGGGGTGCGGAGAGTATGGCAGGGGGACCGCGAGGAGGGGTATGCAGGTGCTCGTACAACAGCACCGGATACCGGATGATCTCATGCGGGAAATGACGATTCGAGAAGGTGTCCGTGAACGTGATCATTCCACGCCCCCCACCGTCGGCACCCCGATTTTTCAACAGCACCCCTGCCCTCCGCTGTAGACCATCACCCCCGACGGATGACCCCGTTGCACGGCTTATTCTGCCGTTCTGGTGACCCGTGGGTAGGTTGCTTTCCCATGGATTGGTCTGACTTCACCAGCCGAGCGTGGGAGGCATGGACCCCCACCGTTGCGGCGCTGCCGCCCGCCATCGTCCTGGAGCTGGCGCACAACATGGGCAACGTACTGGAGGAGGTTTCTCGTCGCTGGCCGTCCGTGAGGTCAGATGCCGAGGCCCTACGCCTGGTCATCGGTGTAGCCTCCACCACCCGCCCCAGGGCTGCTGCGGCCGCGGGTACCTGGCCACAGCTGTTAGACGCCTGGGTCCACCAGATGGACCCTGCCCCCGTGCCCACCTGATCTTTCGGGAAACCGGCCGATCCTGCCCTAATGCGGATGGGACCACGGCCCCCATATGGTGACCGGATCCCGCGCATGCGTGGGGGAGCCAAGCCCTGCTGCTGTTGGCCGATCTCGGGGTGGCTGCGCCGCCCCGGATGATCCCGATGGATGAACCGGAGGACAATCTGACCGCCTATCCCGAAGCGTTCACCCGCGATCTATGCGACACCGTTGCCTGATTCCACCGTTGCCGTGAGCCCCGTTGCCCCTATTACATCTGGGGTATACCCCAGAGCAGTAGGCGCCTGCCAAGAGGCATTCCCTGTTGCATGAGGTGAGTAGAAGCATTTTCGCAACGTAACTGCGCAAAGCTCCTAGGCATGATGCGACAGAAAACCGCCTACCATGGTTCCATCTGAGACTGTCAGCTCCGGGTGACGGCTTTTCACGGTCACTTCACCTAGCGAATGAGCGCCCGTAATGACCTCCCCTGCAGCTAAGCAGGAAACGCGTCCGGTCGTGACGTGCATTCTTCTTATGGCGCAGCGCTGGCCATGAGGTCCAGTGCGCACCGGAACCCCGTATGCGTGGTCGCGGAGTCGCGGTCCTGCGGCTGCCGGGCAGCCGGTCGGTAACGCAGACAGTATTCCGGAGCGCACAGGTGGGATTCACCCTTGACGACGAAAGCGTCACCGCGCCGCTCCGGTCCTGAGTGTGGGCGGCGGGGATCGGAGGGCACACAGCACGGCGAGGCAGCTCTCTCGGGAGGACCAGATCTCCACCGGTCGGGCGTCCACTCCCACACGTTGCCGATCAGGTCCACTGCACCATAAAGGTTGGCCGGATAGGAACCCACAGGTGACGTCCCGTCAAGGCCCCCGCGAGAGGCATTTTGATGCTCAGTCTCGGTGGGCAACCGCTTGCCGACCCACCCCGCAAAACCTGGAAGTCTTCCAGACAGGCCTGGGTTACCGGGTGGTCGGCTCGGTCCGACAAGGCATTCGAGCTGGGCCCCTCGGACCGGCGCCATGACGCGCCGGGTATCGAGGACCATCACCGGGCCGGGTCGTTCAGGGGAACCGGCCTGTCCGTGCCGGTGAAAACGAGTGCCCCGGGTACCAGCATCTGAAGGCCCACTCCGGGGCAGTTCTGTGGGGCGGGGTAACGCTCAGCCACGGTCGCGTATCCCGTTTCCTGCGTGAACCGCGCGAACTCGGCCACAGTCACCGGGCCTGGTCCAGGAGAGACGGTGAAACCTTCACCGGGTGGGCGGGGCGTTCCTCAGGGTAAAAGTCGTCCGACCCCATGACGAACGTCCCACCCGGGATGAGCACCATGCCTGGTGGGATATTCCCCGTGTCGGGTACCCGGCTCAAGACGGGTCTTCTTGCTGATCGAGGAGCGCGGGACCGGGTTCAGCGGGTTGCCCTCCGCCCGGTGCTCCGGCCTCAATGTCCTCGAGCCGGTAGCGGACCTCGCGCGTCCCGAACAGGTCCAGGTCAAAGGGACGATCGTCCCCACTCATCTCAGTTTCCACGAGGTGGACGAGCTTGCCGAGCATGGCCCGCACCAGGTCCTGATCGTATTCCGGATGGGAGGGATCCCCGATATTCCGCGTCTCCCCAGGGTCGACGAGCAGATCGTACAGGGCGACGTCGGACGCGGCGTGGAGCTCCTCCACGGTACGGGGGATGTCGTACTGGGTGGGGGAGAACCAGCGGACCAATTTATACCGCCCGTCGGAAATCGAGCGGAAGAAGGTGCGCTTGTCCAGATCCGGCGCACCGTAGATCTCTCCAGCCACCCGGCAGTCCTCGAGCGTCTTCTCCGGCCCCTCGCCGAGGCTGGAGAGGTCCCCTAGAGCGCCCTGGATTGCCCATTCCGGGTCCTGCATGTTCAGGCCGTCCCACATGGTCAGCGCACCATCCCCAGGCTCGGACGCTGATCCTCGTGGCGGGCTGGCCGCCTCGGGGGCCTCGAACACCGGGCGCAGGTCCCGCCCCTTCAGGGCCGGATACTGACGGCGGATATCCGTCTCGTCCATCCCGGCCCACGAGAGGAACGTCGTGGCCAGGTCGAGGTGGGATCCCACGGCGTCGGAGTGGACCCCGCTCGGTCCTTGTGGCGACACCACGGTCATATTGACGATCGTGGCCTCTTGGAACGGGATCCCGCCCTTCTGCGCCAGGCCGTGGGCGCCGTTCATCTCACCGTGGTCGGAGGTCAGCACCACGACGGTGTCCCTCCACAGATCCTGCCGGTCCAGCTCGTCCAGGATCGTCTGGAACTGGGCGTCGACCATCCGCAGGCAGTTGATCAGGTAGTTCCGGCGGACCTTCCACAGGTCCTCGCGGTCCGGCGGGATGCTGCCGTAGTTCCACTCGGTGTGGCGTTTGTACGACCGCACTCCGAAGGGTTGCGCATCGAGGTCATCGTCGAAGTTATCGGGTAGTTCGACGTCGAAATCACGCATGAAGCCAAGGTCCTGCACAGGATGGCGCAATGGGGCCATGGCCCCGTTGACATGGGATCGCTCCTCATCACCGGCCTGCAGGAACATGACGTCATGTGGATTGACCATGGAGGAGATGAGGAACCAGGGCTGGTCCTGCGGGCGTTTGTGACGCAACCAATCCGCGGTCTCGAAGGCCACCGTGCCGTCAAGTGTTTCACCGTGTAGCGGGGCACCCCAGTTGTCACCCCAGGACTGGTAGTCCGAGAATCCGTAGCTTTCCAGGGCGTCGGACGATCGCTCCGGGTGGGACAGATGCCACTTTCCCTTGAACGCGGTGTAGTAGCCCTGGTCGCGCATCATCGTGCCGATCGTCGGAACCGACTCGTCCAGCACATCGATCCACGCGAAGTTGGTGTTGTCCCACAGCCCCACGTTCTTCGCGTGCTGCCCTGTCCACATGGTCGCCCGGGATGGGGTGCACTGCGGGACGGTGCAGTACTGGTTCTCCAGGCTCACCCCGGCGCCCACGAGGCGTTGGATCGCCGGCAGTTCGACCCCCGGGGGCAGGTCCATGTGCGCATCCCACTGGTCCATGCAGAGCACGAGGATGTTGGGGCGTGGGTCTGTGGTGTTGGTCATGTCGGTCTGGCTCATGCTTCTCCTTGTCGGTACGGCATTATGGTGGGTCTGCGACTACAGGAACCAGGAAGTTGAAGCTGTTTCTCCCCACCCAGCAGTTTCGTAGCGATGAGCACGGGCAACATGATTTTCGAGATCATCACTACCCAGGACTGGGCCGAGGCCATGAGCTCTGCGGCAAACTACCGGGCGGGCATTCCCATCGCCAGAATAATCAACATCTGTATCACCGGGTCCCGGGTGATTCCCCCGATGTTCACCGCCATTCCTTGGATCACGAGCGGCACCATGGCCGGTAGAACCCCGGAAGCGCCCCGCATCAGGAACATCAGAGCTGAAACGAGATCCACATCCTCTTCCGAGGGGTCTATCCTGGAACGTGGAACCTATCCACACCATCGGCCGGAAGCAGGCCACACATGGACGCAGTTGAGCCGACCGGGTCCCTCGTCGTCGGTGACCGGGGACCGGAACTGATCATTCCCCGTACCTTCGCCCACGCGCCTGAGGAGGTCTGGGCGTACCTGACCGAATCTGACCGGCTCACGCAGTGGTACGGCTCGTGGACGGGAAACCCGGCAGAAGGCACCGTCCAGCTCACCATGCAGGAGGCGCCCGATTCACCGGGGGAGTGCCGTATCCGTCGGTGCGAACCGGGCAGGGCGCTGTCGGTCAGCCTTTCAGATCCGGACGGCAGCGACTGGGAGCTCGAGCTCACCCTCATGCCAGAGGGTGATGCGACGCAGGTGACACTGCGGCAGCCGCTGGCGGGATTCGCCGCAGCGGCCCCGGAGGTGGGCCCGGGTTGGGAGTACTACCTCGACCGGCTCGGTGCCGCGCTGGACGGCCGACCGGTCGACGAGATCGACTTCAACTCGTACTATCCCCACCAGGCGGAGCACTACCGCAGTTGACTCTGTCTGCCAATACTTACCGACGTCGTGCTGACTCCGCCGGTTGATCGGGGAGTGGCTCTTTCCAGTCCTGCTCACCGGGCCAGAAGATGACCGCCAGCGTGGACGCGAAAGTGAACGCCACGATAGCCGTCGCCACCGTGAAGGCGGTCTCGCTGCTGTTACCGATATCGGCGTAGCTGCCGCCCAAGAACAGCTGCATCGTGACCTAGGACGCCAGGTGGAACCCGATGGTGACCCACAAGGAACCCGAGATATGGCGGATGATCCCGGGCACGACACCCATGGCAAAGAAGAGCGCCACCCGTTCAACGAGGACACCCCACTCGGCAGAGATGACCCACAAGGAGAGGCCGAATGCGACGAAGATTAAGGCCTGGGCCGTGACTGCGGCCCAAGGCAGCACCACCGCAATCAGGTTGCGGTGGACATAACCCCGGAAGACCAGTTCTTCCGGTAACGCCTCCAACGAGAAAACCAGGACTGTCAGCAGCAGGACAGCCGTGATCACCTCCGAGATCGGCGAGTCTAGCCGGAACTCGAGCCAGCCCACAACGATCGCCACAGCCAGGCCCGCCAGGGCTGGAGCCAACCCAAGTGAGCATGCCGTAGAGGAGGTCCCGCCAGGCCTGACCCAGGACCCCCAGGCCTAGGATGGACAGCGGACGCCGCTACAGGAAGCGCCGCGCGACCAGGACCGCCGGCACGACGAGGGCGCAGATGGCGATGTCGTTGACGGCATGCCACGTCAGGGACTTCCCGTCGAACACAGTCTTCGTCGCAACGGAGACCCCCAGGAAGATCAACGCGACGGTGACCGGAATAATTGTTAACCGGGGCACCGGCGGCAAGGCCGGGGGAGGTCGGGAGTGGGGGAGTGAGCCTTGAATGTGACTCATG
>CAYSIP010000012.1:0-3300 GCA_964431055.1 uncultured Corynebacterium sp. | reverse complement strand
CGACATTCTGGCCGAGGCATGGAACGCGCTGGCGCGGTTTGAGCTCACGTGACTGGGGCGCAGGACGTGAGGGCCCGATAGGAAGTCAGGATGCTCCCACGCCGTTACGCTGACCGGGTTACGCTGATGTCACAGCCGTCGCATCTCGTTGATGGACCGCGTCAGCCACAGAGGCGGCTGGAGCGATTGGACGATCGATGTCAGTCAGTTTCAACCACACCATCATCGGAGCCCACGAGCCCGCAGTGTCAGCGGAGTTCTACCGGATGGTCCTCGGGGCTCATGATGCGCCGAGCTGGGGGCCATTCACGAACCTCATCCTGGATGATCGTACGCTGCTGCAGTTCGCTGCGGCCCCGGTCAATGACCCGATCCACATGGCATTTCTGATGTCGGAGGACGAGTTCCGGCGGGGTCTGGAGGTGTTGCGGCGACTCGAGGTGCAGTATTGGGCCGATCCGAGGATGCAACGCCCGGGCGAGGTATCCGAGGAGGAGGGCCTGCGCGTTTACTTCCGTGACCCTTCCGGGCATTTCCTCGAGATACTCACTCAGCCTTATGTCTAGGAAGCAGCGAGAGGGGGCCGACTGTTTCGCCCGGGCCGGGGAGATGCCGCACGCGACGCCCGATGACCTGCTTGCCGGCCCGCGGGGGAGACGGATGCTGCTCGAACTCATACTGGCCCGCGCCGAGGTAGCTGGCACAGTTGAGCAGGAGAGGCTGCGCAGCGCGGTGTCCGAGGTAGATTCCCTCTATCCGCCGGAGACGGTCGACATTGACGGGATCGCCAGCGCAATTCGTTCAGTGGGCACACCAGAGGTGACCGACGATAGGTTGATCCAGGCGGTGTCCCGTTCCGTGGACGCTGCGATGTACTGGCAACCGCCCGACGGGTTAGACCGGCTTTGCAGACTGCCGGGGGTAAGGGAAGCGCTGCGGGGAGCCGCCGAGCACGTGGCAGCTGCGGAGGCCGTCGGACGGTGGGGAAGTGGTTTCGAACCCGATGAACAGGTCTGGGTACGCTTCCACGAACGTCCCGCACCTGGCGAATCTGTCACAACGGGTCGGCCTCGCGAGAAGCTTGCTTCCGGCACCACAAAGCTCGGGGAGTGGCACAGCACGATGGAGGCCAGCGAGGAGGCGGACAGGCTCCAGCGAGACCGGGATGTGCGCGCACCATTCAGTGGTGACTGGTGGTCTGCACCGGTGTTCCTAGCGGAGGCCTCGTGCCGCAGATTGCCCGATGCCGGAGCGACTGGCCTGTGGTGGATCGAGGACGCTTTTGGGCCGGAGTACGCAGAGCTGTTTGGGGTGAAGGTCGATCCCGGGGCCAGAATCCTTGAGGTCCGCGGTGCGGACGACTGGGTTCAGTTATGTCAGAAATATCCGTTGGAGGTGACCTGGAGTCGACGGCATGACTGGTACCGGGTCACCGGGCGGGACGGCCGCTGGGCCATGCCGGACTGGAGTCGCGTCGCCGCGGACTACGACGGCGTCCATCTGACCGCGCTGGGTTATCTGAACACGGCGGGTCGCGCAATCGAGGTGTCCGGAGAGCTCGCCGCCGTGTTGTCCGGCTGGAACCCCGGTGAGACCTACTGGCTGAATAATCGGGCCCGCGTCCTCAAGGAAGCCGAACGGTGGGAAGGCGGAACCGGGAACGTCGGGCAACGGTGGTGGCGACGGACAGAGTGACCCGGCCGCGTGCCGGAGGGGAGTCCTGCCCGGATCTAAAATGACATAATGTACATTATCGGTCAATTATCGATACCTGCCGCTTTTGGGTCGGATGTCGCACATCACGCACCAGCGGGCCCTGTTAATCCCTTAACCGCCTACCGCAATCCGCCTTCAGGCGGCCACCCGTTCATCGCGGCGCCAACGCCCCGTCCCGCACCGTCCCCGCCGCAGCCTTCGGCGACCTGACGGTGCTCCGCGATCTCCCGGGTCGCCGGATCAACTTCGCCGGATCTGGGCGATGGCCGGCCCGCCAACTTCCCACCGGGTCGCGATGGACGTCGCCAAGCGTGCCATCCAACCTCAAAGCCCATACGCCCAGTGCCGGACCCCGGATGTGCACGCAGTTCCGCAGGGTCATCGGCAGCCAACCGGGCCCACCAAGGCGGGCCCCTCCTTGGCTCGAGACTGTCCCGAAATGGCGAAAACCCGGGCATCCCCGCCTTTCGACGACGACCTCCGGGCTGGCCCTATTTAGTCACTGTTACGTTATTGGGATGGTTCAACGGTCCGCTGTCGGTAAGCGGACACCAACTGCCAGACGCTCAGGAGTGCTAACGCGGCGGCCACCGCCGTCAGGATCCACAGCCCCTCGGCGAGCATGAAGACTCCGAAGCCGAGGATGACGAGCAGGCGGAACCAGATCACGGGGATCATCCGGTGGGCCATGGTCAGTTCTTCTCCATGGCGAGGCGGATGTTCAGCTCGCCTTCTTCGTCAATGACGGCCGCGACGAGCTCGGGCGACTCGACGCCGTAGTCCATCCGGTTGATCGGCACATCACCCGAGATGACGACTTGGTCGCCGTCGCGCAGTGCGGTGAAATCATGGGTGATTTCGTTGGTCTCACCACGGATGGTCAGGTCACCGGTCAGCGTGACCGCCCCGGGCGTGCCGTCCTCCGGCAGCGTCGACAGATCGGCCGGTTCGGTGATTTCGAAGGTCGACGTCGGGTACTCGTCCGTGTGCAGGATCTTCATGCGCACGTTGGTGTCACGACGCTCGTTGTCGGTCTCGACGGTGGTCATGTCGACGGTGATCTCACCGGCGGTGAGCTGTTCATCGACGACACTCACACCACCGGTCACGTCGTTGGTGGTTCCAGAGGTGTTCTTGCGCTCACCGGGCAGAACCTCAAAGAAGGTGAATCCCACCGCGGTGGTGTTCGGCCCGCGGCCATCAACCACCTGCCACTCACCATTGACGTCGGTGCTCGCCGGCTGGGCGTTGTCGGCTGACAGTCCCCCGGTTCGGACACCTTCACCCATCACCGCGGAATACACTATGGGGGCGATGCTGAACAGCCCGAGTCCCACGATCAACACAACGAAGATCGTGACGACGAGCTTACGGTTAAAGAACAGCTTCTGGAGCAACCCGTTACCTCAACTTCTCGATTGTCCGCGCCAGCGTGACCAGGTCAGTGCACAGGTCACGGATCTCCTCTGGCTCGGCGCCTTCCGCTGATGCGGTGGCGATGTCCTCCGCGGCGCATCGGAGCTCGAACAATGAGTCCCGTAGTGCAGCCGCTCGGTCCGGATGAATAATAACCGCTTCCTGGGG
>CAYSIP010000011.1:19408-27602 GCA_964431055.1 uncultured Corynebacterium sp. | reverse complement strand
GTAGAGCGGGCGGTTCTCCCACCAGGAGTACTTGGTCCGGTCGTCGACGCCCTTGCCCAGGGTGACCACGAGCAGGCCGGGCAGGTCCGCGTCCAACTTGTCAAGGGTGCCCAGGGTGGCGTCATGGGTGCGCTGCAGGCGGGTGGTGCCGTTGACGGTGACGAAGACCGGGGTCTCCGCCGCCATGCCACGCGCCTTGAGCTCCTCGGCGATGGTCACCAGGTCGTCGGCGGTGGCCTGCAGCACCAACGGCTGCGGGGCGCTGGCCAGCTGGTCCCAGTCCACCCCGCCGGCGGAGATGTCGGTCTCGGTGAAGGTCGATCCCAATGCGATGCCGGCGAAGGAGGGCACCGTGGACGGCAGCGACATGCCCGGCACGATCTGGAACTCCAGGCCCGCGGCGGCCACGGCGGAAATCTCCGCCATGGTGGACTCGCGGGTCAGCGGGTTGCCGGTGACCAGACGGATGACGTCCCCGCCCTCCTCCAGCGCCTCGGTCAGCTGCCCCACGATCGCCGCAGGGGAGGCGTCGGTGACCGGGCGGATGTCGGCGGCGGTGGGGGCCGGCGGACGCGGGGGCTTGCGACGGGCGCCGGACTCCTTCGCCTCAGCGCACAGTTGCTCATACTCCGCCTCCGCGGCGGCGATCTTCTCCTCCGGGACCGGCAGAACGGAACCCACGATCTCGTGGACTCCGGTGAGCACCTCAGGGTCGGTGACGGCAATAGCGGTGTTCGAGAGCACCTCACGGGCTCGAACGGTCAGCAGGTCGGGGTTGCCGGGCCCGGCGCCGACGAAGACGACCTTTCCCGGCTGGGAGGTCTGGGGGGCCATGCTCATACGGATCTTTTCTATTGTCGGGCCCGGGCAGCGCCCCGGGGAAATGATCGGGGGACGCGTGCACCACGGGCCGTGCGGGTGTCACGACAGGTCAGGGACACAAATGGACGCCCGGCTGAGCGGGCGCCGACCGGAACTCCTTGAGGGGATCCGGCGGCGGCGAATGCGGCTAAGGGGGGCCATATCGCTCGGGGGCGTTCACCGTGTGGTATCTACACCTTAATTTAGTAAGGCCAGAATAGAAAAACGCGTCACATGCGCTGCGGTGGAACGACCGTCGGAAACCGGGTCCTGCGAGAGGCTCAGGCACCGACCGGGTGCAGCTGTTCGGCGTAGTACCGGGCCTGTGCGGTGGAGATGACGATGCGGTCAATGGTGACGTCGGACAGCTCGATCACCAGCCCCGGCTGACGGCCATGGCAGACCGCGAAGGTCTTCAACCGGGTTCCGTCCTCGGTGCCGACGGTGCCGGTGTAGGTCAGGCCGCGGATGCGGGTCGCCGACTCGCGGCGCCCGTCACCGGCGGCGGCGCTGGCGTCTTCGACGACAGTGACCTGACGGATGGCGCGTCGGGGGACGGTGAGGTGGGAACGTCGGGCGGCGAGCTTCTCCCACCAGTCCAATTCGACGGTCACTCTGCCGTCGCTGATATTCAGGGCAGCCATGGTGACTTCACCCTAGCGGAGCCGGCAATGACTGACCACGAAACAGCACTGTGAGTCCACTGCCGGTCCGCTGAGAATCTCAGTCGGTCCACATGAGGTCCGCCGCGCCGTCGCGCAGCAGTTCGTTCGCCAGCTCCCGCCCCAGGGCGTCGACCACGGGGGTGGCGTCCGCCAGCCCCGTGTCCGGAACCTGCACCGATTGGTTGGTGGTCAGCTGGCGGGAGCCGTCGAGGGCGAAGACCCCGGCGGTCAGGGTCAACTGGTTGTCGAAGAGCTCGGCGTGGGCCGCCACCGGCGCGGTGCAACCGGCCTCGAGCTGGTTGAGCAGAGCCCGCTCCGCGAACGCCGCGACGGAGGTGTCCGGATCGATGAGTCGCTGCAGCGCCGCGACGGCGTTCTCGTCGTCGATGCGGCACTCGACGGCCAAGGCTCCCTGGGCCGGGGCCGGAAGGAGCTCGGAGGGCTCGAAAACCTGGGTGGCGCGGTCCTGGAGCCCGGTGCGGACGAGGCCCGCATAGGCGAGGACGACGGCGTCAAGCTCACCGGAGGTGACCTTGCCCATGCGGGTTTCGATGTTGCCGCGCAGCGGGCGGATGTCGAGGTCAGGACGCCGGGCCTTCAGCTGGGAGATGCGGCGCGGCGCGGAGGTGCCGACCTTCGCCCCCTCCGGGAGGGTGTCCAGGGTCAGTCCGTCGCGGGCGATGAGCGCCTCGCGGGCGTCGGCACGCGGCGGCACGACCAGCAGGAAACGCTCGTCAGGGGCGGTGGGAAGATCCTTGAAGGAGTGGACGGCGATGTCGCACTCCCTCGCCTCCAGCGCCTCGCGCAGGGCCTGGGTGAACACGCCGACGCCGATGCGTTCGACGGGGGCCATGTTCACGTCCCCGGCGGTGGTGACGATGTGCAGCTCCGCGTCGAATCCGGCGGCGATGAGTGCGTCACGCATGTGTCCGGCCTGAGTGGTGGCCAGCTTCGAGCCGCGGGTACCGATCTTGAAGGTCATGGGTTGTACTGCTCCTTTAGTTCGTGCCGGGATCTGTGCCGACGGCCCGGATGCCGCCTTCCGGTAGTTGTGAGACGTCGATGGCGACGGCCGGTTGCACGGCCTTGAGGCCGAAGAGCTCCTGCAGTGCGGACTCGTAGGAGACCACCCCGGACTCGGCGGCGAGCTCCTTGACGCGGACGGTGGGCTGATGCAGGAGCTTGTCGACGACCCGGCGTACCGTCCGCGACACCTCCCGGAAGTCCTCTGAGTCCATCGTAGGCGCGCGCCCCTGCAGGCGCTCCAGCTCGGATTCGACGAGCTCGGCGGCGTGACGGCGCAGGGCGGACACCGCCGGTGCGACGTCCCGCACCCGCTGCTCCGAGGAGTATGCCTCCAGCTCCTCGGCGACGATGCCGAGGGCGTCCCGATGTCCGCGCGCCCCGGAATCACGGCTGGTCAGAGCCTTGTGCAGACGTTCGATATTGACCAGGTGAACCCTGTCCCGGCCGACGACGTCATCCGAGATGTCGCGCGGCATCGACAGGTCGATGAGCATCAGCGGTTTCTCCCGCCCGGCGGGCAGGTCTGCGGCGGTGATGGTGAAGTCGTCGGCGCCCGTGGCGGAGACCGCCAGGTCAACGTGAGAGAGGGCGGAGGCGCGGTCGTCGTAGTCCACGACCTCGGCGGCGACCCCGGCTTCCAGCGAGTGGCCGGCGAGCCGCTCGGCGCGCTCCCGGGTGCGGTTGGCGATGACGAGCTTGTCGATGCCCAGTCGGCCCAGGTGGGTCGCGGCCAGCGAGGCCATCGCCCCGGCCCCGAGAACGAGCGCGGTGCGCCCCTCCAGGGCCCCGGCGCCCATCTCCCGCATCGCCTCGTCGATGGCGAAGGAGACCATCGAGGCCCCGGCGTCATCGATGTCGGTCTCGGAGTGCACCCGCTTGCCGGTGTGCAACGCGGACTGCGCCAGCGAGTGCAGCGCCGGTCCGACGGTGCCCTTGTCGGTGGCCTCCTGGTACGCGGTGCGCACCTGGCCGATGATCTGCTGCTCGCCCACCACCATGGAGTCCAGGCCGGAGGCGACGACCATCATGTGCTCGGCCGCCGCATCGGCGTAACGGACGTAGAGGTAACCGCGCAGGGTGTCGACATCAACGTCGGACATCTCGTGGAGAACCTCGACGATGTCCTGCACTCCGCGGTGGAAGCTACTGGTGACGGTGTAGACCTCGAGGCGGTTGCAGGTGGAGACGATCATCGCCTCGGACAGGGACGGGCGCTCGACCAGCCGGGTGCTGGTGTTGTCGCGCACCGACTCGTCCATGCTCAGTCGTTCCAGGAGGGCGACCGGCGCCGACCTGTGCGACATCCCGACGACGAGCACACTCACGATTTCCTTCACCGTTCTTTCACTGCACGACAGCCCATGCGACTGCGGTTTGGGGGCGGATCATACAAAAGGATACCCCCACACCTTCCGGATACCGCATCCGCCCAGCTCGGCACCCCCGGGGAGACTAACGGGAAAGTTCGGCTGCAAGTTCTTCACTGTCCACTTCCCAGCATGCGAACTCTTCGTCGTCAATGACTACAACCGGAACCCGGTCCCCGTATTCCATGGCCAACTCCGGATCGTGATCAACGTTACGAATCGCCAGTTCATAACCGGCCGCCTCCACCACCGGGGTGATCTGCTCCGCCACGCGTGCACAGGACCCGCAGGTGGTGCGCACCATCAGCTCCACCGTGCGCCGGGATTCGACCATCATCCTGCCACCGTTCTTCCTGCCTGTCCGGAATATCCGACAATCTCGCCTGTCCTACCGGTTGTCGCCCGATCCCGTCGTCCGGGGTCGGGCGGCAACCGTGGCCTCACCCGAGCGGTGGGACATCGTCGGACCTACGATGGACACGATACCGAGCCGGGGACACCTCCACGCACCCCGGTAACCGACAGGAAGGCACGAACACCGCCGTGAACCCCGAGCCCTCGTTCCCCGGTTCCCCGCAGGAGTTCCTGGCCAGCTGGAGCGCCACCCGGGGAAATCTCCGCCGCTTCGTCGAGGAGCACGCCCTCCCGCCGATCGACGAGGAAACCCAGCGGACTGCGGGCGAGGCCGCCGCGGCCGCCGCCGTGCAGGAGACCTTCGGACTGGAGCTGGACGCGTTCTCCTCCGGGGTGGACTCCGTCTCCGGATCGATCGAGGCCGCCGGTGGATTCCGCATCTCCGCCCCGGACCCGCACATCCCGCAGGACGTCGGCGCCGCGGCGTTCTTCGACGTGGACAACACCCTCATCCAGGGATCCTCGCTGATCGTCTTCGCGATGGGTCTGGCCCGCAGACGTTATTTCCGGCTCTCCGAGGTGCTCCCGATCGCCTGGAAGCAGCTCAAGTTCCGCTTCACCGGTTCCGAGAACATCGAGGACGTCGCCCGGGGCCGCACCCAGGCGCTCGAGTTCATCAAGGGTCGCAGCGTCGCCGACCTGGTCGAGCTGTGCGAGGAGATCGTCGACTCGCACATGGTGACCAAGGCGTGGCCGGGCACCCGCGAGCTGGCGCAGATGCACCTGGCCGCCGGCCACCAGGTGTGGCTGGTCACCGCCACCCCGGTGCAGCTGGCGCAGATCCTCGCCCAGCGCTTCGGCTTCACGGGGGCGCTCGGCACCGTCGCCGAGGTCGATTCTGAAGGGAAATTCACCGGCCGACTGGTCGGTGACATCCTGCACGGCCCCGGCAAGAAGCACGCGGTGGCCGCTCTCGCCGCGATCGAGCAACTGGACCTGACGCGCTGCACCGCCTACTCCGACTCCATCAACGACGTCCCGATGCTCTCGATGGTGGGCACCGCCGTGGCCATCAACCCGGACAAGAAACTGCGCGGGGAGGCCGTCAACCGTGGCTGGGCGGTCCGGGACTACCGGAGCCTCCGCCGGGCGGTGCGCACCTGGGGTCTGCCGGCCCTGGCCACCGCTGCCTTCTCGGTGGGAGGTTGGCGTTTCTTCCGGCGTGGCGGACCTGTTCCGCAGCCCGGCCCGGCGTCCTGAGCTCCCCGCGAGGCGGCCCCTGGAATCACGAACGCCGCGCTCCTTCCGGTGGAAACCGGGAGGAAGACGCGGCGTGGTGGATCGGCGAACCGAAGCGGCTTACTTGCCGAGCTTACGACGCTGAACGCGGGTGCGGCGCAGCATCTTGCGGTGCTTCTTCTTGGACATACGCTTGCGGCGCTTCTTGATGACAGAACCCATAGAGGTTTCCTCATTTCGTAGATGGTGTGTACGTACAAACCTGCCGGTCCAGCCACGGATCCGTGAGGATCTCCGCCGTCGAGGTGCACGCTCGACAGTGGGCCACCGGTGTAGATGGCGGCCCGCGCGGATGGATCACCGGCACGAATGGGTTACATCATACCGGGATGCCGCCCACCGACCAAAGTCACCCAACAACGCCTCGCGTCCGGAAACGGCTACAGCGCCCTCCACTTCCCGAAGGAAGTGGTAGGCGCTGTGGAACCCGACCTGTGAGGGGCGGGACTACCCGGCCTCGAAGTACGAGGAATCCAGGTAGTCACTGACCGCCTTCTCGTGGACGCGGAAAGACCTGCCCACCCGCACCGCCGGCAGTTCACCGGCGTGCACGAGTCGATAGACGGTCATCTTGGACACACGCATGATGTCCGCGACCTCCGCGACCGTCAGGAAGGTTCCTCTGTCTTCATTAGCCATATTTCTCTACCCTTCAGCAAAAGGCGCGCTGTAGGCTTCCCCTCCCACAGAACGGACACGCACGTGCTTGGACAAGCTTAGCGTGAACGGTGTGACTCTTGCGACCTAAGGGGAGTTATTCGTGGGGTGTGTCGGAGGAGACGAGGGCGCGCCCGTGATTTTCCACCGCCTCCTCGTACGGGCTACTGCTCCGGGGTGTCGGGCGCGCCCAGCTCCGTGGAACGGCGGGCGCAGGCCTCCGCGGCACGGAAGAAGGCACCACGCAGACCCGACTCCTCCAGCTCCCGCAGAGCGGCCACGGTGGTTCCGGCCGGGGAGGAGACATTGGTGCGCAGCGTGGCCGGATCCACACCGGATTCAGCCAACATGGCGCCGGCCCCGGCGGCTGAGCTCGTCACGAGCTTCTGCGCCACATCCCGGGTCAGTCCGAGAGAGACACCCGCGTCGATGAGGGCTTCGGCAACGAGGAAGAAGTAGGCGGGTGAGGATCCCGACATCGCGGTGACCGCATCCAGGTCGGACTCGGCGACGGAGATGACGTCACCGACGGTGCCGAGCAGCTGCGTGACGACGTCGAGCTGCTCCTCGCTGACGAACCGTCCCGACGCCACTGCATTCATGCCACGGCGAACCAGCATGGGGGTGTTCGGCATGACGCGTATGACCGGGGTGCCGGCCACGAGGGTGTCCTCCATCGTCGCCAATGACACACCGGCGGCCATGGACACCACGATCGTGGAGACGTCGTTGCCGTCCAGGGTCTCGGCGATCTCCGCGAGCAGGTCCGGGATGCCTTTGGGCTTGACGCAGAGGAACACCACGTCGGCCTCCTCCACCGCCTGACGGTTGTCGGTGAGGTCGTGGATCCCGTACGCCTCACGAAGCTCCTGGCCGCGTTCTGGGCGTCTGTTGGTCACGTGAATGGACTGCGGGTCGGTACCCGCGGCAATGAGGCCGGAGATCAGCGCTTCGCCGATCTTGCCCCCTCCAAGTACTGCGATAGTGGTCATGCTCCCAGAGTGCCACGACGACGGCCCCCGCGGCACCGTACGGGTGCCTCAGGGGCCGGGATGGAGTGCTGAGAGGTCAGAGCACCATGATGGCGAGAGGCCCGAAGGTCATCACCAGACCCACGACGCCTGCGAGCACCATTGACAGTCCGTCGCGGGAGGTGCGCAGCGCGTGCACGACGGCCACCATCACACCGGTGACCGCCAGCGCCAACAGTCCCACGATCACACTGTTGAACCGGCCCCAGAGCAGGTCGAATCCCAGGAACACGAGAATGCCGAGGACTATGCCAACCACGGACATCAGCAGGACCGCACCCATGGAGACCTGCTCGTCCTCGGAGGAATCGTCGGAGTCGATGAGGCCACGGTCATCGACGTCGACGTCGGCGCCGTCCGCGTCATCGAAACGGTCCGTGCCGACGACAGGCATCTGACCCGTCTCTCCGGCATCAGACACGGAATCCCGCATGGCGGATGACTCCGCGGCAGTCTTGGCGGGGCCGCTCAGGGTGGGGGCGCCCGCAGCTACCCTGCGCGTCGGCCCATCGGTGTCGACCTTCCCGAGCACCGTCGTGTCCCGGGTCGCCGGGCCTGCCGGGTCGCGTTTCGCACTCCCCGGTTTTCCGGCCCCGGGAGCGGGGGTTTCCTTGAGTTCCTTGGCCGGCGCCGAGGGAGACTTCGCCTGAGCAGCCTGGTCGGCCTTGGCCGCACCGACCCCGGGCATCTTCTTTTCCGCTGCCGCCTGGGTCTTGGCGGGTGCACCTGCTGCCGGAGGGGACGTCGGCTTAGCGGTGGGTGCCGCAGGTTTATCTGTCCTGCCTGCATTGGCGGGCGCCTTGGCCGCGGGCTTGTCATCCGTTTTGTCAACCTGACTGCCAGCGGGCTTCACCGCGGGTTTCGCGGAGGATGCCGTGGCCCCGGTGGCCGGCTTTCCCGCTGGTTTGTCGGCGGGCTTTGCATCGGGCTTTGC
>CAYSIP010000011.1:8314-19308 GCA_964431055.1 uncultured Corynebacterium sp. | reverse complement strand
GTCGTGGCCTTGGTGGCCGGCTTTCCCGCTGGCTTTGCGGCAGGGGTACTCTGTGCCGACTGCTCCGCGGGCGCGTCCATGGGGACCGCGGAGTGGCGGGATTCCGCCGGAGCTTCCTTGACCTTCGGAATGGAGCCGGTGAGCTCGGCGACGGAGATGCCGCCCTCCTCGAGGCTGCGCCGACGTCGCCGGGGCTTGTCCTTCGGGGAGGCAGAGTCCTTTCCTGCTCGGGCGAGCAGCTCGGCAACGGTCAACTGCTTGTCGTCGTCGCTCATGATTGCGTCCTTTCCTGGGGCAGTCCCGAGTCGATCCGCCGGAGAATGACCCCTTCGCGGAGCGCCCACGGGCAGATCTCGAGGCTCTCCAGGCCGAGGGCACGCATGCTGGCCTCTGCAACGAGAGCACCCGCGACGATCTGATGGGAACGGTCCGAACTGATGCCCTCGAGTTCCGCGCGGTCGGCTGCGGTCATACGGGTGATGAAGGCGATGAGCTGACGCAGACCCGGCGCGGTCAGGGTGCGCTTGACGTAGGGCCCCTCGGCGCTCGGGGCGGCACCGGTGAGGCGGGCGAGAGTACGGAACGTCTTGGAGGTGCCCACCGCCAACCCAGCCGGGCCGAATGCGCGCAGCTGCCGGGCGGCGGGCGCGAGCTCGGCGTCGATGTAGTCGCGCAGCAGGTTAACCTTCTTGCGCCCCGGAGGGTCAGTGTCGAACCACGTGTGGGTCAGACGACCGGCGCCCAGGTCGAGAGAGACCGCGACGTCGGGTTCCTCGTCGGAACCGGTGGACAACTCGAGGGAACCTCCACCGATGTCGAGGTTGGTGATGCGGCCGGCGGACCAGCCGTACCAGCGGCGCACGGCGAGGAAGGTCAGTCGCGCCTCGTCCTCACCGGAGAGGATCCGCAGGCGGACCCCTGTCTCCTCCTCCACACGGTCCAGGACCTCCTCGGAGTTCACGGCGGAACGGACGGCGGAGGTGGCGAAGGGCATGACCTCGGAACAACCGAGGGTCCCGGCGAGTTCCGCGGCCTCTCCGACCGCTTTCGTCAGCTTCCGGATCCCCCGGTCGTCGATTCTGCCTTCGCCGTCGAGCAGCTCGACGAGCCGCAGGCTCGTCTTCCAGTCACTCATCGGCGTGGGGTGGCCGCCATTGCGGGCATCCACCGCCACCAGATGGACCGTGTTGCTGCCTACGTCCAATACACCTAATCGCACACGATACAGGTTAGACGGTCTACCGTGGGAAAGTGTGAATCACCCACAGTCGTCCCCGGTTCCGCTCGGATTCCCCGCCTCCTCCCCCGCCGGAAGATCAATCTCCGCCGGACGTGAAGTGCCCCCCGACTTTCCTCGCGAGTGGTTCGAATTCGTCAACCCCGAGGACCCGTTACACACCTTCTCCATTGATCTGACCTGGGTGGAGTCGCACTGGAACTGCATGTTCGGCACCACCGCCTGCTCGGGCATCGACGCCGCGCAGTCCGACATCGGTTGCTGCGTCCACGGCGCCTACCTCGCCGACGAGGAGGATCGGGACCAGCTCTACAACGCCGTCGCGGAGATGCCTGCGAAGTACTGGCAGAACCGACCGGAAGGGGTGGACGCCTACATCAAGGCCGCCGATCCCACCGAGCTGGAGCCGTGGCTCGCGTGGGACGAGCTCGACGGCGACGACGGGGAACCTGAACCCGCCCTGAAAACCATCACCACGGGGGGCGCCTGCATTTTCGCCAACCGGACGGGGTGGCCCACCGGCACCGGTTGCGCCCTCCACCAGTGGGCCGTCGCCGAGGGGGTGGATCTCACCGTCGCCAAGCCGGAGGTGTGCTGGCAGGTGCCGCTGCGCCGCCATGAGGCCTATGAGGACCGCACCGACGGCGTGGAGATCCTGCGCACCACCATCGGAGAGTACGAGCGCCGGTCCTGGGGGAACGGCGGCGAGGACTTCGACTGGTGGTGCACCGGGGACTCCGGTTGCCACACCAACGCCAATCCGATCTGGATCTCCCAGAAGACCGAACTCATCGCCCTGATGGGAGAGCCGTCGTACGAGTTGTTGGCTGAGCACTGCCGCAAACGTGCCAGTGTGGACCTGCGGGCGGCCCCGCACCCGGCCACGGTGAAGGCGGGCGTCGGGATGCAGGCGCTATCATGAAACCTCCGTCGCCGGACGCGGCGGGCAGTTAACCGATGACATCCCGGAGTAGCGCCAATGGTTCAACCGGTGGAAAGTAGCAGGGCCGGACGGCACCGCGCATCCCGCCGGCGCAGTCCGCTCGCTTCCTTCCTGTCCTCACCCATGCGGACGGTCACGTGGCGGTCCGTGCTCGCCAACCGGTCCAGAATGCTGCTGACCATCCTGTCTGTGGCGTTGGGAACCGCGTTCATCTCCGGTTCCCTCCTGCTCACCCACTCCCTCGAGCGCTCGTTTGACTCCATCATCGACGCTGGGGTGGAGGGCGTGGACGTGGGTCTGGTCGGCAGTCAGTCTTCCCCGCAGGGGGTGCCCTTCGAGGTCATCCGGGAGATCGAGTCCTGGCCGACCGTTCGCGCCGCGAACGTCATTGGTGACGGCCCCGGGCTGCCCAGCGGCACCCGCATGAGCGGTGATTCCGGCATCATCGTCATCGGCCCGGACGGCACCCCCCTGCAGGCAGGTTCCTCCGGCGCGCACCCGGCCGCCGCCTATCCCCCGGACCGTTTCGTCGGTCCCCAGCCCCTGCTCCGCGCCGGGAGCGTGCCCGAGGCGCCGGATGAGGTGATGATCAACACTTCCGCAGCCACCCGGGCAGGCCTGTCGGTCGGTGACGCCATCCAGGTGATCACCCCCTACGACCAGGTACCGGTGACCGTGTCCGGTATTTATGACACCAGCGGGGACACGGCCGGCTGGGTGGGGGTGATGTTCACGCCCGAACGCTATCTCGAGTTGTTCACCGCCGACGGGCACGCCTCCCAGATCGTCATCGCCACCATGCCCGGGGTGGATCCGATGGAGGTGCGCAACCAGATCGGCCGGACCTGGCCGCAGCTGACCCCGTTGCTGCCGGAGCAGATCGCCGAACGGATGAGCGGTTCCTTCGTCCAGCAGCTGGAGTTCGTCCGCTATATCCTGGTCATTTTCGGTGTCATCGCCCTGCTGGTGGGCGCCTTCAACATCGCCAACACCTTCGCGATGGTCGTCGGCCAGCGGACCCGGGAATTCGCGCTGCTGCGCTCCATCGGCGTCTCCACCCTGCAGATCGCCTTCTCGGTCATCATGGAGGCCGCCGTCGTCGGCCTGCTCGGTTCCATTCTCGGCATCGCCGCCGCAGGTGCGCTGCTCGTCGCGCTCGTCGCCTGGTTCAATTACACCGGCGGGGATCTGGCCTCCCTCGACTTCACCTGGACCACCGAGGCCGTCGTCGTGCCCCTGTTGTTCGGCGTGGTCGTCACGATGGCCTCCGCCATGGCGCCCGCCCGGCGCGCCGGCATGCTGCCGCCGGTGCAGGCCTTCGACCTTTCCGACGCGCGTTCCGGCCGCCTCCCCAGGTTGCGCCTGTTCGTCGCGGGTGCCGTCGCCGCAGTGGGCGCGGTGCTCATCACCGGCGCCGCACAGATCTACAGCATCAATGACGGGGAGTTGTCGGTGAACCTGCGGCTGGTGGCCGTGGGAGTCGGTGTCGTGGCGATCTTCCTGTCCCTGGCGGCCTCCGGGTCGACGCTGGTGTCCCTGGCCGGACGGACCCTCGGTTTCGTGTTGACCTTCCCGATGGGTGCGGTGGGGCGGCTGGCCCGTCGCAACGCGGTACGTAACCCGCGGCGCTCGGCGGCCTCCGCCCTGGCGCTGGCGCTCGGCGTGGGGTTGGTTGCGTGCGTGGGCACGATCGGCGCGACCACCAGGGCGAGTGTTTTCGGCCTGGTGGAGTCCACCATCACCGCGCCGTTCGTGCTCGACAGCCTGGGTGGTTCCTCCCTGCAGGGCCAACCCGGTGGAGGTGGGTCGGCGATGTCACTGCCGACGGAGACCGTGCAGCGGGCGGCCTGGACCACCGGCGTCGATGAGGTGGGGGTCCTGATGACCGCGCCGCTGAAGGCGAATAACTGGGACAACCCGCAGACCACGGTCGTGGAGGGGGACTTCACCGACTTCATGTCGCTGGGCATCCACGACGGAACCCCCTCGGACGGGTCAGAACCCGGTGCGCTCATCTCCGCCACCTATGCCTCAGAGACCGGCCTGGGGGTCGGGGACACCATCCCGCTGACCACCTATGAGGGAGATCCGGACGAGGCGCGGTGGATCCCGGTGGAGGCGATCTACACGGAGACCGCGATCCTCGGGCACCTGGCCGTGACGTGGGGGGCGGCGCAGGAGGCGTTGGAAAATCCCGAATCGGCGGTGACGCGGCAGTCCGTCTTCGTCTCCTCGGACGGTTCGGTGCCGAATGACGAACTGCGGCGGAACCTGACGAGCGTGATGGACTCCCTGCTGGTGGTGCAGGTGAAATCGCAGAGCGAGTACGGCAGTTCGCTGGGCACCCAGATCAACCAGCTGCTGACGATCGTCTACGCCCTGTTGGCGCTGGCGGTGGTCATCGCCGGCCTGGGGATCGTCAACACCCTGCTGCTGTCGGTGGCCGAACGCATCCGGGAGCTGGGCACCCTACGGGCGGTCGGCCTGCAGCGCGCCCAGATCGCCCGGATGATCGTGGTGGAGTCGCTGATCCTGTCCGTGCACGGCGCGGTCGTCGGCATCGCGCTGGGCACCTTCGCCGGCTGGGCGGCCGTTGGCGTGCTCGGTTCCCGGGGGATGGCCTCCCCGGAGATCCCGTGGTCGCAGATCGGCACGATGGTCATCGGGGCGGTGCTGGTCGGCATGGTCGCCTCCGTCATCCCGGCAATTCGCGCCAGCCGCATCCCGCCGCTGGAGGCCATCGGACGATAGGTCGGGGCGTCGACAAGCGTGGGGTGGAATCAGGACAGCCCGGGAGGAAGCGATGCCCCCTCCCGGGCTGTCCTGTGCTCAGGCCTCGAATTTATAGCCCAGGCCACGCACCGTGACCAGGTGCTTAGGGCGGGAGGGCTCCTCCTCGATCTTGGAGCGCAACCGCTTGACGTGGACGTCCAGGGTTTTGGTGTCGCCCACGTAGTCGGCGCCCCAGACCCGGTCGATGAGCTGGCCGCGGGTGAGCACCCGGCCGGCGTTGCGCAGCAGGTACTCGAGCAGGTCGAATTCCTTCAGCGGCATCGGCACCGGTTCGCCCGCGACGGTGACGGTGTGTCGCTCGACGTCCATGCGCACGCGCCCGCCCTCGAGAACCTGCTCCTCGATCTCCTCGCCGTTGGCGTCCGGGTCGACGCCGCGGCGCAGCACCGCCCGGATGCGGGCCACCAGCTCGCGGGAGGAGTAGGGCTTGGTGACATAGTCGTCGGCGCCGAGCTCCAGGCCCACGACCTTGTCGATCTCGGAATCCCGGGCGGTGACCATGATCACCGGAACGCTCGAGGTCTGGCGCAGCTGCTTGCAGACGTCCGTGCCGGACATGCCGGGCAGCATGAGGTCGAGCAGGACGATGTCGATGTCGTTCCTGGCGAATTCCACCAGGGCCGTCGGGCCATCGCCCGCGACAATCACGTCGAACCCTTCCTTACCAAGCAGGAAAGCCAGCGGATCGGCCAGGGATTCCTCATCTTCCACGATGAGAATGGTCGTCATGTTGCTTTGTCCTTTCGACGTGTGGCAACCCGTGACACTGCATCTCGCAGCGGACGGGCGGACGGAGTCTCGGCTTCGGCCGCCGAAGCGGGTAATTCGGCCACCGGCTCAGGCTCGTAGACCGGAAGTTCGATCGTGAACGTGGAGCCGGTGCCGGGCCGGGACCACAACTTGATGTTACCCCCATGGTTGGCGACCACGTGTTTCACGATGGCCAGCCCCAGTCCCGTGCCGCCCGTGGAACGGGAACGCGCCTTGTCCACGCGGAAGAAACGTTCGAACACCCGCTTCTGATCCTCCGGGGCGATACCGATGCCCCGGTCGGTGACGCGGAGGAGCACGACGTCGTTGACGACCTTCTGCGACACCGACACCGGCACGGCCTGCGGCGAATAATTGATCGCGTTCGAAATCAGGTTGGAGATCGCGGTGACCAGCAGGGACCTGTCCCCCAGGACGAAGACGCCGGAATCCTCCCCCTTCGTCAGGGTGATGTTCGCGTTGTCCGCCGCGAGCTGGTTGCGGATGAAGGCCTCGTCGATGGCGTCGTCGACACTGACCGGCTCCATCTCCGGCAGCGCCTCGGCTCCCTGCAGCTTGGACAGCGAGATCAACTCGTTGATCATGTCGGCCATCCGGTGGGATTCCTTGCGCAACCGCTCACCGAAGTAGGTGACCTGCTCGGGGTCCTCGACCGCCTCCATCAGTGCCTCGGCGAGCAGCGCCATTCCTCCGACCGGGGTCTTCAGTTCGTGGGAGACGTTGGCGACGAAGTCACGACGGGCGGACTCCATGCGCACGTTCTCACTCTCGTCGGTGCCGTAGACGATGACGAAACGATCGTCGACGAGGGTCAGGGGTTTGATCAACGCCCGCACCGACGACACGCGGTTGCCGGTGCGGAGTTTGGGCATCGAGAGGGTGACGGTGCGGGTCTCCTTGTCCCCGTACACCTCCTGGGCCACCTTCCACACCTCCGGATTGACCGTCCGGTCGTGGACGATGGTCATCACGTGGGCCCGGGAGTTGGAGAGGATGACCTCCCCGCCCCGGTCCAACACCGTGATACCCGTCGGCGAACCCTGTATCGCCAGGTGCAGCACTTGGCTGACGGTGGTGACCTGGTTCGCCTCCAGGGTCGCGGACGCCCGGTAGCGCGCGGCACGCCGGCGGATCCAGCTCACCGCCGGAATGATGACGGCGGTGAGGGCGGCGCCGAGAAGAAAAGCGAGAACAGCGGACACGGTGGGAAGTTACTTGCCGCCCTGGGCGGCCACAGCCGCCGCACCGGCCTGCGCGGCCTCCGGGTCCAGGTAGGTGCCACCGGGGTTGATGACCTTGCCCGTGGAGTCCAGCTCGTAGACCAGCGGGATTCCGGTGGGGATGTTCAGGCCGGCGATCTCGTCGTCGGAAATGTTGTCCAGGTACTTGACCAGGGCGCGCAGGGAGTTTCCGTGGGCGGCGACGACCACGGTCTCACCGTTCTTCACGCGCGGGTAGATCACGTCCTCGTAGTACGGGATGAACCGCACCACGACATCCTTGAGGCACTCGGTCTTCGGGACGGCCGGCAGGTCCGCGTAACGGATGTCATGGGCCTGCGAGTACTCGGAGCCATCGGCCAGCTCCGGCGGCGGGGTGTCGTAGGAACGACGCCACTGCATGAACTGCTCCTCGCCGAACTCCTCGCGGATCTGGGCCTTGTCCAGCCCCTGCAGCTTGCCGTAGTGGCGCTCGTTGAGGCGCCAGTTGCGCACGACCGGGATCCAGTGCATGTCCGCGCTGTCGAGAGCGATGTTGGCGGTGCGGATCGCACGGCGCAACAGCGAGGTGTAGACGACGGTCGGCACCAAGCCGGCGTCCTTCATCAGCTCTCCGGCGCGCCTGGCCTCCGCCTCACCCTGTTCGGTGAGGTCGACGTCAACCCAGCCGGTGAACTGGTTCGATTTGTTCCATTCGCTCTGACCGTGACGCAGAAGAATCAGTTTTCCGTTACTCATGACTCTAATATGCCACTTCAGATCCGTGCCCGCTGCCTTAACCTGCGCGACTCACCTCCCCGCCGCCTGACGGCCATGGCAGTCGGGCAGTTCAATCGACAGCGCCTCCGAGTACACGGAGGCCAGCTGCGCGGCGGAGGCGGACCAGGAGAAGTTCGCCGCGTGCCCCACCGCATCCTCCCCCATCCGGATGCGGGTGTCGTCGTCATCCAGCAGCTGAGCGAGGGCGTCAGCCCAGTCGGCGGTCGCGTGACCGTCGACAAGCAGGCCCGTCTCCCCCTCCGCCACCGCGATCGGCAACCCACCGACGCGGGCGGCGATGACGGGAGTGCCCGTGGCCTGTGCCTCCATCGCCACCAGCCCGAAGGACTCGTTGTAGCTGGGCACCGCCACGATGTCCGCCGCCCGGTAGATGGTCACCAGCTCCTCCGGAGGACGTGGATCCAGGAAGCGGATACGTCGTTCCACCCCCAGATCACGCGCCATATCCAGGTACTGTTCGGGGGTGGCGTTCGCCCCCGACGGCCCCCCACAGATGAGCACGCGCAGGTTGCGCTCCGGATCGCGGTCGAGCAACTCCGCGACGGCCCGGATGAGCACCTGCGGCCCCTTGAACTGCTGGAGGCGGCCGACGAAGGCGACCACCTTCGCGTGCAACGGCACCCCCAGCTGACGCCTCGACCGTTCCGTGGCGCGGTCGTTGCCGGGGGTGAACTGTTCGATGTCCGCCCCCGGCGAGACGACGACGACACGATCGGGATCTGCGTCGTAGTGCTGAACCAGATCGTTGGTCTCCTCATGCGTGTTGACGATCAGCAGGTCAGCGTTGTCGACCAGCTGCTGCTCGCAGATGCGCCGGGCCTCCGACTCCGGAGAGTCCTCGGCGCTGCGGTACGTGTTCTTCACTGCCGCCAGGGTGTGGGCGGTGTGCACCAGGGGAACCTCCCACAGATCACGCAGCAGCCACCCGACCTGTCCGGACAGCCAGTAGTGGGAGTGGATGAG
Organism: uncultured Corynebacterium sp.; assembly: GCA_964431055.1. Taxonomy (GTDB): domain Bacteria; phylum Actinomycetota; class Actinomycetes; order Mycobacteriales; family Mycobacteriaceae; genus Corynebacterium. Next base: position 10,601 of record CAYSIP010000011.1, on the reverse strand, counting down.
GTCGTAGTCCAGATAGTTGCACTTGACGTACAGGACGATGCCGTTGGCGAAGGCAGCCAGCTGGGTGGGCAACGCCTCCTTCTCCAGACCTTCGTAGGGGCCGGCGACCACGTTGATGACCCGGAGGTTGTCCTCCACCTGCACGACCTCGCCCTGGCTGGGGCGGGTGGCGCGCGTGAAGATGTCCACCTCCACCCCCTGCCGGGCAAGGTGGGTGGCGGTGTTGAGGACGTAGACGTTCATGCCGCCGGCGTCGCCGCTACCGGGCTGCTCGAGCGGCGACGTGTGCATGGAGATCATCGCGATGCGCATGGCACCATCGTAAGTGTGTGCCCGTCCCCGGGCAGTGGCCTCTCCCGCGGGCGGCCACGCCGTTATACTGGCGGTCAGCTTAAAACCTACGAACGCGTAAGCGAGGACGCGTGGAAGGACATTTCATGTCGGCATTCGAGAACAGGTCCTGGCTCCAGCATTACGGCGAATGGACCCCCCACTCCCTCGACTACGAGGACACGACGTTGCTGGACGTCTACGACAACAACCTGGCCATCAACGGCGAGAAGTCAGCCACCTGGTTCTTCGGCCGCACCCAGACCTATGCTGAGCTCGACCGCCAGGTCAGGCGTGCCGCAGCCGGCTTGCGCGCTTTCGGCGTCCGTCCCGGTGACAAAGTCGCCATCGTGCTGCCGAACTGCCCGCAGCACATCGCCGCCTTCTACGCGGTCCTGAAGCTGGGCGCGACCGTCGTCGAGCACAACCCCCTCTACACCTCCCACGAGCTGCAGAAACCCTTCGCCGACCACGGAGCGCGCGTCGTCATCGCATGGGACAAGGCCGCGCCGACGCTGGAGAAGCTCCGCGGGACCACGTCCCTGGAGACCATCATCTCGGTCAACATGATCGAGGCCATGCCCAAGTTGCAGCAGTTCGCCCTGAAGCTGCCGCTGAAGAAGGCCCGCGAATCCCGGGAGGCACTGTCCGCCCCCGCCCCCAACACCGTGCCGTGGGAGGCGCTCATCGGTTCCGCCATCGGCGGTGAAGGCGAGGACATCGTCTCCGAACCGTCGGTGACCAAGGACTCCATCGCCCTGATTCTCTACACCTCCGGCACCACCGGCGCGCCCAAGGGTGCCCAGCTCTCCCACGGCAACCTGTTCGCCAACATGCTGCAGGGCAAGGCGTGGGTCCCGGGCCTGGGAGACAAGAATGAGCGCATGCTCGCGGCCCTGCCGCTATTCCACGCCTACGGAATGACCATGGTGGGCACCCTGTCGGTCTACATCGGTGGCGAGATGGTCCTGCTGCCGGCCCCGCGCATCCCGCTGATCATGGACGTGATGAAGAAGCACACGCCCACCTGGTTGCCCGGTGTACCCACCCTCTACGAGAAGATCGTCGAGGCTGCCGAGGAGAACAACGTCGACATCTCCGGCATCCGCAACTCCTTTTCCGGCGCCTCCACCCTCCCGGTATCCACCGTGGAACGCTGGGAGAAGTTCACCGGCGGGCTCCTCGTTGAGGGCTACGGACTGACTGAGTGCTCACCGATCATCGTGGGCAACCCCATGAGTACCAAGCGTCGACCCGGTTACGTCGGCGTACCTTTCCCCGACACCGAGATCCGCATCGCTGACCTCGAAAACCTCGAGGTGACCATGCCCGACGGCGAGGAGGGTGAAATCCTGGTGCGCGGCCCCCAGGTGTTCAAGGGCTACCTCAACCAGCCCGAGGCCACCGCGGACAGCTTCCATGAGGATTGGTACCGCACCGGCGATATCGGGGTGATGGAGGAGGACGGTTTCATCCGCCTGGTCGCCCGCATCAAGGAGATCATCATCACCGGTGGTTTCAACGTCTACCCCGGCGAGGTGGAGGAAGCTCTGCGCGAGCACCCCGACATCGTCGACGTCGCGGTCGTCGGAACCCCGCGCGAGGACGGCTCCGAGGATGTCGTCGCTTGCATCACCCTGCGCGAAGGTTCCGCCCTGGATCCGGAGGGGATGAAGTCCTTCGCCCGCGAACGACTCACCCGTTACAAGGTTCCGCGCACCTTTTACCACTTCGAGGAACTCGCCCGCGACCAGATGGGCAAGATCCGTCGCCGCGAGGTCAAGGACGACCTGATGAAGCTGCTCGAGAAACAGAACTAGGATTCCGGGGGATTCCCTCCGCGCCGGCGCCCTTCCCTCGGGGTGATCCGGGGCGGAGGGAATTTTGTTGTTCAGGGGGTGGCCCACTGGATGGAGGCGCATGCGTGCGCTGTCCACACGATTCGAACCTGATCGTG
>CAYSIP010000011.1:6992-8214 GCA_964431055.1 uncultured Corynebacterium sp. | reverse complement strand
TCGTGTGGAGAAACGGGCGCCCCGGGTTCATGCGCACCTTCGGCCACACGCAAGAACCAACTGCCCTATAGTCCGTGGCATCAGGCCAGTCGGACTGGAAGGCATGTCATGCACATCCCCGACCCTCGCGATCCCGATCCGGATAACCCCTTCAATCCCACCCCGCGCACCGAGGGGCCGACCAACGCGACGCCCTTCACCAACCGCACCTTCATGGGCGGTGACAACCAGGTCGTCAACGGAATGGTGCCCGCCGGCCCACTGCCTCGTGCCGGCGCCTGGCTTATCGACGTCCTGCTGGTGGGTGTCGTCATAGCCACCGTCATCAGTCGGCTTCCCGTCGGCACTGATGTCGGCTCGCCGGTCGCCAACGCCATCATCGCAGCCGTCCTGTGGCTCTACCTTTCGTTGCTGCAGGTGACGGGTGCGCGGACCGTCGGTAAGCGATTGGCCGGCATCCGGGTGGTCCGATCCGATGGTTCGGACGTCGGCGTGGGCCACACCCTGTTACGCAACGCCTGGGTGTTGTTCACCGCCATCCCGCATCTCGGCTGGGTGACCACGATCCTGGGGCTGGTGATCCTGGCGAGCCTGTTCGCTGCCCCGCAGCTCCAGGGCCTGCACGACCGGGTGGCCGGCACTGCCGTCATCCGGCGGTAGCGGGCCATCCGCCAGGGGCCCACCCCCCTCCCCTACGGAAGCCTCCAAGCAGAATCGCGCGCACCCGCTGGTCCACCCGGCAACGCCACCCGCCCCCTCGGTTCATCCGGTGGGGCAGGTGACGTTGTGTGCGCCTCGGCTCCACGGGGATTCGGGCCCACCGCCAGCAAGACCCGTTACTGCCGGGTGAAGCCGGCACAACCGGGCTCACCGAGCGGCAGGGACGCGTCCGACGGAAACCAGCAGTCATTCTGGTCGAACGACAAGGTCATGGACTGACCATCCAGGTCGAAGCCAGTGGCATTCGAGGTATATGAGGTCTGGGATCCGATCAGCACCATGGACGCCTCCCGCTCCCGCAGGGCTCCGGCATTTCCGGAGGATTTCGCGGTGAAGGTCGTGGGGGAATCGAAGAGGAACACGGCGTAGCGGTCCGTGGAGTCCTCACCGTTGGGGGTCTGATCATAACCCTGGAACTGGGCCAGTTCCGGCGCGGTCAGCACACGGACGGTGCCCGTGGCGGTGTTCCCGCCTGCCCCGGTGGCGGTGTCCCCGCCGGTGG
>CAYSIP010000011.1:0-6892 GCA_964431055.1 uncultured Corynebacterium sp. | reverse complement strand
CGCCGGTGGTCGGCGCCATCGCCTCGAGAGGCCCACGATCACTGAGCGGATGGAAGGTGATGTCGGCCAACTTGCCGGACGGGGACCGCTGGTCGTCCTCCCACTCTTCCCCATTGGGCACCAGACTGTCTCCCTGGAGGACGAATCCCTTGACGGTTATCTCATGGCGCAGGGAGTGCCATTCCTTCTGGAAGATGCGGTTGCCCTCGGGGGTGGCGCTGACCCCGGCGCGGTAACCGCCGGCCCCTGCGGCCCCGCTGACCAGGGTGTCGTCGGGTGAGACCAGAGGGCCGCCATCGGTGGCACTGAACACCCGGATCGGGTCGATGTGGTCGGTGGTCATGGCTTTGAGCAGCAGTTCCGGGATGCCGTCACCCGTCATTTCCACCAGGGCGTACTGGTATTCACCGTTGAGGGAGTAATTTCCGCCTCCGGTGAAGGAATACCGGCCCGGGTTGTCCAGCACACCCGAGTACGCCCCGACAGCTGCTTCGCCGCGAGCTGCCCCGGCCCCCGTGGGGTCAGGCGCACCCTGCGAGCTCCCCGCAGCACGGGTGACGGTTTCAGTGACGTAGGTCGTCGCCGTCGTATCGTCACCGGAACCGGCGCACCCGACAAGGGCGGCGGCGGGGGCCAGAGACATGGCGAGAGCGAGATACTGGCGTGTCGAACGCATGCGGCCGATCGACCTTTCTGTGAATTATCTGGGAGAATGCCTTCACAGTAAAGCAGGTCCTGGGACGTCAGGCGTGTTCAGACCTGGGCCCAGGGGCAGGACCTTTTCAGCGCCGGGATGCGGGACCCGGCATCCCGCATCAGTCGATCGACACGCCCACCCACACGGGCTCGGGCACCAGTTGCACGCCGAATTCCGCCCGCACCCCGTCGCGGACCGTACGCGCCAGACCCACCAGATCAGAGGTCACGGCCTGCCCCCGGTTCGTCAACGCCAGCGTGTGCTTGGTGGACAGACGCACCGGCGCGTCCCCGGAGGGGAAACCGCGCGGGAACCCGGCGCGCTCGATCAGCCAGGCGGCGGAGAGCTTTTCGCGGCCTTCGCCGGCGTCGAAACGCGGCATCCGCTCGGCGTCCTCGTCCCCACGCACCGAACGCACCTGCGCCTGCACGGCGTCAGCGTCGGCGGAGTCGACGATCGGGTTGGTGAAGAAGGATCCCGCGGACCAGGTGTCAAAATCGCCCGGCTCGAGCACCATGCCCTTGCCGCGGCGCAGCGCGAGGACGGCCTCGCGGACCTCGGCCACGGGTCGGCGTTCCCCGGCCTCCATGGCCCCGAGGCTGCGGGCCAGCTGCCCGAAGCGCAGGGGCGCGGACATCCCGTCGACCCGCAGCTGCATCTCCACCTCGAGTACCACGGCCCGGCCGGTGAACTTGAGGTTCGAGTATCGGTAGGCCAGCTCCAGGGATTCCGCCGAAACCCATTCGTCGGCACCCGTGGCGCGCTCCAGCAGACGCACATGGGTGAGCACATCGGAGATCTCGGCGCCGTAGGCCCCGACGTTCTGCACCGGGGTCGCCCCGGTGGAACCGGGGATGCCGGACAGGCACTCGATGCCGCCCAGGTCTGCTTCCACCGAGGCGGCGACGACGTCGTCCCACACCGCCCCGGCCCCGGCGCGCACGAGGCCGGTGTCGGCGTCGATGTCCAGTGAGTCGTTCTCCAGGATCACGGCCACCAGATCGAGCTGCCCGTCGGCGACCACGAGGTTGGAACCACCACCGGTGACCAGCAGGGGAACCTCCGCGGCGTCGAGAAGAGTGACGGTCTCGATGACGGCCTGGGCGGTGGCGCAGCGCACCGCGGTCAACGGGCGCCCGCCGAGGCGGAGGGTGGTCAGGTCAGCGTAGGTGACGGTGTCGTCGAGGGTGGCGTCGGCGATGCCGGCCAGACGCTCGAGGACGTGCGGGGTCAGAGATGAGTCGGTCACACCGTAAACGGTAGTCTGTCTGTCATGGCATCCCGCAGTGAGAACATCGTAACCATCAATCAGCCGGCAGAGAAGGTCCACGCGGCCCTGACCAACGCCGATTACTGGACGTACAACGTCGCCCACCTCTCCCCGGAGGCCGGCGAGGTCGCCGAATTCTCCTCCACCGATGACGGTGCAGCCGTCACCCTTTTCGAGGTCCTTCCGCTGGAGGTCCTCCCCGAGGCCGTCCGCGCCATGATCTCCCAGGCGCTCAAGGTCAAGCGCGTGGTCACCGTCGGCCCGCTGACCGACGACTCCGCCGACATCTCCTACAACGCCGACGTCAAGGGCACCCCGGTCGACTTCTCCGGCACCATCAAGCTGACAGGTGCCGGTGAGACCACCACCCTGACCTACGCCAACGAGGTCTCCGTGAACATCCCGTTCATGGGCCCGGCCATCGAGCCGAAGGTCGGCGAGGCCCTGGGTGAGCTGTTCACCCGCGAGGGCGAGCTCATCGGCGCCTGGATCACCGAGAACGCTTAACCCCACCCACTGCTGTCCCCATGGCCGACCACGCCCACAACCTGCGCGCAGACCACGGGCGCGGCCGGCCTTTCGGCGTCATCACCCGGGGCACCACCGGGTATAACCGGTTGCGTCGCTCCGACCGTTGGACAGTCCACCACCCGCGCGTGCGCCCCCTGCTTCTCGACGCCCGCGCGCCGCTGGCCGTCGACGTCGGTTACGGCGCCTCCCACACCACCACCGTCGAATGGGCGAGGCACCTGCGCACCGTGCGTGACGACGTCGCCGTCATCGGCCTCGAGATCGACCCTGAACGGGTGCTCCCGCCCCGCGAGGGCGTGAACTTCGAACTGGGTGGCTTCGAGCTCGCCGGCCACCGCCCCCACCTGGTGCGCGCCTTCAACGTGCTGCGCCAGTACGACGTGGCCCAGGTGCACGAGGCCTGGGGCACGGTCCTGGAGCGCCTGGCGCCCGGTGGGTTGCTGGTCGAGGGCACCTGCGATGAACTCGGTCGACGTGCCGCCTGGCTCCTGCTCGACGAGCGCGGACCGGTTTCCCTGACCCTGGCGTGGGACCCCTTCGACGTCACCCGCCCCTCCGACCTGGCGGAGCGGCTGCCGAAGATCCTCATCCACCGCAACACCCCCGGTGAACGCATCCACACTCTGCTCGCCCGCGCCGACGAGGCCTGGAACCGCTCGGCGGCCTTCGCCGTGTACGGACCGCGGGTGCGCTGGCGGGAGGCCCGTATGCTGCTGCGCGCGGAGGGCGTGCCGCTGGCCCCCATCCGCCGGCGGGTGCGCGACAACCTGCTCACCGTGCCCTGGTCCGCCGTCGACCCGGAACTGTGAGAATGCTGCCGGTATCCCTCCCGGCTGGCGGGCGACGGACGAAGTAGGGAAACTGGTTTCCATGGCTCGTTCATCTGGCTCCACCGTCTGGAAGGTCATCGTCGGCATCCTCGTCGCGATCCTCCTGCTCGTCCTCGTCGCCGAATTTGGCCTGCGCTGGTTCATCGGCCACCAGCTGCGCTCGAGTTTCAATCAACAGGCGGAGGAGACCGGGGTCGTCGTCGAGGAGGACCCCTCCATCTCCTTCGGGGCCACTCCCCTGGTGCTGTCGATCCTGGGTGGGAGCATCAACGAGGTCAACGTGACCACCCCCTCCACCCTCGACATCACCTACCCGGGCGGGGATTCCTCCCTGCCGGAGATCAGCGGCCAGCCCGCCGCGGACATCGACATCACCGATCTGGACATCTCCGACACCGACAACCCCGTCGCCGGCCGGCTGGTGACCACCGCCGAGGTGCCCGATGAGTTCCTGCTGGCCACGATCCAGCGACAGATGGCCGAGCAGCAGGGTGAGGTCACGAATCCCGCCACCTCGTTCATGCAGGAGCTGATCACCATCACCGACATCACCTCCAACCCCGCCGAATCCACCCTGGACGTTGAATTCACCCGCGGTGCGGCAGTGCTCACCCTGCAGCCCATCGCCGTCGACGGTCAGCTCACCTTCGAGGCCACCAACGCCGCACTCTTCGGATTCAGCCTGCCGGACCAGGTCGCCGACGGCATCACCCGCGCCCTGCAGGATGGGGTGAGCGAGCAGGTCGGCCAGCTGGGCGTCGAGAATTTCGAGGTCATCGACGGCGGGGTGCGCATCCGCGTGGCCGGTGAGAACGTCAATCTGAGCGACCTGTCGGGCAACGGCGGCCAGGTCCCGGCGTCCTGACGGTCAGTCGGCGGAGAGCAGCGGGTGGACGTCGGTGAGGGCCAGCCGGTCCGCGCCGACCTCCAGCAGTTCCACTGCCTGGGCCAGGGTCAGCGCCCCACCGAACGCGGTGACCGGCAGATCCCCCGCGCACGCGGCGATCTCTTCGGCGCCACCCATTCCCGCCGGGTGCCATCCGGTGGCGGTGATCAACCGGTCCACCCCCGCCAACGCCGCAGCCTGACGCACGGGAGTCACGTCCGCGCGCGCCGCTGCCTCCACGATCACCCCGAGGATGATCGGGTGGGGCACGGCCTCGCGCACCGCGACGAACTCCGCGAGCAGCGCGTTCGAATCATCCACCACCGGGTCGGGGCACAACCAGATCTCCCCCGACCCCAGCTCCACGGCCAGCCGCGCCTCCGCCGCCTTGACGAGCGTGTGGTGGCGTCCGGTGGGAAAACCCACCACTGCGGCCACCGGCATCTCCTCGGGCACCAGCGACAGGTGCGAGGGGGCCACCACGAGTCCGTGGAGCCCCTGCTCGCGCACCAGCTCGACTGCGCGACGCACCTGCCCGGAGGTGACCTCGGGGGCCAGCAGCGTCAGGTCGACGGTCCCCGCCAGCCACGTCAGGTCGTCCATCTACCAGCCGTAGTTCCCGCTGAGGAGCGAACGGATGTGGGGGCGGACGTCGAACCAGTACACACCGATGGCGACCATGCCCGCCCAGGACAGGAACGGCATTCTCGTGATCACCGCGAAGGCCGAGGCGGCGAGGATGGCCACCCAGATCCACTTCGACTGGCGGTCCGCGGCCTCGTAGGCGTCACCCCGGGTGGTGCCCGCCATGATCGCCCCCACGAGACCGGAGATGCCGATCGCGAAGTAGAGGAAAAGCTCGAGATAGCCGTAGCCGTTGAGCAGAGTAGTGCTGAGCATAACGGGGGTCAGTGTTCCTTGTCGGTCTTGTCGGTGTTGTTTGTGTTGTTTGTGTTGTCGGTGGCGCTCTCATCGGAGACGACGACCTCACCATCGATGATATCCGGATCCCCGGCGGGGCCCGTCGTCGAGGCGTTGACTTCACCGCCACCGATGAAGCTGGCCCGCTCGATGAGGTCGTCGAGACGCTGACGCAGGTCGGCGATCAGTCCCTCCGCCTCATCATGGTCTGCGCTGCCCGGGCCGGAATCCGAGGTGCCGCGACGCTCACGCACGGCCTCGACGGTCTCGTCGAAGGACGACCTGACCGAGGAGACGGCCTGGGAGAACGCCTCCTTCGCCTCATCCACGGAAGAGGAGGAGCGCGTTTCACCGACCGCGCGTCGGGCGCTTCCCGCCACGTCCCGGATGATGTCCTCGGCATGGCCGGCGAAGGAGGAGGTCGCCGCCCTCAGGTCATCGGCGGAACGCGCGCCGGAGAACTTCTCCCGCGCCTCCTGCGACGCCGCCCGGAACCTGCCGAGAGTGTTCGCCTCCTCATCGACGGCACTGCGCTGGGCGTGCGCCCCGGCGGCGTGGTCGCCGGCCTCGCGGTCGTCACGGAAGCGGTCGGCGAAGTCGGAGACCACGTCCCCGAGCCGGGATCCGGCGCTCAACCAGGCATGGAAAGGCTCGCGCAGGTTATCCAGCAGCGAGTCCTTGTCATCGTCCCGGCCGTCGGTGGGGTTGGGGGTGGTGTTCTCGGTGGTCATCGTGATCGCTCCTTAAAAGGGGGGTCAGGCGCCGAACAGCAGCTGATTCACAGTGTAAATGGCCAACCCGGCCAGTGCACCGACGATGGTTCCGTTCAGCCGGATGTACTGGAGGTCCTTGCCCACCATCAGCTCGATCTTGTCGCTTGCTTCCTCGGCGTCCCATCGCTCGACGGTCTCGGAGATGATGGCGGTGACCTCACCGGCGTAGTTGTCCGCCAGGAACGCCGCGGCGCCCGCAATGCGTTTGTCCAGGCTGGCTCGCAGCTGCCCGTCGGTCTGGATGTTCGTTCCCCACGTCACGCACAGCTCGGTGATCTTGGTGCGCAGCAGGGAATGCTCGTCCCCCGCGGCCTCGACCAGGGAGGTGGAGACCGATGACCAGATGGCCGCAGCCGCACCCTGAACCGGGGTGGAGCCCATGAGGTCGGCCTTGATGCCCTCGATCCGCTCCACCATCCGGGGGTCGTGCTGCAGGTCCTCGGCCAGCTGGTGGAGGAAGCGCCGGATGGCCTGCCGCCCCTCGTGCTCCGGGTCGTCATTGACCGCCTCCGTCCAGGAGACCAGCTCCCGGTAGACCCGCTCGCCGACCAGGTTTTTCGCGAATTTGGGGGCCCAGTTCGGCATCCGTTCGTCGATGAGCCGGACCACGGTGTCCTCGGAGCTACGCACCTTCCGGTTGGCCCAGGAGAGGAGTTCCTCGACGACCGGTTCAATCTTGCCGTCCTCGATGAGTTGCGCGAGCAGGCGACCGGCGGGCGGACCCCAGTCGGGTTCCGCGAGCCGTTCGATGATCTGGGAGTTGATGATCGCCTCGGCGTCCTTCGGATCGAGGGCGTGCACCGCGTTGGCGGCCAGGCGCCCGACCTCGCGGGAGACCTTGGCGGCGTTCGCGGGTTCCGCGAGCCACGCGCCGGCCTTTTCCGGGATGTTGGCGGAGCTGACCTTCTCGGTGATCAGTTCGGCGTTGAGGAAGTTCTCGCCGACGAAACCGGACAGCGCCTGGCCCAGCTGATCCTTCTTCTT
>CAYSIP010000010.1:23755-27670 GCA_964431055.1 uncultured Corynebacterium sp. | reverse complement strand
GGTCGGACACCGACCACAACGGCTGCGACACCCGCAACGACATCCTGGCGCGCGACCTGGACTCCGAGACCTTCCGCCCCGGCACCCACGACTGCGTGGTGCTCACCGGCGTCCTGGACGATCCCTACACCGCCACCGAGATCCACTTCCAGCGCGGCCAGGACACCTCCACGGCCGTGCAGATTGACCACGTGGTGGCCCTTTCCGACGCCTGGCAGAAGGGTGCCCAGCAGCTGGATGAGGACACCCGCAGGGAGTTCTCCAATGATCCGCTGAACCTGCTGGCCGTCGACGGCCCAGCCAACCAGCAGAAGAGTGACGGCGACGCCGCCACCTGGCTGCCGGCCAACCGCTCCTTCCGTTGTGATTACGTCGCCCGCCAGATCGCGGTGAAGGCGCGTTATGACCTGTGGGTCACCGCCGCCGAGAAGGACGCGATGTCCGGGGTGCTGTCCAACTGCCCGGACCAGGAGCTGCCGACCGACGGGACCACCGTGTCCTACGAGATCGACACCGCCGCCACCCAGCCCGCGGCGCCGGCACCGGCCCCAGCGCCCGCACCTGCCCCCGCCCCGGTGATTGAGCAGCAGGTTCAGGCCCCTCAGTCCACCGGCACGGATCCGCAGTTCGGCACCTGCAAGGAGGCCAAGGCCGCCGGCTACGGCCCCTACGTCTCCGGCGTGAATCCGGAATACAACTGGTACCGGGACGGCGACGGCGACGGCATCAACTGCGAGTAACCCCGCCTGACCGGGCCGACCCTAGCGGGGCAGGTGGAACAGCCCGGCCTCGTCCTGTTCGGCCAGGCCGTCCTCCAGCAGGGAGAACAATGCCCGGGAGCGTTGGGCGGCGTCGGGCCAGACCACGTCGATCTGCGTCCGCGGCACCGGATGCTCCGCGGAGCGCAGCACGTCCATGATCAGGCCGCGCACCTGCCGATCGGTCCCGGCGAATTTCTGCACCCGTTTCTTCGCCGCGCTGAGCTCATCCTCGCTGGGTGCGGGGCTGCCGGCCTGCACCCAGGCGCAGTCCCCACGCACCGGGCACTGCCCGCACAGGGGGGTCTTCGCGGTGCACACCAGGGCGCCGAGCTCCATCATCGCGATGGAGAACCGTGGCCCGTCCCCGCCCTCGGGCAGGAGTGCCGCGACCTCGCCCAGCTCGCGTTTCGACGCCGTGCCGGCCAGGAACTTCCCCTCGATCAGGCGGCGGTGCACCCGGCGGACGTTGGTGTCGACCACCGGCACGTTATGGCCGTAGGCGAAGCAGGCCACGGCGCGGGCGGTGTAGTCCCCGATGCCGGGCAGGGCCAGCAGCTCGTCGACGTCGTCGGGCACGCGGCCGTCGTGAAGCGTGACGATGGCCTTCGCGCACTCCAGCAGGCGCAGCGCGCGGCGCGGGTAGCCGAGCTTGCCCCAGGCGCGCAACACCTCGTCGGGGGAGGCGGCGGCGAAATCCACCGGGGTGGGCCAGCGGTCCAGCCATTCCCGCCACACGGGTTCGACCCGGGCGACCGGGGTCTGCTGGCTCATCACCTCGCTGAGGAGGACGCCCCAGGCGGTGGTGCCGGGTTCCCGCCACGCCAGGGGGCGGGAATGGACGTCGAACCAGTGGATGAGGCGCTGCTGAATCTTCGGTGACATGGCGTGACCAGTCTAGGCGGTACCCGTTGTGTGATGAACGCCCCGGTGGGGCAAAATGAGACCCATGCCAATGAGACAGGTCGAGAAGAATCCGCAGGCGGTCTGGGACGCGCTGAAAGCGGGCAACGAACGTTTCGTCCTCCACCAGGAGGAACGACCCAACCAGGACTCGATGCGTCGTCTCGCGCTGCGCACCGGACAGAATCCGCGGGCCGTGGTGCTGGCCTGCTCCGATTCGCGGGTGCCCGTCGAGCTGGTCTTCGACGTCGGCCTGGGCGACCTGTTCGTCATCCGCACCGCCGGGCAGATCATCGACCAGGCGGTCCTCGGTTCCCTCGAGTTCGCCGTCGAGGCCCTCGAGGTCGACCTCGTGGTGGTCATGGGGCATGAGTCCTGCGGTGCGGTGAAGGCCACCGCCGAGGCGCTCTACGGGGGCCAGATACCCAGCGGCTTCCAGCGGGTCCTGGTGGAGAAGGTCGCCCCCTCGATCCTCGAGGCCCGCGCCCAGGGGTACGACGACATCGCCGACTATGAACGGCAGAACGTCACCGCGACCGTCAACCAGCTGCTGACCCGGGTTCCGGAGCTGCGCCGACGGCTTTCCGACGGCAGCGTCGGGGTCGCCGGCCTGCGCTACCGGCTATCCGACGGCGGCACCGAGACCGTGGTCACCCACGGCGTGAAGTAGACACGCGGGCCGCGAGGTTGCCGCAGGTGAGGCCGCTCAGGTTTTAAGGTGGGAAGTGTGAGCAACCGCAGGAATCAGCGTCTCCCCGAAGAGATCTACGTCCGTCGTCGCATCGCCGCCGCGGTGACCATTCTCGTGCTCGTTGCCCTGGTGATCTGGGGACTGGTGGCCTTCGCCGGTGGTGAATCCGACGAGGGTGAGACCACCCCCGAGACGACGACCAGCGCCGAAGCCAGCGCCGCCTCCGATTCGTCGGAGGCCACCGCGGCCGCGGCGCAGGAGACCGGGGAACCGGAGGCCAGCGAGGCGGCCGCCGCCTCCTCGGCCACGGAGACCACCGGGACGTCGGAATCCGCCGCCTCCTCGGAGGCCACGGAGGCCACTGAGGCCACGGGGACCACCGGCACCAGCACCCGGGCCGCCGAACCGAAGGACTCCTGCGAACTGCGGGACCTGCAGATCACGGCCACCAGCGACCGCCCCTCCTACGGTTCCAACGCGCAACCGACGTTCTACATGACCGTGGACAATCCCACCGCCGGGGACTGTGAGGTCGACCTCGACGAGGACGCCCTGCGCTTCGAGGTCTACGACCTGGCCTCCAACCGGCGGATGTGGGCCGACACCGACTGCTACCCCTCCGTGGAAACGGGAACCCGCACCTTCCCGGCCGGCGAGGAACGCCACTTCGAGGCCGTGTGGTCACGCACCACCTCCCAGCCGGGCCAGTGCTCCAACCGCCAGCCGGTGCCCGCCGGCGGTTACTTCCTGCACGCCGTGATCGGCGACAACCCCTCGGACGCCCACACCTTCAACCTGGGCTGACCCGGCGCGGCCGGGCTCTCAGGCGTGCGGATCCTGCAGGCGGGGCAGGGCTCGGAGCAGGGTGTCGTGGATGTAGGTCAGTTCCGGGGTGGGGGCCCATGCCTCACCCGGCTCCTCTCCCCAGTCCGTGTCCGCGGCGTCTTCCGCTGCTTCGGTGGGGGTGCTGTACACCCACCACAGATTGCGCCACGGGTCGAGGAACCGGGAGAAGACGTCCCCGTAGAACTCAGTGGGCCGGGTGATGATCTCGGCACCCAACCGCTCGGCCCGGGCGAGGGTGCCGTCGACGTCATCCACGTAGACCTGCAGCAGGGACGGGGTGAAGGGCCAGCCGGGTTTGCGCTCCCCGAACATGACGGTGGTGCCGCCGATCTCCAGTTCGGCGTGCAGCAGCAGGCCGTCGTCGTCGACCGTGCGGGCGTTCTCGTGTTCCACGCCGCCGAAGACCTCGGTGAGGAAACGGATCAGGCCTTCGACGTCTCGGGTGATGATGAACGGGTTGATGGTGGAGAATCTGGCGGGGGTGCGGGGCGAGGTCATGGCGGTTCCTCTCGTCGACCGTCAGTGTAGCTCCGGGGAGGCGGAGACTTCCCGGATTCCGGTTCCCCGTCGGCTGGTGGCCGTAGGGGGTTTTCCGGGGTGGGGGTTCTGCCCCGGACCTCCCACCTCACCGGGAGGTCCGTCACCGTCGCAGTCGGCTGAGCCCCTCATGCACGTGGCGGGCCCACAGCTCACCGACATTGTCCACCGCCGCGATCT
>CAYSIP010000010.1:0-23655 GCA_964431055.1 uncultured Corynebacterium sp. | reverse complement strand
CCCTCATGCACGTGGCGGGCCCACAGCTCACCGACATTGTCCACCGCCGCGATCTCGTCCTCCTCGGCCTTCAGCAGCGCCTTCAGGTCGCCGAAGACGGAGATGATCTTGTTCATCAGGAACATCTGGACCCGGGGGATGCGTCCGAGCACCCGGTAGCCGCGGGGGACGATCCACTGGCTCAGGGATTCCTCCGTGGCGGGCAACCCCAGGATCCGGGCCACGTTCGCCGCCTTGAGCAGCTCCGTGTCCGGCAGTTCATCGAGGGATTCCAGCGCCTCCGCGACGGCCTCGTCGGAGGGCGGCCCGGCGGAGACCAGGTAGTCGCGCAGCAGCATCTCGATCTCGCGGTCGTTGTCACCGCGGAGTTCGGTCAGCTGCAGGTTCAGTTGCCGGCCGCTGGTCCCCAGTTCGAGGACGTCCTCGTCGATGTCCAGGGCCGCCCGCTTGACCAACAACTCCCGCTGCAGCACGTTCACCGCGTCGGCGACGGTGGCGTAGTTGTTGACCTCGGAGACGAACAGCCGCTGGTTCGCGACGTCGAGACGCGAGCGGTAGCGCTCCAGGGTCGCGATCGCCTGGTTGGCGCGGGTGAGGATGACCTCCGGCTCCACGAGCACGCGCCGGACCCCCTCCACGTAGAGGGTGATCACGTTCATCGACTGGCTGACCGCCACCACCGGGCGGCCGGTCTGCAGGGCGGTGCGCTCCGCGCTGCGGTGCCGGGTCCCGGACTCTGAGGTGGGGTAGGTGGGATCCGGCATGAGCTGGACGTTGGCGCGCCGGATGCGGGTCCCGTCCATGGAGAGGATCACCGCGCCGTCCATCTTCGACAACTCGCGCAGGCGGGTGGGGGCGAAGGGCACGTCGAACTCGATGCCGCCGTCGCACAGCGAGGCGACCTCCTCGTGGTCACCCAGGACGATCAACGCGCCCGTGCGACCCCGTTGGATCCGTTCCAGCCCGTCGCGCAGGGCGGTGCCGGGGGCCAACTGCTGAAGGGCCTCACGCATGGTCGCGGAGGAGGACGCGGAATCGCTCATGGCATCTCAGCCTACTGACCCGTGGTGGCAGTGGTGCGTGAGGTGCGGCTGTTGCGTTTGGTGCGTGCGGGCGCGGGTGCCACGCCACCCGGGGCGACCGCCGCGATGGCGTCGCGCAGCGTGGGCACCTCCACCACGCGCAGGCCCTTGACCTTCGTCTCCCCGCCGGACGGCACGATGGCCAGCTCATAACCCAGACGGGCGGCCTCGGCCAGGCGACGATCCAGGTTGGGCACCCGCCGCAGCTCCCCGGCCAGACCAACCTCGCCGATGACCACCGTCTTCTCTGGCAGGGGCTGCTCGTGCAGGCTCGACCAGGTGGCCAGGGCTACGGCCAGGTCAGTGGCGGTCTCGGTGATGCGCACCCCGCCGACGGTCGCCACATAGGCGTCCTTCTCGTTGGAGCGCTCCCCGGCGCGGGCCTGCAGGACGGCCAGCACCATGGGCACCCGGTTGGAGTCCAGGCCGGTGACCACCCGGCGGGGATTCTTGGCCACCGGGTCAACGGTCAGGGCCTGCACCTCCGCCAGGATGGGGCGCACCCCGTCCATGGCCACGGTCACGGCGGAGCCGTCCGGGGTGATCCCCCGGTGGGAGAGGAACAGTCCCGAGGGATCGGGCACCTCCCGGATGCCCGCACCGGTCTGCTCGAAGCAGCCGACCTCGTCCGTGGCGCCGAAGCGGTTCTTGATGCCGCGCAACATCCGCAGGCTGGACTGCCGGTCACCTTCGAAGTTGAGCACGACGTCCACCAGGTGCTCGAGCACGCGCGGGCCGGCGACGTTGCCGTCCTTGGTCACGTGCCCCACCAGCAGGATGGGGATGCCGGAGGTCTTGGCCAGGGTGGTCAGCGCCGCGGTCACCGCACGCGACTGCGCCACTCCGCCGGCCACGCCCTCCACCCCGGAGGCGTGCATCGTCTGCACCGAGTCCACGATCAACAGGGAGGGTTTGAGCTGCTCCACGTGTCCGAAGACGACGTCGAGGTTGGATTCGGCCGCCAGGTAGAGCGTGTCCTTCAGCGCCCCGGTGCGCTCGGCCCGCACGCGGACCTGTCCGGCGGACTCCTCGGCGGTGACGTACAACGCCTTGCGGGTGCCGGCGCCCGTCGCGTCGGGCTGCGAGGCCCAGCGGGAGGCGACCTCCAGCAGCAGGGTGGACTTGCCGACGCCCGGCTCACCCGCCATGAGGACGACCGAGCCGGGTACCACGCCGTTGCCGAGCACCCGGTCGAGCTCCCCGATGCCCGAGGAGACGGAGGTGGAGGCGGCGGCGTCGATATGCGTGATGGGGGTGGCCGGCGCGCTCGGGGTCAGCCCGGTGGGCACCTGACCGGACACGGCCGCGTGCGCCGCCGCGCCGGCCTTCGGGGCCACCGCCGATTCGATGAGGGTGCCCCAGGAGCCGCATTCCGGGCAGCGGCCGAGCCACTTGGGGGAGGAGTAGCCACACTCAGAACAGGTGTGGATGGAGCGTGCCTTCTTTGCCATGGGCTCACTGTAGAACAGGTGTCTGACACGAGCGTTCGTGGCGACGGGCTTTCGGGTTGTCGGAGATTCCCACCTGGTCCACCCCGGTCACACCGCTGGTGCGGGGGATGGGTGGGCAGCCACCGGGCATCCGCCGCCCGGTTGGACAGATCGTCGAGGTCACACCCGGGGGAAAGGTCTTATCGCCCGCGCCAGTGAGACAATAGCGAAATGACTGCAACTCTCGTGGCGCGCGACCTGGCGGGCGGCCACGGCCACCGCACCCTCTTTCAATCCCTGGACCTGACGGTCGCCCCCGGTGACGTGGTCGGGGTCGTCGGTGCGAACGGGGCAGGTAAATCCACCCTGCTCAGGCTGCTGGCCGGAGTCGACGCTCCCCAGGCCGGCGCCGTGACACTGTCACCGGCCGACGCATTCGTGGGTTGGCTGCCCCAGGAACACGAGCGCGTGGTCGGCGAGACCGTGGAGGAGTACATCGCCCGCCGCACGGGTTGTGCGGGAGCCGTGAGGGACATGGACGCGGCCGCGGCGGCCCTGGGCGATCCCTCCCCCTCGGGAACCGACGGCGTCGACCCGGCCGAGGCCTATTCGGTGGCGTTCGATCGTTGGCTGGCGAGCGGAGCCGCCGACCTCAACGAGCGTCTCCCGCTGGTGCTCGCCGACCTGGGTCTGGATCTCGGTGGAGCAGGGGCGGAACAGGTTCTGATGACCTCGCTTTCCGGTGGTCAGGCCGCGCGCGTCGGGCTGGCTGCTCTGCTGCTCTCGCGGTTCGACGTCGTGTTGCTGGACGAGCCCACCAATGACCTCGATCTCGATGGCCTCGAACGGTTGGAATCCTTCGTGGACGGCCTCCGCGGGGGAGTGGTGCTGGTCAGCCACGACCGTGAGTTCCTCGCGCGCTGTGTGACCCGGGTGCTGGAACTCGACCTGGCGCAGGGGTCGAACCGGGTCTTCGGCGGTGGATACGACGCCTATCTGGAAGAGCGCGCGACGGTTCGCCGGCACCAGCGGGAGAGGTACGAGGAGTTCGCGGACAAGAAGGCCGACCTCGTCGGCCGGGCCAGAACCCAACGCGAATGGTCCAGCCAGGGCGTGCGCAATGCGATCAAGAAGGCGCCGGACAACGACAAGCTCAAGCGCAAGGCCGCGACGGAGTCCAGCGAGAAGCAGGCCCAGAAGGTGCGGCAGATGGAGAGTCGGATCGCCCGGCTCGACGAGGTCGAGGAACCACGCAAGGAATGGAAGCTCGAGTTCACCATCGCCGCGGCGCCCCGTTCCGGTTCGGTGGTGTCGACGCTCAACAACGCAGTCTTCCGGCAGGGATCGTTCACGCTCGGCCCGTTGTCGCTTCAGGTGAACGCGGGGGAGCGTATCGGCATCACCGGACCGAACGGCGCCGGGAAATCAACGCTGCTGCGTGCACTGCTCGGCCACCAGCTCCCGGACGAAGGGGCTGCGTACCTCGGCGCAGGCGTGCAGATCGGAGAGATCGACCAGGCCCGCTCCGCGCTGGCGGGAACCCGACCACTCGCCACCGCCTTCGAGGGGCTCATCTCCGCCATGACCACGGAGGGGGTGCGTACCCTCCTGGCCAAGTTCGGGCTCACGTCCGATCACGTGAATCGCCCCGTCGATGAGCTGTCACCCGGGGAACGCACCCGAGCAGGCCTGGCCCTTCTGCAGGCCAGGGGGGTCAACCTGCTCGTTCTCGACGAGCCGACCAACCATCTCGACCTGGAGGCCATCGAACAGCTCGAGCAGGCGCTGGAGTCCTACGACGGAACGCTGCTGCTGGTGACCCATGACCGGCGGATGCTCACCACGGTGCGGACCGACCGGCACTGGCAGGTTCAGGCGGGCCAGGTCACGGAGCTCTAGGGGCACCTCAGGCCTCAGGTCGGCTTCCTGTCCGGGGCCGGGCCGGGACGGGGCAACGTTGACGCTACGACAAAGTGGCCGCCACCGACCGGGGCCGGCGCCGGTGGTCGTCGCCGACCCCGGCCACGGCGAGAACGGCCACTTCATCACTTGCCTGACTCGGCGCGGGATCGGATACGTGGTGGCCGTCAAGAGGGAAGCCGGCGGGCATGCGGGGATGCGGAGGTGGGAGAGTCTGCGTATTCAGGTCGGGGTCGACCCCGGACGAGGACACGCTGTTGAGAAGAGCTGGCCCGATTGGTGAAGGTCCGTTGGCACCTCGAGCCTGACCGGCCCGGAGCTGAAACACGGGCCGGGGGTGGGCCACTTTCGAAGGCGGACCCTGGTTGGGGTGGTGGCGCCAGCACGTCGCCCCGCAGCGCCTGTTCAGGGAGCGGACCCAGTAACCCGGGGGCGGAGGGAGTTTCTCCATCATTCGGAGAGAACTCCAGACCGCCGTCATCCAACAGCTACCCCGGGGCCCCTACCGCCACCGAACAGGACCACCCACCTGGCGAAGTGCTGCTAGTGGTCCTCGCCGTAGACGCGGCCCTCACCGGACTGGCGGTTAATGGTGCCGGCCTCGGTGGGGGTGGGTGCGGAGATCGGCGCCGTCACCTCGATGGTTCCGGTGTCGAAGGAGAAGGTCACCGGGATGCTGCCCGCGATCGGGAAGTCCTCGTTGTCCAGGGAGGTGGCGGTGTACTCGATGCACCCGATCTCGGTCTCCGGGATGCCCTCGAGGCCCTCCTCGGAATCGCCGACCAGCGAGCAGTCGTGCCCCAGAGCCGGGGTGTTCTCCAGCTCGACCTCGGTGCCGTCGACCTGGACGGACTCGAGGGTGTGGGCGGTCATGGTCGGGTCCTGGTTGACCGCCGTGAACTTCAGGGCGGCGCTGTTGTCGTCGAGCACGAGCACGGTGACGTCGCGAACGGCGACCTCGCCGCCCTCGGAGTCGGCCCAGGCGCCGTCCACGGCTGCGACCTGCGTGGAGGTCTGAGTGACTTGGCCTGCGGAGCAGGATGCCAGCGCCAGTGCGGACAGTGCGGCGGCGGAAACGATGCCGCCGCGTCGGGCGGCCGACTTCAGGGACTTCACGGGAGCGTCCTCCATCAGTTCTGTGGTCATAGAGTTGTTCGTCGATTAACCTTAGTATCTTTCAGGCACTTCCACACAGTCCAGGGTTGGCTTCCCGTCGCCGGTGGGGGCAAACGGGGGCAGGTTCCCGGCCGGGTCAGGCGAACCTCCGCGCGGTCCCCGGTCGGGCACGGTGCCGGTCCGGCTGAAATCGCTGGTGACGTGCGTGGTAGAATACGAGGTCTAGTGTGCACGCGCAGGGCGGTCCGGGGGCGTTACCCGGGCATCACCGCCCCGCGGCGAGTCGACAGCACCCAAGGGAGCGGGAATGGAATTCAAGGTCGGGGACACCGTTGTCTACCCTCACCACGGCGCAGCCGTGATCGCGGACATCGAATATCGCGAGATGGGTGGCGAGAACCTGGAGTATCTGGTCCTCCAGATCCACCAGTCCGATCTGGTGGTGCGGGTTCCCTCCAAAAATGCGGAGCTCGTCGGCGTGCGTGACGTCGTGGGCGAGGAAGGCCTGCAGAAGGTCTTCGGCGTGCTGCGCGAGATCGACGTCGAGGAGGCCGGCAACTGGTCGCGGCGCTACAAGGCCAACCAGGAACGCCTCGCATCCGGCGACGTCAACAAGGTCGCCGAGGTCGTCCGCGACCTGTGGCGCCGTGATCAGGACCGTGGCCTGTCCGCCGGTGAGAAGCGCATGCTCGGCAAGGCCCGGCAGATCCTCGTCGGTGAGCTCTCCCTCGCGGAGACCGTCGATGAAAAGAAGGCCGAGGAGTTCCTCAGCCAGGTCGACGAGACCATCAAGCGCCATGGCGGCGGGGACGAGAAGAAGGACGAGGACCTGGACGACGTCGATGTCGACCTGGACGACCTGTCCTTCGATGACGAGGACGACGACTAGATCACCGTGGCGGAGGACAACCGGAGGGTCATCGCCCTCGTCGCCGCCGCCGGACGTGGCACCCGCCTGGGTGCCGCGGTCCCCAAGGCCTTCGTCACGCTGCGGGAGCGCAGCCTGGTGGAGCGCTCCGTCCGCGCCATGATCACCTCCCAGGTGGTCGACGAGATCATCGTGCTCGTCAGCCCCGACATGGAGGATTTCGCCACCGATCTGCTGCGCACCCGCGGGATGCTCGACAACGGGGAGGTGCCCGTCCGGCTCGTGCACGGCGGCGGTGAACGCGCCGACTCCGTGTGGGCCGGGCTGCAGGCCATCACCGATGACGAGGCGGTCGTCCTCATTCACGACGCCGCCCGCGCACTCACCCCGCCCGGCATGATCGTCCGCGTGGCCCGCGCCGTCCTCAACGGCGCCCCGGCCGTCATCCCCGTGGTCCCGGTGGCCGACACCATCAAAGAGATCGACGGCGACCGCGAAACGGTCGTCGGCACGCCCGACCGCTCCCGGTTGCGCGCCGTGCAGACCCCGCAGGGTTTCGACCTGGCGCGCCTGCGGGAGGCCAACCGCGCGTACTTCGCCGACGAGGCCCCCGGTTTCACCGCCACCGACGACGCCTCCCTCATGGAATGGCACGGCGTGGCCGTGGCCTGCGTGCAGGGCGATCCGATGGCCTTCAAGGTGACCACCCCGATTGACATGATGCTCGCCCGCACCATCACGGACGAGGCTGAACCCACCATCTTCGAGGTACCCAGTGACTGACATGATCATCCCGCGCGTCGGCGTGGCCACCGACGCCCACCAGATCGAGGAGGGCAAGCCCTGCTGGATCGCGGGACTGCTCTTCGACGGCGCCCACGGCTGCGAGGGCCACTCCGACGGCGACGTCGTCTCCCACGCCATCGTCGACGCCCTGCTCTCGGCCTCCGGGCTCGGCGACCTCGGTTCCTTCGTCGGCGTCGGCCGCGCCGAATACGACGGGGTCAGCGGCGCCCGGCTGCTGCGTGAATGCCGTGAACTGCTCGAATCAGAGGGCTTCGTCATCGGCAACGCCGCCGCCCAGCTGGTCGGCCAGACCCCCAAGATGGGGCCCCGCAGGGAGGAGGCCCAGCAGGTGCTCTCCGGGATCCTCGGTGCTCCCGTCTCCGTCTCCGCCACCACCACCGATCACCTGGGTTTCACCGGTCGCGGGGAAGGCCGGGCCGCCGTGGCCACCGCCGTGGTCTGGCAGGGTTAGCAGACTCCACCCGCACCCGTTGACGGAATGTGTCCGCGCCGGGGCATAAGGTACATCTCATGGAGATACTGATCCGACCGACGCCGGAAGAGGTGGCCGTCACCGCCGCCGACATTCTCTCCGCGCACATCAAGCGTGGGGCAGTGCTGGGTCTGGCGACCGGGTCCACGCCGCTGGCCACCTACCGGCAGCTCATCGCCCGCCACCGGGCCGGGGAACTGAGCTTCGCCGGTTGCCGGGCGTTCCTGCTCGACGAGTACGTCGGTCTCGCGCCCGAGCACGAGCAGAGCTACCACTATACGATCCGCAACGAGTTCACCGCGCACATCGACATCGACGACGCCGCCGTCCACAGCCCCGACGGTGCGGACCCCCGCCCCTGGGAGGCCGCCGAGCGTTACGAGCGGGCGATCATCGACGCCGGCGGCGTGGACGTGCAGTTGCTGGGCATCGGCACCAACGGGCACATCGGTTTCAACGAACCGGCCGGCTCCCTGAACTCCACCACCCACATGGAGACCCTGCACCAGCAGACCGTGGTGGACAACTCCCGCTTCTTCGACTCTGAGGACGAGGTGCCCACCCACGCCCTGACCCAGGGCCTGGCGACCATCCGCCGTGCCCGGCACCTGGTGCTGCTGGCCACCGGCCTGGGCAAGGCCGAGGCCGTCGCGAAGCTGGCGGAGGGTCCGCTGAGCGCCTCCTGCCCGGCCTCCTCCCTGCAGTTGCACCCGCAGGCCACCGTCGTCGTCGACGAGGAGGCCGCCTCCCACCTCGTGGAGAAGGAGTACTACCGCTACATCGAGGCCCACCGCCCCGCCTGGCAAGGTTACGACGGCCAGCCGATCGAGGGCGTGCTGTAGACGGCACCTGCCGCGGCGGAGACGTGCCACGGCCTCGTCTAGACTGGCAGCCGTGACACTACGCATCTTCGACACCGCCACCCGCACGCTCCGCGACTTCGTCCCCGTTCGCGCGGGACACGCCTCGGTGTATCTGTGTGGCGCCACCCCGCAGGCGCAGCCGCACATCGGCCACGTCCGCTCCGGGGTGGCCTTCGACATCCTGCGCCGTTGGCTGCTGGCGAAGGGTTTCGACGTCGCATTCGTGCGCAACGTCACCGACATCGACGACAAGATCCTCACCAGGGCCGCCGAACACGGACGCCCCTGGTGGGAATGGGTCTCCACCCACGAACGCGCCTTCACCTGGGCATATGACCAGCTGAACGTGCTGCCCCCCTCCGTGGAGCCGCGCGCGACCGGGCATGTGACCCAGATGGTCACCTACATGCGGCGGTTGATGGACAACGGCTTCGCCTATGAGGCCGACGGTTCCGTCTATTTCGACGTCCAGGCGTGGGTCAGGTCCGAGGGCAGCGACTACGGCTCGCTGTCCGGCAACCGCGTCGAGGACATGGAGCAGGGCGAGACCGACAACCGCGGCAAGCGCAGCCAGCTCGACTTCGCACTGTGGAAGGCCGCCAAGCCCGGGGAGCCGTCCTGGCCCACCCCGTGGGGTGACGGCCGACCCGGTTGGCACCTCGAGTGCTCCGCCATGGCCACCTGGTACCTCGGGGAGACCTTCGACATCCACGCCGGCGGCCTGGACCTGCAGTTCCCGCACCACGAGAATGAGATCGCCCAGGCGCACGCCGCCGGGGACGGTTTCGCCAACTACTGGATGCACAACCACTGGGTGACCATGGCCGGGGAGAAGATGTCCAAGTCCCTGGGCAACGTGCTCTCCGTGCCGCACATCCTCACCCTCGTGCGTCCGGTGGAACTGCGCTACTACCTCGGCTCCGCCCACTACCGCTCAGTGCTCGAATACTCCGAGGAGGCGCTGACGGAGGCGGCCGCCGGTTACCGACGCATCGAGGACTTCCTCGCCCGCGTCGGCGACGTCGAGGTCGGGGAGTGGACCCCCGAGTTCGAGGCCGCCATGGACGACGACATCTCCGTTCCCAGGGCGCTGGCTGAAATCCACAACGCGGTGCGCGCCGGCAACACCGCCCTGGCCTCCGGCGACCACGCCGAGGCGGAACGCCTCGCCGGCGTCATCCGGGCCATGAGCGGCGTCCTCGGCTTCGACCCCCAGTCGGAGACCTGGAACGAGGAGGCGTCGACAGGCGAAGCCGCCATGGCCGCCCTCGACGTCCTCGTCCACGCGGAGCTAAACCGCCGCACCCAGGCCCGGTCCGAGAAGGACTGGGCCACCGCCGACATCGTGCGCGACCGCCTGACGGCCGCCGGCATTGAGGTCACCGACACCCCCGACGGCCCGCAGTGGTCGCTCAAGAACTAGAAGGAACCACCATATGGCACAGAATCACGGCCGACCCGGGACCCGCAAGACCAACAAGAAAGGCGCGACCAAAGGCTCCGGCGGACAGATCCGCCGCGGCCTGAGAGGCAAGGGGCCGACCCCCAAGGCCGAGGACCGCGTCTACCACGTCGCCCACAAGCGCAAGAAGGAAGCCGAGCGCCGGGCCCGCGGCCGCCACACCCGCGAGTCCACCACCGAACTCGTCGTCGGCCGCAACCCCGTCATCGAGTGCCTGCACGCCCGCGTGCCGGCCACCGCCCTGTACATCGCCGAAGGCACCAGCAACGACGACCGCCTCTCCGAGGCCGTGCAGATCGCCTCCTCGCGCTCCATCCCGCTACTCGAGGTGCCGCGCCAGGAACTTGATCGCCTGACCGGCAACGGCATGCACCAGGGCATCGGCCTGCAGATCCCGCCCTACGAATACACCACGACCTATGACCTGATCAGCTCCATCAAGGACCGGGGCGAGGACGGCATGGTGGTCGTGCTCGACAACATCACCGATCCCCGCAACCTCGGCGCCGTCATCCGCTCCGTCGCCGCCTTCGGTGGTCACGGCGTGGTCATCCCGGAGCGTCGCTCGGCTTCCGTCACCGCCGTGGCCTGGCGCACCTCCGCCGGCACCGCCGCGCGCCTGCCGGTGGCCCGTGAGACCAACCTGACCCGAACCATCAAGGAATTCCAGCAGAACGGCTACCAGGTCGTCGGACTCGACGCCGGCGGCGAGCACACGCTGGACACCTACGACGGTGGCACCGGACCGGTGGTCATCGTCGTCGGTTCCGAGGGCAAGGGCATCTCTCGCCTGGTCAAGGAGAACTGCGACGTCATCATGTCCATCCCGACCACGGACTGGGTCGAATCCCTGAACGCCTCCGTCGCCGCCGGCGTGGTGCTCAGCGAATTCGCCCGCCAGCGACGGATCGCCACCGCAGGGGAGTAGGCGGTTCAGTTTTGGGCCCGGACCTTATGGTCCGGGCCTTTTCTGTTGTTTGGTCCGGATTCCTGGGCGGGTTGTCGCCGGTCCACGCAAAGTTGGTGGGAAAGGTTGGTTTACGGGGGTCTCCGGCGGTGTTTGTACGAAGATCCGACACCGGTCATGCTGGGCGGCTGGGGGGGGGTGAGACCTGATCTGTCGCCGGTCCACGCAAAGTCAGTGAGAAATGCCGTTTTTCAGAAATATCTGGCGGAGTTTGTACGAGGATCCGACATCGCGCTTCCATCCGGGTGGCGGAAGGTGATCCGGTCTGTGATCGTGAGGACATGACTGGGGTCGGGGGGCCATTGCTTCATGTCCGGGGAATGTCAGTTGCCCAGCAGCGCCGGATCCAACGGCGGGCGGCAAGGGGAGAAATCCTGCGAGTCGTGGACGGCATCTATGTCGACGCCGGTAAATACCGGGAAATGAATCCGAAGCAACGCTGGGCGATGGGGTTGGTCGCACATGCGGCGGCGTCCCCGAAGTCGGTGGTGGTCGGGAAATCAGCTGCCCGCATGCATGAACTCCCGTTGGTGTCCCTGGAACGGCATCCTGGTTTTGAGCTCGGTGGCGTCAACCGCGCCCGGAACGGACGCCGACGGGCGGTAACGTACCGACCGTTGTCGTCTCGGGCCATGGACCGGTCCTTCGAGTACCCGACCCCGTTCGGAACCGTGCCGATGACGGATCCGGTACAGACCGGGTTGGATCTGGCGCGATGGCACAGTTTGGAGGACGCCGTGGTTGCCCTCGATCACGGGTTACGGCAGAAGTGGTTCACCGTGGAGGAGTTGGGCCGGGTGCTCAACGGATTCGGGCAGGTCTGGGGAATTGCCCGTCTACGGCAGGCGGTGGCGTTGGCGACCCCCTGGTCAGAAAGCCCGCGGGAGTCGGAACTCAAGATACTGATGTGGCGGGCAGGGTTACCACCGCCGTACCAGCAGGCGACGATCTTTGATCAGAACGGCAAACCGATTTCCCGCCTGGACTTCTTCTTCGACGAGATCAGCCTCGGGGTGGAATATGACGGGGAGGGCAAGTACCAGGGGCAGTTCGGGGATGAGCCCGCCACGGTGATGCGCCGAGAGATGGATCAGGACAGGAAGCTGCTCAACCACGGATTTTCGGTCATCCACGTCAACCGACGCGGTTTCCGCGACAGGAGTGGTCTGAATGGGATCGTGAATCGCTACAGGAACCTGAACCGTCACGGACCCCTCCCACCGGAATTACGGTGGTCCTCCCCGGGCCGGGCGTGGCAATCCAGCTGAGACGGAAGAAATGCTCACTTGCCCCGAACCACAAAAACGCTGTCCTCCAGCGCGTGGTCGGTGTCGGCGTCGTGGAGCCAGAACATCATGCCCACCTCACCGAACCCCCAGTCGAGCTGCAGGTCCAGCCGCCAGTCTCCCGTCGATCCGGAGGGCGCCACCCCATCTTCGGGAAGGCCGAACCTCGGGCTCGACCAACCGCCGATCTGGTGGTGGGGTCCCCTGTCCTCGGTGAAGATGAGGTCCTCCTCCGCCCAGGTCAGGGCCTCGGCCAGGGGAGGCACGACGGGTTCCCCGAGGAGGGGAACCAGCACCTCCTGAAATTCCGCGTGTCGGGAGGACGGCAGGGACAGGCTGCCGACGGCCGTCAGGGGCGCGGCAGGGTGCTGGCGCGCCCCGTCCGGGATGGGGCGCGGGAGGGCCGGTCCGGTGGTGTGGATGAGACGTCCCTCCGGCTCCTCAATCGGCCTGATCCGGTCCCGCCATGACTCCGGGGAATCCTGAAATTCGGCGAAGGCGAGCAGCAACCCCTCCTCGGGGAGGTCTGTGCTGTCTTCCAGTCCGGAACCCGCCAGAATCCCGAGGTCGACCTGGAGGAGGAAGTCCAGCGGGACGCCCTCGCCCGAGGTCGGCCAGTCCATGTCGACGGGCAGGTCCGGCTGACCGCCCAGGCGCCCGATGACGGGGCTGTCCGGGCCGGGGACGGGGACGTCGAACTTGCCGCTCAGGTTGTCGTCGAGCTGGGCGAGCCGGACCGTGGGGCGGGCCAGGTTCAACCAGGCGTCCGTCATCTCCGGGCCGACCTGAGGGTGGATGTATCTACGGAACTGTGCTTCCTGCGCCCGCCGTCGGTCCGGGAACCCGGCCTCGGTGATCTCGACCGGGGGGATGGCCAATTCCTCCTCGGTCATGGGGTATTTCTCCCGGACCGGCCTGGCCTGGTAATCACTCCCGACCGGATTGCGCACCAGGAACACCACGGCCGCCGCGACCAGGGCCAGGCCGACGATGACTGTGCCGGCGAGCCAGGGGCGTACCGCCCGCCCCACCTCAGTCGAGGCCGAAGAACTCGGCGATGATGTCGGCGGCGACGAAGGCGTCGGTGCCCGCCCCCAGCCGTGGGTCGACCTCCTTCGGGGAGGGCACCACGTGGCCCATGCCCTCCACGGTCCACAGCTGCACGGGCGGGTGGCCCTCGCGCGACCATTCGTCGGCCACGACGTCGTCGGCGAAGCGGGTGCGCTCCCGATCCTGCTCGGAGAGGCCGTTGAACTGGGCGAAGTAGGCGGCGGAATCCGGGGCGGAGGAGACCGAACCGCGGGAGCGGGCGACGTCGAATCCCGCGTCCCCGCCGTGGTAGGGGACCAGCTGGTCCTCGGTGCCGTGGATCGCCAGGTACGGGGTCGGCACCGGGGTCTTCGCGGGCAGGCCGGGCGCGAAATTGGAAGCCGACGGCAGGGTGGCGGCGATGGTGGCGGCGCCGGCGAGCAGACCCGGGGCGTCGTGAAGCAACCGGATGACCATCTGCCCGCCGTTGGAGTAACCGGAGGCGTAGACCCGCGCCGGGTCCACGTCGTACTCGGCGACCAGGTGCTCGACCACCTTCTCGGTGAAGCCCACGTCGTCGATGCGCAGCTGTCGGGTGCGCTCGTTGAGATCGCGGCGGGCGTCGTTGAAGTGGTGGTGCACGCCGTCCGGGTAGACGAGGATGGTGCCGGTGCGCAGGGCCACGTCGTCGAAGGTGCGGCCCGTGAAGGTGCGCGCGACGCTGCCGGACTGCAGGGAGCCGTGGAAGAAGAACAACACGGCGGGGCGCTCCGGGCGGTCAGCCGGGAGGAGCACACGGAAGCTGCGGTCGCGGCCCTGGTGCACGAGGCTCAGCTTCACTGGGGTATAGGTATCCACGTCACTCACGCGGGCAAGTGTATCCCACGTCTCAGACCCTGCCCAATGGGGAGTGGCACAGATCGCAATCAGATCACCACCGCTGCGGCCGCGCGGGCGGGGGATCCTCCGGATGGCAGTGCTCGGCGGCCGCGTCACCCGGAACCCCGGTCTGTTCCACCGGGTCAGGCGCCAGTTCCCGCGTGTCCGAACGACGGGCGGCGGCCACCTCGTCGCGGGTGGCCCGGCGGCCCCGCAGCGCGGCGATGAACCGGCAGACCAGGTAGATCACGAAGGAGATGGTGGTGACGAAGACCGAGACCGGCAGGCCGGGGGCCAGTGACAGGATGAGCCCGCCCACGGCCGCGATCTCGGCGAAGAGCACCGACCACAACACGGCTTTCACCGGCGAGGAGGTGATCTGCACGGCCGCCGCGCCCGGGGTGATCAACAGGGCCATGACCAGCAGCGCGCCGACGATCTGCACCGACTGGGCGGCGGAGAGACCCACCAGGACTGCGAAGAGCAGGGAGAACGCGCGCACCGGGATCCCGGCGGCCTGGGCCATGACCGGGTCCGCGGAGGCGAAGAGCAGGGGCCGCCAGAACAGCGCCACGGCGCCCACCACGATCACCGCGACCAGCGCCAGCAACCACACCGAGGCGCCGGACACACCGACGATCTGACCGGTCAGCAACGAGAAGGCCTGGGAGGAGTTGCCGGGGTAGAGGTGGATGAACAACACGGACAGGCCGAGGCCGAAACTCATGACCACGCCGATGGTGCTGTCCTGCTGTTGCCGCATGCCGAGCAGGGCCAGCAGCACGGCGGCCGCGATCGCGCCGACGACCGCACCACCGCCGATATTGAGCCCGAAGAGCAGGGCCGCGGCCGCACCCATCAGGGCCAGCTCGCTGGTGGCGTGGACGGAGAATGACATCTGCCGCAGCACGATCAGCGGCGCCATCACCCCGGAGAGCACACCGAGGATGGCGGAGGCCACCAGGGCCTGCTGCACGAAACCGACCGTGAACAGGTACTGGGTGTCGGCGATCAGCTGGGTCAGCTCCATCAGATCACCACCATCCGGCCGCCGACCTCGACGACGTCGACGCGGGTGTTGTAGAGCCGGGACAGCACGTCCGAGCGCATCACCTCATCCACCGTGCCCAGGGTGTGGCCGTTGGGCGCCAGATAGAGCACCCGGTCAACGACCGAGAGCACCGGGTTGATGCCGTGGGTGACGAACAGCACCGACGTGCCGTGTTCATGGCGGCGACGATCGAGCATCTCGACGGTCGCCTGCTGACGCGCCAGATCGAGGCTGAGCAGCGGCTCGTCCGCGAGCAACAGCTGCGGATCCTTGGCCAGGGCCTGCGCCTGCCGGATGAGCTGCTGCTGTCCACCGGAGAGGGTGCCCACGCGACGCTCTGCCAGGCCCGTGGCGCCGACGGACTCCAGCAGGGCGTCGACCTCGGCGCGCCGGGGGGCGCGCCGCCTGCCGACGCCGTGGGCGAGCGCGAGCGAAACCAGGTCGCGGGCCCGCATGGGCAGCTCACCGGGGAACATGCGCTGCTGGGGGATGTAACCGATGCGGGCGTCGACGGTGACGGTGCCGCCGGTGAGGCGGCGGGTGCCGAGGAGGGTGCCCAGCAGGGTGGATTTCCCCACCCCGTTGGGTCCCAGGACCGCGATGAACTCACCTGGGTTGATGGCCAGATCGAGGTCCGACCACAACGGCTCCACCGCGGCATTCGAGAAGCTGACGAGCATCATGCTGATTCTAGGCCTGTTCCGCGCCGGTCGCCTGCGCGAGCCGCGTGACGACGTCCGCGAAGTAGTCGAGGAAGTTCTCGCCCTCCGGCGGGGTCTCACGGATCTCCACGATCGGGATGCCGGCGGTGGCGGCCTCCTTGCGCAGACGGTCGGTGAGGTCGGTGGTGGTCTGCGGGTTGTAGATCAGCAGGTCCAACCCGCCGGCCTCGATGAGCTCGAGGAACGCGGCCAGGTCGGCGGCGGTGGGCTCCGAATGTGACAGGGCGGTCGCCCGGTAACCCTCCGGGGTGACCTCGGTCAGCTGCGTGTGGGCGAGCAGGTGGTCGGCGATCGGTTCGGTCTGCGCGACCCGCAGCTCCGGCAGTTCGGCCAGGCGCGACTCGATGGCCTCGAGCTCATCGGTGATGCCGGTGACGTCCACCTCGGCCTCCGGATCGAGTTCGGTGACGGCCTCGGCGACCTGCCCGGCGACCTCGGCCACGGCCCGCGGGTCGTACCAGACGTGCTCGTTGTCCCCGACCTCGTGCGCGTGATCATGGCCCTCATGGTCGCCGTGATCATGCCCGCCGAGCAGGGGCAGGGCGTGGATGAGCGGGGTCCCGGAGTCCTCGGGCAGGGCGTCGTAGAGCCAGGCGTCGTAACCGCCGCCACCCACGACGACGATGTCGGCCCTCTCCAGCCGGGCCATGTCGGCGGCCGAAGGTTCGAAGGAGTGCGGGTCGGCGTCCTGGTTCTCCACGATGGGGGTGATCTCGACGTCCTCGGGCAGGGTCACGGCTGCCGCGACGTCGCCCCAGATGGAGGTCGAGGTCACGATCGACAGCTCGTCCCCGGACCGGTCACTGCTGGCCGCCTCCCCGCTGGGGGAGCAGGCGGTGGTCAGCAGCAGTGCGCCGACCAGCAGTGACGCGGTGGCTGCCCGGGCGGCGACGGGTAGCCGGGTGGAAGTCGATGTCATGCACCCATCAAACAGATATTGAAAACAATTGTCAACATGAAAATCTATTGAAAATAGGCCGCTGAACCGGGCTGATAGATTTATTCCCATGGTCAAACGCACCCGCACCGGCGGCACCCTCGCCTCCCTGGCCGCCGAGCTCGGTGTCTCCCGCACGACGGTCTCCAACGCCTACAACCATCCGGATCAGCTCTCACTGGCCCTGCGGGAACGCATCCTCGCCGCCGCCGAGGCCCGCGGGTACCCCGGGCCCGACCCCACCGCCCGCTCCCTGCGCACGCGCCGGGTGGGTTCCGTCGGGGTGCTGCTCACCGAGCACCTCTCCTACGCCTTCGAGGACTTCGCCTCCGTGGACTTCCTGGCGGGCATGGCCGGTTATTCCGAGGAGTCCTACGGTTCCGAGGCCACGCTGACGCTCATTCCCGTCGGCCCGGAGTCCGCCGAGGATGAGCGGACCGCCGCGGCACTCGTCGGCCGCGCGGTGGTCGACGGTTTCGTCGTCTACTCCGTCGCGGAGGATGATCCTCATCTGGCGGCCGCCCGCGCCCGACGCCTCCCGCTGGTCATCTGCGACCAGCCCACCGACATCCCGGACCTGCCGTTCGTGGGCATCGACGATCGCGCCGCCATCGCGCCCGCCGCCCGCGCGCTCGTCGGCGCCGGACACCGGCGCATCGGCGTCCTCACCATCCGCCTCGACCGCCGGCGCCATGACGGTCACGTGGATCCCGCCCTGCTGCCCGGGATGGGCATGCACGTGCAGCGCTCGCGCGTCCTCGGCGCCCTGGACGTGTTCGCGGCCGCGGGCATCGACGTGGCGACGGTGCCGGTGGTCACCCGCCACATCAACGACCGCGCCAACTCCGTCGACGCCGCCCGCGAACTGCTGGAGACCCACCCCGATCTCACGGCCGTGCTGTGCACCACCGACTCCATGGCCTTCGGAGTGCTCGAATACGCCCACCACCGGGGGCTGAGAGTGCCCGCAGACCTGTCGGTCACCGGCTTCGACGGCATCGAACTCGCGTTGTTCCGCGGCCTGACCACCGTCGTTCAGCCGAACAAGGAGAAGGGGGCGGCCGCAGGCCACATGCTCAAACAGCTTATCGACGACCGC
Source organism: uncultured Corynebacterium sp. (assembly GCA_964431055.1). Classification (GTDB taxonomy): domain Bacteria; phylum Actinomycetota; class Actinomycetes; order Mycobacteriales; family Mycobacteriaceae; genus Corynebacterium. Next base: position 5,665 of record CAYSIP010000010.1, on the reverse strand, counting down.
GTGGGCGACCGGCCCAGCGCGGACACGGCTCCCCGCCAGCTGCTGGACACCGTCTTCCATCCGGGCACGACGGTCGGGCCGCCCAGACAACCGGGTCAGGCGGGCAGCCCGAACTCCGGGTCGCGGCCGATGTAGGCCATCAGCTTCAGGTCGGCGCGGGCATCGTCGGCCACCGGATGGGCGGGGCCGAATGTGCCGGTGTCGCGCAGGCTCTCACCCATGGACTCCAGGCCGGCGAGGTTCCGGGCGGCGAGCCCCTCATCCAGGCGGACGTCGTGGCCCTGGGAACGACCCAGGTCCCAGGTGTGCATGAACACGTCCGGGATAAAGGCGGCGCGGGTGGACTGCTCCACCGTCTGCCCCTCATCCGGTCCGGAGGTGAAGACCGTCTGTGAACGCTCCGGATCCTCCAACAGCGCCTGGGTGGCCGTGACCAGTGCGGTCCATGCCTCGGCGGGGTTCTCACGGCTGTCCGGGAGGTCCTCCAGCTCGATTCCGGCGCCCCGCAGGTTCTCCGAATACCAGGAGATCAGGTGCGCGACGAGGTCGCGGGCCAGCCACTCGGAGCAGGGGGTCCGGGCGTCCCAGTCGTGCACGCGCACGACCTCGGCGGTGAAACCCGCGGCCACGGCCTTGAACCTGCCGGCGGTGTCCTTCGGGATGCCGGCGTGGGCGGCGCGGGCGTCGGCGAGATCGGTCAGCACGTGGGCGACCTCGTCGATGTCGGCCACGCGTACGCGGGCGGCGGTCGCGCCGTCGCCGACCTTTATTCCGAGGTCCTCGTCGCGCAGCTCACGGAAACCGTTCTCATCGGTGGCGTCATCGCCGATGAACAGCACCCGGGTGGCGCCGGTGCGCTCCCGTTCCGCCTTGATCCAGGTGCCCTTGGTGAATTCAGTGGCGGAGAACTCCACGATGTTCTTGCCGTACGTGATTTGTGCCCCGCCGTGGTCGATCTCCGCCACGCGCTCGAGGATTTTCCGCGCGGCCTCCGGATCCTCCTCGGCGACCTTCGCCACGTGGGCGACCCGCTGATACGGCTTGACCTCGATCTCCGCCTTCGGGTGGGCGGCCAGAACCGGGGCGAGCTGATTCTCGATGTGGGCCAGGTGGGCGAGCATGTCCTGGGTCAGGGCCGGCCCACCGTCGGCGGATTCCGCGCCGTGGGAACCCACCAGGTTCACCGGCTCACGCAGAGCGCACACCTTCATGAGCCCCTCCACGTGGCGGCCTGACAGGACGGTGACCTTGGTGCCCGGCAGACCGGCCAGCCGGGCGAGCGCGGACAGGGAATCGGTGTTGACCGGGACGGCGTAGGGGTCGGGGACGACGCCTGCCAGGGTGCCGTCGAAATCGACGACTATCAGTAGATCATCGGTGGTGGCCAGATCAGCGAACATGGTGAGCGAGGTGGTCATACTCCCGAATGTACTCAGCCCCTGCCTCAGACGGCGGACAACCGGATCGCGGGGCGGTCCACCGGGGCCCCCCGCTGGGTGAGAACCAGCTCAACCTCCGACTCGTGCCGCAGGTCGTACGGGGTCTGCGGGGCCAGCAGCTCCACCAGCTCATCGTGGACGAAACGGACCGGCCCCGCGCAGTCCTCCCCGGGGGCCTCGATCTCCACGGCCTCGAAAGTGACCGCGTCGGCCTCCTGGGCGCGCGACGGATCCCCCTCGTGGGTGAAACTGACCGTCCCCTGGATCGGGGCGCAACCGGTGGAACCGGTGACCGTCGCCTCGCCGAAGATGAGTTGGGCACGGCCTGCGGCGGTGTCGGGAAGCACCCCGGAATCACCCGGGGCGGTCCACAGGCCGGTGATCTGCCAGGTGGAACCGGCCACGGCGGTCGGCTGTTCCCCACAGGAGGCCAGCAGCGGCACCGCCGCCACCAGGGCCACCAGCAACCGTCGGTGCGCCCTCATGCCTCCGGACCCGCGGTGGAATCAGCCTCCGAGAGACAGTCGAGGAAGGCACTCGCCCACCGATCCACGTCATGGGTGGTCACCTGCTCATGCAGGGCGAGCATGCGCTCCCGGGTGGTCTCCGGGGCGTCGGCAAGGTCCCAGATGGCGTTGAGCATCGCGCGCTTGACGGACTCCAGGTCGAAGGGATTGCACAGGTAGGCCTCCGACAACTCGACGGCCGCGCCCGCGAACTCCGAGAGCACCAGCGAACCGGAACCCTCCGGATGCGAGGCCACGTACTCCTTGGCCACCAGGTTCATGCCGTCCTTGAAGGAGGTCACCAGCATGACGTCCGCCAGGGCGTAGTAGTTGCGCAGCTGTGATTTGGGCATCGAGCGGTGCTGGTAGTGCACGACCGGGCTACCGATCGTGCCGAAGCGGCCGTTGATGCGGCCCACGGCCTCCTCCACCTGTGAGCGTGCCACCCGATACTGCTCGATGCGCTCACGCGAGGGGGTGGCCACCTGCAGCAGCACCACCTTCGACGGATCAAGGGCGCCGGATTCCAGCAGTTCCTCGAAAGCCAGCAGGCGCTGGAGGATGCCCTTCGTGTAGTCGAGGCGGTCGACGCCCAGCAGTACCGTCTCCGGATCCCCCAGCTCCGCGCGCAACTGTGCCACGGCCGCCGGGTCACCCGGGCCCAGGGAATCGACGTCGATGGAGATCGGGAATGCCCCGACCCCCACGCGACGACCGTCCGCGGTGAGGATGTGCGCGCCGATCTCACGGGTGGCGGCCACGCCCTCAACCTGCAGTTCGTCCGGCTGGCCAATGTGGGAACCAGTCGGGCCGCTGACCTGGCGGGCCAGATCCAGGAAATTCGCGGCATTGGGCTCGTTGTGGAAACCGATCAGATCGGCGCCCAACAGCCCGCGCACGACCTCCTCCCGCCACGGCAGCTGACGGAACAGCTCAGGACCGGGGAAGGGGATGTGCAGGAAGAAACCGATCTTCAGGTCCGGGCGGAGCTGGCGCAGGATGCCGGGCAGCAACTGCAGCTGGTAGTCCTGCACCCACACGGTCGCGTTCTCCGCGGCGACGGCCGCGACCTCATCCGCGAACTTGAGGTTGACCTCGCGGTACACCGCCCACCAGTCACGGTCGTAAACCGGGGGGACGATGAGGTCGTGGTAGAGCGGCCACAGAGTGGCGTTGGAGAAGCCCTCGTAGAAGCCCTCGAAATCGGCCTGGGTCAGTTTCACGGGGTGCAGCAGCACGCCGGCCTCGTCGCGGAAAGGTTCGGGGGCCTCGTCGGTGACGCCGGGCCAACCCACCCAGCAGCCCTGATGGCGCTCGAGGACCGGTGACAGGGCGGCGACGAGGCCGCCGGGGCTGGGGGTCCAGGTGCTGGTTCCGTCGGGTTCGGTGGTCAGGTCGACCGGTAACCGGTTGGCCACCACCACGAAACTGTTGTCGCCGCTCATGAAACTGATCAGGCCTTCTTCGTGGTCTTCTTGGTCGTCTTCTTGGCAGTGGTCTTCTTGGCGGTGGTTTTCTTCGTGGTCTTCTTGGCGGTGGCCTTCTTGGTCGTCTTCTTCGTCGCCTTGCGGGTGCGCTTGGCCGTCTTGGGCTGCGTCTCCTCATGCTCGGCGGCGACCTTGGAGTAGACCAGGCCCTCCGGCTCAACACCGAGCATGCACATCAGGGTCACGCCATCGAGGAAATCCTGGGCGTAGGTGGCCACGATGCGGCGCGCTCCGCGCGCGGTCTCCTCCTCGACGGCGTGAAGTGCCTCGGGGCTGGGGCGGGTATCGGTGACCTTGGGCGGCACGTGATCCTCCTGGGAACGGTCGAGAAATTCGGGAACAGGTGCGGACGCCGGGACAAGTCTCCGGGCCGGCGCCCAGTCTCCGAAGCAACGGTGGACAGGCGGGCGGACCCGGGGTTTTCATCCCCGGACGGGGCACAGTAGATGTTTCATTCTACGCTACTGCTCCGAAGGTTTGCGCACCCGCCGCCGGGCGATGGGCCGACGTGCCTGCCGGGACTGGGCCACCTGCTGGAAGGAAAAGCGCCGGGCGGACCGGAAATAACGGTAGGGGTTGAGGATCGGCGGGCGGCGCAGACGACGGGCGATCCACTCACCCAGGACCACGCCCGCGGCCAGACCGCTGGCGATGGCCAGGGCCAGGGCGATGTTGGTGAACCCGATCAGCATCTGCTCGTTGAGTGCCGCGTACATGCCCCGGTACACCGACAGGCCGGGCAGGAACGGGGTGATGCCCGCGACGGCCGTGATCAACGGGGGAATCAGGAAACGACGGGCGAGCAGGCCACCGGCCAAGCCGATGACGATCGCCGAGACCGCCGAACCGATGACCGAACCCACACCCCACGGCATGAGCAGAAAATAATAGAACGCGGATCCCGCCAGGGCGGTGACGCCCGACAACAACACCGATGACCACTCCGCGTAACTGGCGACCGCGAACCCGGCGGCGGCGAACCCGCCGGCGATCACCCGCACAGTGGAGGACGTGAAGTTCGGGGCCGAGAGGGCCTCCAGCGGTGGCAGCGTCACGCCGACGACCGCAGAGAGCTGGATGCCGATACCCACTCCCGCGACGATTCCGCCGGTGAACAACAGGGTCTCGAAGAACCTGGCGGAGGCCGTCACGGGGGCGCCGGTGATGCCGTCCTGCAGCGACTGCACCAGCGTCAGGCCGGCCAGCAGAACGATGATGCCCGAGGCGATGATCTGGCTGGGCAGGATCTGCAGCCCGTAACGGGCCGCCACCGCGTAGATGATGGCCGCGGGAACCGTGGCGATGATGCCGCCGAAGACATTCTGGAAGAAGACCGGCAGGTTATGGCGTGACAACCAGGTGTTGACCGCCATGATCAGTACCGAGGTGAGAAAGGCCGTGAAGGACACGAGCGGCCCGCCGCCCAACAGGACCGCCACGGCCCCGCCCAACACGCCCCAGCCCATGATGGAGGTGAACACCCCGTAGGCGGCGGGCGTGGCGGCCAACTCGTCGAGGATCTTCTCCGCGACCTCCGGCGGTGTGGCGCCGGCCTGGATGGAACGGATCAGACGGTCGACCTCCGAGAGCTTGGAGAAGTCGGTCGACATGGACCGCACCACACGGAACACGCTGACCGGGGTCTTCTTCGTCGTGCCGATATTCGTGAAGATCGTGATGGTGTTCATCGTGATGTCCACGTGGCAGTAGTGCAGACCGTAGGCGGAGGTCACCGCATGGATCTGCGTCTTGGTGTCCGAATTGGAGGTGCCCGACGACAACAGGATGTCGCCGATGCGGACCGCGAGATCCATGACGCCGGCGACCTGGGCGTAGTCGGTGAGGTCAATGGGCGCGAGCGGCGACGGCGGGGGAGCGGACCGGGCGGCGTCAATGGTGGCGATGCGCCCGGAACCGGTGAAGAAGGAGCCGATTCTCTCGAACAGCGTGGACACGTGGGCGATCTACCTCAATTGGCGCAGGAATGGTGGAGGGTGGAACAACAAAAACACACACTATCCTGTGCGTTTACCACGCGCACATGACTGTCCCCCGCGCGTTTCCCAGGCGGCCGTGCGCTGCGGGAATCCGCCCGGCCGAGGCCGTCGGGAGGGTTGTTTCAACCGTTGCCGGGCCTCAGGTAACATCGGAAACCGTGCCCGCTGAGAGTGGGGCACTGCTGGAGTGGCGCAATTGGTAGCGCAACGGTCTTGTAAACCGTAGGTTGCGAGTT